>JANBVJ010000047.1 GCA_024239055.1 Patescibacteria group bacterium | reverse complement strand
GGCAAGGCTTCTGGCAAAGATTTACGAAGTTCATGCCTTTACCTGTCCAAAATGTTCTTCTGATATGGAAATTATTGCTGTCATAATGGATCCTGCAGAAATCCGCAAGATCCTACAGCATCTTGTAAAAATCGGGAGAGCCCGCCCGGGATAAATACCGCAAGTTTAAACTAAACTTTCTTTCCCTCATTTTGCCGGATCAAGGTTGAGGTATGTTTTTTTCTTCCCTTAAGACCCTGTTTTATCAGTTTGGATGAAAATTTCCCTTGTAAATCAGACCCTTTATAGTTTTTTTCCTATTGCAGGACGTTTGCTCTTATTTTTTTACATTCCTGACTGCAATTTCCTGAGTTTTCTCTCATTTTCTTGATTTCCCGTCCATCTTGTAATATAAGTCTTACTATCAATCTATAGCCTGCGGTGGGACGCGCTTTTTGTCTCATCTGCCCTTTAAACAGCAACAACTTTACCGTAATTCTTCAATTCCACTTCAGCTTGAAATTATCCTGACCCCCCATCCCATTGTATAGAAGGGATTGGAGATCGAATTCACAACAACTGTTAGAAAACGGTATACAAATAGATAATGAGGGAAAGGTCAAAAGATTAATCAGAAAGGATTGCCGTTTTTTACCCCCGAGCCTCTTTATTCGTGAGCTTGGAATTGGTACTGGTAACTCATCCTACTTTCTCCTTGCTTATGGTGCCAATCTACAGCCTCATGACCAAACAGATGACTTCAATTTTACCAATCCATTTTTTCGTGTAACCAGGTTTCATTCACTATTCAATAAGCAGGCTCTCATTACTGATTCAGTGGCCTTCTTGATACGGTTACACTACAAGGGAGTTCTCGTTTCACGATATCCCGCGATACAAACCATGCAATCTCTAAGAAAATCATTCAAAGAGTATCTTGGTATAGAGACTGGGAGCTGGATGGATAAGGCATGCAATTTTAAGCAAGAGTGGGCGCGCCTACACCCTTGGCAGCAACGAGCAGCTCTCCCTGTTCTTGATGCAGCAC
>JANBVJ010000046.1 GCA_024239055.1 Patescibacteria group bacterium | reverse complement strand
CAGAACTTAGGTTTAAGCAAGCTGATAATGCGACAATTGATTCGTCCGATCCAATGCCAATTCCAACGGCTGGAACAGAGTTTTCTAGATGGAAACAAATCTATCTGGTTTGTACTACAGCCCCAGATACCCAAGTAGATAATATAAGATTCTTCACTGATGGTACTAATTTTGGAACTGGAATTACTGTAAGAGTAGCAGATCAATTTCCAGTAAAGACAGACCTTTTAGATACAGGCTATGATGTAAGTGATGCAAACGCAGTTATGACTACTCACACAGACATAACTACAAGCTCAGATGCCTTCACTTTCACTGCAGCAAGTCCACTTTCTGGTATTACAATAGGAGAAGCTGGTGCAATCATTGATGCAATTAATGAGACAACACACTACATAGTATTACAAATGGAAGTTATTAGCACAGCTAGTCCGGGAAATCTGACTGACGAAACTTTCACACTCCGTTATGACGAGATCTAATTTTTTATTTTCACTTCAATACAATGGAGCTCAACTGGAAGGCAATCTACTCAGATGGTAAGACCTTAAATCAATACAATGAAGACAAAAGCGTCAATAAATATACTGACATAGATAGAAATATCTTAGAATTCTTTGAGATATATAGGGAAAATAAACTAATTCTAAGAATTCATTTAGGTAATGATAAAAGATTAATTTATAGGCGTAGAATTACTATGGGATTTAGTGGAAAGATCAAAGTTGTTGTTTATTTAGTTGGTTGGCAGAAAACTGTCAATGGTGAGAATGTTCAATCTATCTCTTATATTTTTGAAGATGGTCATATAGAAATGGCAGGAGCTTGGAATGAAAAGAGTGAATTTGCTTACGCTCCTAATTTAATTAAGGAGGAGAAAAATGGTTCTCAAGACAAATGAATATGATGCCTCTTATTTTGATGGAGCTTCCCAAACACTTAGACATAATGCAGGATATTCCAAATATGAGAGATGGAAAAGGCATGAGGGAGAAAACTCTTTAGGAGAGTTTTGGAAAGACAAAGCAAAGTAATTCTTTGATAATTATTCTTTGAGTGGAAAGAAAGTTTTAGAAATAGGTTGTGCTAAAGGTTTTGTCGTTGAGGACTTGAGAGAGTTTGGTGCAGATTGTTATGGATTGGACATTAGCTCTTATGCTATCAGTAAATCTACTGATATAGTTAAACCTTTTCTAACTATTGCAGATGGAAGAACTCATTTATCTAAATATGCTGACAATGAATTTGATGTAGTTTTTTCTTTAAGATTCTTGGAGTGTATTGATGAAAAAGAGTTACCAGCCTTAATTTCTGTAATGAATAGAATTAGCAAATTTCAATT
>JANBVJ010000045.1 GCA_024239055.1 Patescibacteria group bacterium | reverse complement strand
TTAATCAGTGGTTTAGCTTTAACTTTAATTGGTAATGACGATGCTGCATGCACACCAGAAGAAAAAATGATTCTCGGGGAGATGATTGCAGAAGGGGCTGCAAAAGAAGATGATAAATTTGGAGAATATACCGGGAAAAGATTATATCTTGAAGGAGAAAGGGAAAGAGCAGAAGCTATTGCGAGGGCTGGAGCAGACAGGACAAATGTAAATGTTTATACTAATGAAGAAAATAAAGGACCTATAAAACTTCCCGCAAATGTAATTTATTCTGATGGAACATATAGTCCTGCTCCTGGATATACGTGGTTAAATAATATAGAAGGGAATTATAACGTTGTAAAGATTGAAGAAACACATGAAGAAGTTAGAGAGTCTGGTATTTTAGAATTCTTTGCATGCAATTATTGGAAGGATTTTAACAATAATAATGTAGGAAATTATCCAGAAGAATTTGTTGGAATAAAAAATAGATTCAGAGATGATGAAAAAATAATCCTGGTTTCATATGATCAAGTAAATATGAAGGGAACTGAAATGAAAATTAAAATATTCAATCCGAGAGGAAAAGAAATTCATTCTGGTATATATATTTATGATTCTAATGGGATGATGAATAGGACTGGTGCTGAAGATGATATGATAGGATGGTTAATCGATAATGGTGGTTATGGAAATTTCAAAAGTGTCTGGTATGTTAATAATAATTATGCAGGCTCAACAGAGTTTGAAATTATTCCAGGAAGCAGAGATAAAAAAACAGAACAACCTATATTCATAGAAGATGAAATGATATTTGAAGAACTTATGTTCGAACCAGAATTTTTCCTAGAAGAGGATTTTTTTATTATTGAAGAGGAGGATTTTTATGATATTGAAGATTCCACTACGCAAAAGCCATAAAATGCAAATAAAAAATATGAATAAGAAAGGAGCACTGGCACTGAGCCAGATTTTCATTTTAATGATTGGCATCATCGCTGTTTCTTATGCAGTCGGGAGCCAGGTTGGGTTTGTTAGTGGATTTAAACAGATAAAATTGAACGTGGGTGAAGAGGGCGCGCAAGCTGGATTTACTTATTGGTTAATAGATGAAACAACTATTCAAAAAAGAAACTCTGCCGGGGGAATTGATGGGTTGTATAAATATGGAACTTGGACTTCTGAAAATATAAAGGGATGGATATTTCATGATCCTGATGGGAATTTGGCGTCTAATTATGTTCATGTAGATGATGCTTTAGCTGAAGCTGCAAAAGATGCTTTAGCGGCTCAACAACAATCTTCTCAAGAACAACCCAGAAAAACTAATCCTCAAGCTTCTAATTTAAAAAATTTAGCAGATGCTGCAATAAACAAAGCAAGATTACTTGGACAGACGGGAGATGAAAAATATTTCTATTGGGTTCCAGAGGAAGGACCAGGAGATTTAGCTGCACAAGGAATATGGTCTTCTACAAAGCCAGAAGATAACTTTGTAAAAAGTACAATATCTGCTAATAAAGATGGTTTAACAATAAA
>JANBVJ010000044.1 GCA_024239055.1 Patescibacteria group bacterium | reverse complement strand
CAATAATCGAGTCATACAATATTCTCCGAATATACAGCAAGTATGTATACACCACCTGAAAATGTCAATAACGAAACTAAAATTATAGGCATAACGGTTAGTATCACCTGCTTCCATGAAGCGCAGCGTAATGGAAGTCAGGTGGATCCGATTGTTATACCCTCATTGTTCCATTCTTAGACAACCCATTCGAAAACCATACCTCTCATAGAAAGCAATAGCCTCTTTATTATGTGACAAAACATCCACTCTAACTTTCTTATCTTGCCAAATATTTAAATACATCCAGTCAAGAATCTGTGTTGCGATGCCTTTACGCCGGTGTTGTCTCTCAATAAACAACTGTCTGAGATAATAGTATTTGCCATCATCTCTGTAAAGATAATATCCAACTATCTCCTCCTCATGCTTTGCAAGATAGCAGATGTATTCATTTTTCAACCATCCTGTCATGCGATCCGCCAGTTTCTCTACGTTCATTGGATTCGGATGCTGTTCATCTTCGATCATACGCTTATTTAATTCGGCTAAGTTTCTTACATCATCAATTTTTGCTTTAATTATTCCTATTTTATTCATGGGTATAGCAATCTTTTGAGCTGCTTCGCCGAATTAAAGGGCAGTGACCGTTTATCCGTTTAGAGACACTGTATACTTTGAAGTATTTTTTCTTTTCTAGCCCGATAATAGCTAAATCAATATCTGAAGAATCGGAGAATGCACCCTCTACCAGTGACCCAAAGATATAGACCTCTTTGCAGCCTTAGCTCATTAGTATTGCTGTTGCAATTGAGATATCCTTTTTTATTTCCTCTGGTAAATCAATGCTTATTATCATGTGTATAGTCTATATTACTTGCCTGGTTTATGCGATTCTATAGTGTTTATTCTTTTTTATCCAATTTCTCTATTATAATTATTCGTTTTTCCCTATGGTGTCTAACGTGAAGCATCAGCCGCCCAGTGCCGCAGAATGTAGCGTGACGGACCGCCGCGGCACTGGGTCGGCTGGATGCACTTGTTAGCCATTGTACTATCAGATAGTATTTTCACATATAAAAATAACAGACGCTAGTTTTTCACTTTCAGAAAATTTAGGCTCCCGGCGTTCTATAATTTCAAACCCACTCTGGCTTAGCAGCCTCTCCCAAGTGGCAATAGTACGGAAATACCATGGCGCTGGGTCTTTAAATTGCGGTCCTAAACCGTCCCAAGAACCTTTTCTCCAACCATCCTCATACTCGGTTTCTCTGCAACACATTAAAGGATATAGTGTTTGTATATAAAAATTACCCTTACGATTAAGTAAATTAGGAATCGAGCGAATCAATTGCTCTACGTCATCTTTTCCAATAAGCGAAAAATTGCAAATAACAGCATCAAACTTATATTCAAATATTTGCTCTTTTGCTAATTTTTCATAGGAACATACATAAAACGTTCCTGCGCCTAAGTTTTTGGCATTTTCTATTAACTCTGGAACTACATCTATACCAGAAACTTTCACGTTACGTTCAATGAGAGTGCGGGA
>JANBVJ010000043.1 GCA_024239055.1 Patescibacteria group bacterium | reverse complement strand
ATAATCACCATAATCACCATGATCAGCGGCAAAATCTTTATGTCTGTATATAGCAGGTCTTGAGTCTTCTGCTTTTACGAAAAGAAAATCAGGTTGAAAACCAACACCAGTTATACTTCTATTATCATTACTATCTCCAGTATATTCACCTACTTTGAAGTCACTACTACCATCGTCTGCAAATGCTATCCAATTATAAAGAGAACCGCTGGCATTAACATTGGCAGAAGTACCAAGACTGAAGCCATCAGTGTTTAATGCTTTAATTGCACCTGAGTCATTACCGGCTGCTACAAAATAGGCAGAATCGTTGCTAGCCATTGTACTGGTATACCATCTTGCAAATCCAGAAGTAGTGTCTCTTTTAATTATAACTAAAGCAGGAGTAAAACCAACGCCTGTTATCGTTGTATCTGAACCTGTTCCAGTGTATTGTCCTGTTGCTACTTTCATAATTTATTTTGTAAGTAATATTGTTTTACCTGTTTTTGTTCTAACTATAGCTGCATTCTTTCCAGTTAGTAGAACTGTTCGACCTTGTCTTGCTCTCCCTGACATTAAGTGAGCAAAGCCGCCGAGAGATTCGACTTCGCTTATAGATATTACATCTGTTAACGTGAATGCATCTGTGAATAATATATCTCTGGTAGCAAGAAACGTGTCTACGAGAGACGTCTGGTCTACTAAATCGATGAAGTACGCTGAATCTTTTGAAAATATTTCTGTGATTGGTACTGTTTCTATCAACTTCTTATCAATGTCACTAATCTTTTCTTCAGAAATAACAAGCAATTCGTCTTGTGGTATTTCTATTCCTTTCTTGACTACTTCAGCTATACTGAATAGATCTTGAAGTGTTCTAAAGTATTGTCTTTGTGAAGAAATGCTCTCTGTTATAGGTACTAATTCAGCTAGGGAGCGTTGAAATACACTGCTAGATGATAGTAAATCGCTGAACGTGATGTTTTCTACGTTCTGTTTGCCTGCTTCCTTTCTAACTGAATCTGAAAATACTAGTGTTTCTGTGTTTGCTAAATCGCGTATTGTTGAAAAGCCTTCTTCAATTGACACCGAATCTTGTCTATGCGTACCGATGCCCTTGACTAGTTCGTCTTCAACATTTAGTAAATCTGTAATAGATAGCTGACTAGGCACCGCAGTCGTGAAACTTTCATCTATATTCAATTGCTCAGCTATAGATGCGCCAGTGTCTTTTCTAATTGCTTCAGCAAACGTAATCAAATCTGTGAGAGTTCTCTCGTATGACGAGAATAATTGTATTTGTTCTTGTATTGAAAGAGTTTCTGTCAATTGTCTCTCTTTCTGGAATATCGTTGCTAGTGCTTCAGCTATAGAAACTGAATCTGTTATATTAAGACCAGATGTCTTTTGAATTTGTTCTGTTAATAATATAGAATCACTAAACAATTTAGAGAAAATAGATAGTGGTATAACGAATTCAGTAATAGTGACGTCTTCCACGAATCTTTTATCTGGACCTTTTACAATAACATCTGCCACAAGAAAACTATCTGTAAATATTTTATCTAATCCCGAAGAAAACGATTCTGTTATATTCAGTAGATCAGAACGCGCAGTACCTACTTCTTTTATCAAAGCAACAGTCAAAGACAAAGAATCGTCTACACCTTTGCCTGTCTCTGAAGTAACTATATCAGAAATTGAAAATTCATCAGTAAGTTTTCGTTCTGGTATCTTAATTAATGCTTCTATTAAATTAAACGAGTCTATTAACGATAAGTCTGTTTTCTTTGTCA
>JANBVJ010000042.1 GCA_024239055.1 Patescibacteria group bacterium | reverse complement strand
CTTGTCAAGAAGCATTTTGTGATGGAACTGTTGAAAGAGACTGTGCAAGTTTAATAAGTAGGAATTCTTGTAGGGCAGCACCATGTATCTGGAAAACTACTCTTTTTACACACAAAGGTTTTTGTTATAAGTTATCTTGTAGTTCATGGAATAATGATCCTGGTAAATGTGGTTCAACAACAATCGGTGGGGTTAATGGTTGTGTGTGGACTGCCATGAGTGGTGAAGATACCGAAGCACCAATTATTTCAATAACATATCCTGAAGAAATAACTTATAGAGAGGTAGTTAATTTTTTAGAGTTTAATATTGTTGAGGACTTTCCAGATAGTTGCTGGTATAGTAATGATAGTGGCTCTACAAACACTTTTTTCAATTGCGGTCAGCAGCTCCTCGTGTTAGAATCTGTCTTAGGGCAAAATATCTGGACAATTTATGCTAATGATACCTCTGGAAATTCAGCAAGTGAGAGTGTTACTTTCAAATATATTTACGAAGTTTGCACAGATGGTAAAGATAATGATGAAGATGGAATAATAGATGATCTTGATAAAGATTGTGCTGCTGAAAATGGAAAGACAGTTAAAATTACAAATTTAATATCAGACCCTGAAATTTTTACATACAGAACAATGGATATTGATTGTGATTATGAAACAGAGAGCGAATATAATGTTCAACCATGTATTAAATTAAATGTTTCAGGTATTAAGTGTAATCCTTTGACAATTGTTGATAATGTTGTCAGATTTAGAGGATGTAAAGTTGGAGATGAAGAAAAAGAAGATGCAGAAGTCACATGTTATGTTAATAGCGAATGTAATTCAGAAAGCCCTGCACAGGAAACTAATTTATTTGATATAACTAGATTTAGCATTTGTAATTATGATGATGTAGGAGAGGAAAACTTGAAATTGAGATTATTTGATCCTGCAGAAAATTCTAATTTTGATACCCCGGAAGATATTGATTTTGAACTAGAAGTAGAAAACAGAAATCCTGATTATGCTTTTGATGTTATTGTAGAAGCATGGCTATATGATGTGAATAATGAAATTGAAATTTTAATTTCAAGATCAGATTCTATGGAAATAATTAGAAGTAGAGTTAGTGAAGATAATTTTGTATTAAATCTAACTGTTCCGCAAGATGTTGTTTCTGGAACACATTACAGATTATATTATAAAGCTTATGTAGAGAACGAAGAGAAAAATATTTGTATCAGCGATAGTGTCAGGTTATATTTGAATAATGAAGAATGTATTGATGATGATGGGGATGATTATTGCGAAGAGAATGATTGTGATGATACAAATTCATCGATAAATCCAGGAGAATTTGAGCTTTGCACAGATAATATTGATAATGATTGCGATGATCTTATTGATTCAGACGATCTTGAGTGTGAACCAGAACCGGGAAATGAAATTCCAGCAGGACAATCAGAAGATTTAGGTGTATTGACCAGGTCTGGTAAGCAGAGAATTATGAATTTTGATAGCAGAGCTGATTTCAAGATACAAGTAGCAGGAGAGCAGCATTCAGCTACTATAAAAAATGTCACATCTAATTCTATTACCTTAACAATAAGTTCAAATCCATTTGATATTGTTTTAACAGTTGGTCAGACAAAAGCTGTAGATGTTGATGATGATAGCATAGATGATTTGGCTGTTACTTTAAATGGGATTGAAAATGGAAAAGCTGACATGACATTTAGAAATATCTTTGTGGCTGCTAGAGGAGATGATGATACAATAGAATTAGGAGATGAAGAGGAAAAAGGAAGAGGCATTGGATGGTTTATCTTCATATTTGTTTTAAT
>JANBVJ010000041.1 GCA_024239055.1 Patescibacteria group bacterium | reverse complement strand
TCATATTATCGAGGGATTTAAGGAATGTATCAGAAGAAAATATTAAATATATAAGAATAAAAGATTCAAATTTGAGATATTTAAGAGATCATGAATATAATGATGAAGATTCTCTAAATAAGATTGATGTTCTATTCAATGAAATTAAGAAAACAAGGGATTTTATAAGTAAATCATTTGACATTGAAGCTAATATTAAATTCCCATCAACATATCATTTTTATCTATATCAATTTTAATGATATTAATATGCAGTTAAAATAAAGGAATAAAGGATGATTATTTTCTAATATCGAGTTTTGCCTTACTCTCATTCTTATTATAGAGATAAAGTACAGCAAGACATGCCATTACTCCGATGACTATTAGCCCCATAACAATTCCAGCTTCTATTGGTATGGAGAATGTGGTTGTATATTCGTTCTCAGGAGACTCTATAATAGTACCATTCTCTTCAAGATTCTGGGCAATAGAATAGTCATCAGAAATAAGGTACGCGAGATTAATGTAGGGCTCAGTAATTAACACTTTTATAGTAAATGTATAAAGCCCGTTTGCTGCCGTACCAAAGAATGTCCAGTTAAGTGCATCTACTCCCGCAAGACCATTATTTTCATAGATATAAAAATTATTTAAAGAAGGATCCGAGATGTTTATATGCACACTTTCAATAGAATCCAAGTCAGCTATGGAAGAGACTCGCCCCAAACTAATGCGATACATCTCGTTATCCATAAGATCTACGATAAACTGCACTTTATCTCCATTAAAAAATCTGCGAACATCATAATGCTTCATAGTGTCAAAGAAGCCAGCCGAAACTTTATCTTCAAGACATCTAATAGTTTTCTCAATTCTAATATAGACATTCATGTTTTTAGCAGTCGTAATATTAATGACTATAGTATGTATTCCCGATACTGCCACCCCAAAGGGAACTTCATCGTAATCTCCTTGAGTAAATGTACTTTGAAGAGTTCTATTATATACATGAAACATTTTTCCTTCAGGATCAAAGATTGTTATGTTAAATAATCCCGCGTTGTTAGGAGTCACTATTTCAAAAGTGATATAATAATTGTAATTCTTGTCAAAATTCAGATAAAATGTCTTTTCATCGTTAGGGGGTTGAAACATATAGACATTATCAACAAGAATATAATCATCTGCTTGGACCTTGGATATCATGCTTAGTAGTGTAGCAAAAAAGAGAAAGCTCATAAGAATTATTCTCTTAATATCTCTATTAATAACCATGCACCTCTAGCCCTTCAAATTCCTCAACAAGTTCTTTTACAGGCTTACAATTATCAATCAGTCTACAAGTAAAGCATGGCCTGTCGGTCCAGAAATACGTTTTTTGATGGTCTCTATCCACAAGTAAGATTGGAAAGTTTCTTTCAGGACATTTTAGTGCTGAATTTGAAAGAGAACCTTTTTTAGGTAGTGAATATGAAATCTTGCAGTAATCACATTTCACATATCGCTTATAACTCTTAGTCTTATAAAAGACTAACGAGCTCCCACATTTGGGACATGTATCAATTTCATCATACGGTCTCATTTTTTTAATACCTATTTGAGTTGTATCAATAGACTCCTTTGAGATTATATAAACAAAAAATTCTCATCTCGTCTTTTTCTTTATATAATTCAGAGATAGAGAGTCATTATGATTTTTCAAAATTATGGAAGTGAATTTCTGGATGGAATTCAATATTTAGTAGCACTAGGTTCTATGATCGGCTTACTCGGACTCGTTATGGGGCTTTTTCTATTGATTCTCGGAAGTAAAAGAGCCAGAAGTACCGCTTTAGGTATGATTGTATTCTCTTTTTTATTAGTAAGTATATGTGGATTAGATACTGGAGT
>JANBVJ010000040.1 GCA_024239055.1 Patescibacteria group bacterium | reverse complement strand
CAGCAGATCAACTCGGAAGAGGCTACATCAAATGTAAAATTACTAAGGGGAAATTTATTTTAGGAAACAGCATAAGATTTGGAAGTTTGGTTGAACTCCTTAAAATGGTGAGTCAATTATCAAAAGAAAAGAATATAGACAAGATCACAGAAGAGTTCCAAGATGTGATCAAGAAAAAACCAGAGATAGCAGATAATCATTCCCTTGGATATGGTGTTGAGGAGGAATACAAATGATAACTGTGTCAATTTTGATTAATGGCCAGCCGATCGCGACCAGGAGTGCTAAAAGAATAAAGGATTTTAAGCACGTCAAGACAGAAAAAAACAAAAAAGTAAGTTTGTACAGGATGGACGATGGTGAGGAAATAATACACGCACCGAGTGATGGGGCACTTAAACTGGCCAAGAAAATGCTTGACAGGATAAAGGAGATATAAGATGCCGATAGGAGTAAAATTAAATCCATTGACAGGGAAACCTTATTGTGATTGTTGCAGATTGAACTTGCATCATTGTAAGGGTTGTTGGACTAAACACCATAATTCACATGACGGAAAAGATTTTGTCCCTCCCGAATATTTTGGAGAACCTTTTATGTCAGAAGAGAGCCAGAGAGAACTTGCTAATTTTTTAAATAAAGAATATAAACCCGAAGTAAAACCAGATAAAAATAGGAAATATAGAGAAGGAGACTACCCACATTAAGATGACAGATAAGAAAAAACAAGGAAAGAAGAACAGGGCAGCAGGATCTCGTTTTGAATTGAAGGTCAGAAAAGACCTGGAAGACAAAGGATGGATTTGTAGCAAGTGGATGAATAATGTTAGTGATTTCCCGGAGAGCAATATTAATCTTCCTTCAGATGAAAGGGAAGATAGAGAGATGATACCTGCCAAACACAAATTCAGAGGGCCAGGAATACCCATGGCAATCGGAACAGGATTCCCTGACTTTATTGCTTTTAGGCCTGTTTTAGATAAATTCTCAAAATATAAAAGTTTAATTCCATTAGTAGAAATAGGAAGAGAAAACTTAATTAATGACATGGAAAACGAAGTCAAGGAAATTTATGAAATTATTGGAATTGAATGCAAATCAAATGGTTATTTGACCAAGGAAGAGAAAGATAAGTGCAAATGGTTACTAGACAATCATACATTTTCTAGGATATTAATAGCAAGTAAAGGACAGAAGAGAGGAGAGATCAAGTATCAAAATGTTTAAATACAATCAATTCTAATAAAGATAATCTGCATTACTTGGCACAAAGCTGGGGCGAAAGCGCGGATTAAATTAAATAAACCAGGAGGTAAAAATGAATACAGATGTATATTTAGAGATTTCTCAAGAAGGATTCTTAAAATTTAAGAAAGATGCAATTGAAGAATCCAAGGCCAATCTAGGTGAAGATTATGGAGATGAAGCGTGTTACAAAGATATGACCGTAACAGATGCTGAGTATGAGTTCGATGAGAAAACCGGAAAGATAAATCTTTATGGAAGCCTGTATAAAGAAGGAACAAAAATGGGATATATCTCATTTGATTCAGAAGTAGACCTAGATCTTGCGCTGGAGATTGTGAATTACTACATGAAGAAACTGGGAAAACTCAAAACAGTCCTAGAAGCAACAGGTTAAGGCAAGGTTTATATATTTTATTTTTTTTATTTTGTAACTGATTTGTGGTAATGAATTTCTTGATAGTTGCAGAAAACAGCAACATTTATAAAGGAGTTATACATGGTATATACATGCCTAAAAAAGATATTGAGATCAAAAGGGTCACGAACGGAAAGATAACACTGTACAGGGCAATCAAGACAGTGAAGAAATCAGGAAACAGCGGCCATGTGATAGTGCCAAGAGAAATAATAGGAAAGATGGTGAGGATAACACTGGAGGGCAGCGGAAAATGAACCCAAGAATTCTAAAGATATACAGGGAAATTTGCGGCATAAACGACGACATGATAAAGAAGGTGGACAGTATCGCCCC
>JANBVJ010000039.1 GCA_024239055.1 Patescibacteria group bacterium | reverse complement strand
ATTTGTCGTTCACTGCTGCAAATCTAATAAGAATGGGGCTTAGCCCGCTTTGTTTTTAGTTTAACCGGACACTACTGCATTGAACTATCAAATCTCTTCGGTGCGGTCCACAATCGTTCAGTTATCGCAGGAATGACTCATAATTTCTATCGATACCCGGCCAGGTTTTCTCCACTTTTTGTCCGTGAAGCTATCAAAACCTTTTCCTCTAAGAACGACTGGATTTTTGATCCTTTTATGGGAGGAGGTACAACACTTGTTGAGGCTAGTGTTATTGGGAGAAGAGCAATAGGTACAGATATTAGTAGCTTGGCCTCATTCATTTCAAAAGTAAAAACGACAATCTTATGTGATGATGATTTAGAAAACGTGGTTTTATGGGTAGAAAATATATCTGGTGACTTAAACTTACACAAATCACCGGTTCGTGCCATAGAATGGTTAGAGAAAGGATATCAGAGAAACATTTCTGGAAAAGGCACATGGCCTATTCGGAAATTATTAGAGTTAGCTTTATCAGAGGTTCTAAGGTTATCTACTCCTTCGCAACAGAATTTTGTTAGATGTTTATTATTAAAAACCGCACAATGGGCGCTAGACTGTCGGGGTAAAATCCCGACTGCAACTGAATTCCGCCAGCAATTGCTTATTTTTTTAGATGAAATGGTATATGGAGCATTGGAATATAGAAATGCAATCAAGAATAGTTGGGGAGATTACAGGTTCAATAATTCTTTTCCAACATTGTGTTTGAATAAATCCATAATCGGCTTTGAGGAAGAATACCGTAGTATTTGTAATAAGCCTCCAAAATTAATCGTGACTTCTCCACCTTATCCCAATGTCCATGTCTTATATCATCGATGGCAAGTTCAAGGAAGAAAAGAAACGCCTGCTCCATATTGGATAGCAAATTTAGAAGACGGCAATGGATCCTCCTTTTACACTTTTGGCCCTCGATATCAAAAAGGTTTGAAAACTTACTTTGAAATGGTCACAAAAGCTTTTCTTTCTATTTCTAAATTAGTAGATGACAAAACTATTTTGATTCAAATGATATCCTTCCCTGAGCCTTCTTGGCAGTTATCAAAATATTTAGATGTTATGGAAGAAACCGGTTTCCAGGAAATTTTTCTTCCTGGAGTCAAAAATTCTTCAGATGGAAGATTATGGAGGCAAGTTCCTAACAGAAGATGGTACGCCAATAAACAAGAAGGGCTGCTTACAAGCAGTGAGGTTGTTTTATGCCACAAAAAACAATGAATAATTTTTTATGTGGAGTCGCCGGAAAAGTATGCATTCTCAACATCTTCCAAATCCAGCTTGCCTAAAAAATCTATCATTGGAAGGACAAAAGGGGCGAAAGCTCTAGTTGTTTTACCTATAGTGTCTATTAAATGCCCTTCATCATGATCTTCATTTTCTCCCGATTTATTATTGTCTGAATAAGCATTTATTAAAGCAAGACCAACTAAAACAATTCCTATCCTAAAGCGATGTTGAGGAAGACGCTCATCTTCTTCTCTTTTCAATTCCATTTTTAGATATCTTTGAAGATGAATATTATCGACATTCACAAAAAAGTCGTATAAGTAATTAGATGCTTCCCCATCCTCTTTTACCACTCTTTCTCCACTATTTTCAATTCTTAAAGCTGAAAATTTATCAAAATTATGTTTATGCCAGTCAGACTCATGGACTTCCTCAATATGCGGAAGATCAATACCGCCAGGGATGCTCAAATCATCTCCATTTTTATTCGACGGTGGTTTGCTTCTTTTGCTTTTTCCACCACTTGAATCAATAGGGCCTCTTACATTAAATTCAAAATTATTCTTAAATGGCTCTATTAGTGTTTCATCATTTAGAACAGCACAAAATGACAGCTTATCACCTTCTTTGCAATTTTGGGGTAATTCAACAGTCAAAGTCAGTAGTGTCCGGTTAAACTAAAAACAAAGCGGGCTAAGCCCCATTCTTATTAGATTTGCAGCAGTGAACGACA
>JANBVJ010000038.1 GCA_024239055.1 Patescibacteria group bacterium | reverse complement strand
CTTGTAATTCTCAAGAACTTGGCAGGTGGTGGGACTCTGAATATAGTAAACAGCGAAGTAGAAAATGCCTTAAAAAATCTGGGATATGATGAAGGAAAAATAAGAGATATTACAGATTACATTACTGAAGAGATTGAAGAAGGTCTTGCTCGCGGAACAGTGATTGGCGCACCTCATTTAAATCCTGATCATTATAAAATATTTGATACTGCTGCAGGAAACTATGCTGGTGAAGGAAGTATTCCTATTGGGGGGCATGTCAAAATGATGGCGGCAGCACAACCTTTTGTCTCAGGAGGCATATCAAAAACAAATAATCTTCCAGAGCATGCTTCTGTAAAAGATATTGATGATGCCTTTTTGAATGGATATGATCTTGGCTTAAAAGGAATTACAGTTTTTAGAACTAATAGTAAACCTATCTCTGCAATGGGCTTTGGTGAAAAAGGATTTGCTGAACTTGGAAGAGGAGAAAAAGAGGATTTGCCATTTAATGGAGTATCATTTAGACATGAAGTAAAAATTAATGGGATCCCTTATTTAATAAATATCGGGGAATATGAAGATGGGAGACCAGGAGATGTAGTTATAAATTCATATAGTGCTGGTTCTGATATAGGAGAGTTATTAAGAACATCAGGTATTGCTGCTTCTAAAGCCTTGAAAAGAGGTGTTCCCCTAGAGGTGGCTGTTGGTCCATGGATAGGACCAAAAGGAAACCTAGGAGGTTTTGTCACAATTGATACAAATGAAGAAGTTAAATCTCATCCACATATTAAACAGGTAAATTCTCCGCTTGATTTTGCTGGGAGACTTATGTTGTTAAATTATCTTGGACAAACCGATCTTGCGACAAAAGATGTTGAAGTAAAAATAGAAGATTTAAGGGGTTTCAAAAACGGAGCCTTCAGAACTTACGAGAGAATGAATATAAATCCCTGGAATGTTGACCACGTTCTTGCAGACCCTGAATTAGGTGGGTTTGAAAGTATGGAAGATATTAATGAAGGTTTACCTAAAGTTAACAAAGAAGAAATAAAAGATAACAAAAACAACAATACCAGGGGGATTTCCTGCGATAAATGTGGTCATATGATGAGGCAGACAGCCCCTGGATGTTTTGACTGCACAAACTGTCATGAAAAAATAGGTGGGTGTGGGATGTAAAATGAAAATCTCAGCATTAAGAATATTGGAATTGAATAAAAAACATAATCTCTTGGAAAATTTAGCTGAGAGAGAGTTGAATAATCCAGAGGGTTCTGGCATTGATTTGAGAGTTGGAGAAGTTTACAGAATTGCAGGAGATAGTCTTTTAAGTGCTGATGAAACAGGGGGAAAAAGACATTCACCAGAAACAGAACTTATAGGAGATGTTAAAAAAAATGGACATAAAAGAATCACTATTCACCCTGGAGAATATCTTTTAGTAAAAACTATGGAATCTATTAATGCTCCTGACCATAAAATAAAATATGGTGGTTTCTTCTCTAGAAAAAGATATCTTATTCCAAAAATATCTCCAAGAAGTTCCTTACAAAAAGGGGGTGTTGGTCTTCTTCGTACAAGAACAGATCCTGGTTGGTATGGTCCACTAACTTTTGGACTAAATAACAAAGGAAACCAAGATTTTCATTTTGAACTTGGAGCAAGAATGTTCAGTGTTGAATATGAACCTGTTATTGGAGAAATAAAAAGAGCTTATTCTGGACAGCACCAGGGCGGAAGAGTTACAAGCCAGGGAAAAACAGAAAAACAGAATTAAAATGAGTTCTATAGAATTAGAAATCCAAAAAGAATGGAATTTCTGTTTTTGTTCTGCTTTACAAACAATTTTTAAAAAACATGATATAAAAATCTCTCAGGAAGATATTGCAAATAATTTAACTCCTTCGACTAACGGGTTTCTTGTTGATGATTTTAAAATAAGAGAATTCATGAAGAGAAACGGATTTAGTTATGATTTTTATTGGAATAATGAAACTCCTTTTAATGAACCAGATATATTACTTAACGAGATGAATGAGCATAATGGAATTCTTGGCATAAAAAATCATGTTTATCTTCTTAAATATTTCAAAGACCCTAAGATAGAGATGATTAACCCGGAAAGTGGAAAGGTAATCCAAACAGATATTTATCAAACCCTGAGAGAAATGGAAAACACATATGGATTTTTCGGCTTGATTAAATATATACATTAAATCTTAATTATATTTAAAAAGAAAGGACCCA
>JANBVJ010000037.1 GCA_024239055.1 Patescibacteria group bacterium | reverse complement strand
TATCAGCTTTCAAAACCAAAGTCTTTCCAATAATGTTTTGTTTTTCTTTCAAAGTCCTTGCCTTATCAAAAGCAGTATACACGGTTTTATGTTCTACTAATTCGTATTTAACCTTAGCTTTTTCCAAGAAATTTATTACTTTTTTAGGAATTGCCATATATTAGATTTTATTTAAAAAATCAGTGTTTGTAAAGCTAAAAACAAGCTTTTTGAGCTTGTTTTTTTTTAGCATTAGTTTTTTAGAGCTGCCCCGAATAATCGATCTTTAAGGAACTTCGATCAACTCCCCAAAAGTTAAAATCCAAATTCCAGACTTCAACTTTTATCAACCAAAATTTAAAATGTAGTGATCCACGGACAGCTTCCGCTACCCGTGCCTTGTTACAACTTCGCCCTTCTTACTGAACCCAGCTTAGGCCGCATTAAATGCAGACTTTGGCTGTTCTCAGCTCGCTTGGCGTGATGGGCGGTGAGTACAAGGCCCAGGGACGTATTCATCGCGACATCGCTGATTCGCGATTACTAGCGATTCCAGCTTCATGAGGTCGAGTTGCAGACCTCAATCCGAACTAAGATTAGGTTTGATGAGATTAGCTCCGGATTTCTCCTTGGCAACCCATTGTCCTAACCATTGTATCATGTGTGCAGCCCAGGACATCAAAGGGCCATGCGGATTTGGCGTCATCCCAACCTTCCTCCGTATTATCTACGGCAGTCCCCTATGACATATAAAACATAGGGCAGGGGTTGCGCAGGTTTCCCCATTTAAGGGAGCGTCTCACGACACCTGCTGACGACAACCATGCAACACCTGAGCTAGCGTCCTTGTAAGGTAACCTGCCTTTCAGCAGGGTTACACTAGCCTGTCAAGTCCTGGTAAGGTCCCTCGTTTGTTATCGAATTAAGCCACATGATCCACCGCTTGTGTGAGCCCCCGTCTATTCCTTTGAGTTTTAGCCTTGCGGCCGTACTTCCCAGGCGGGATACTTAACGCGTTAGCTTCGCCACTTGTAGGGTCGACACTACAAATAGCCAGTATCCATCGTTTACAGCCAGGACTACAAGGGTATCTAATCCTTTTTGCTCCCCTGGCTTTCGTCCCTCAGCGTCAGGGTCGCCCCAGTGAACTGCCTTCGCTTTTGATGTTCCGCACAATATCAACGGATTTCACCCCTACACCGTGCGTTCCGTTCACCTCTAACGCCCTCTAGTTTAGCAGTTTCCAGCGCCCTCCTAAGGTTAAGCCAAAGGTATTTAACACTAGACTAACTAAACCGCCTACGGACCCTTTACGCCCAATAAATTCGGATAACGCTTGGGGATTCTGTATTACCGCGGCTGCTGGCACAGAATTTGCATCCCCTTATTCTTGGAGTACCGTCATCCCTCACCATTTTCCACGAATAATTCACGAAAAATGGAGAGGGATTCTTCTTCCATAAAAGCAGTTTACAACCCGAAGGCATTCTTCCTGCACGCGACGTCGCTGGTTCAGGGTTTCCCCCATTGACCAATATTCTCGACTGCTGCCTCCCGTAGGAGTATGGCCCGTATCTCAATGCCATCGTTGGCGGTCAAGCTCTCACCCCGCCTACTCGTCATAGCCTTGGTAGGCCGTTACCCTACCAACAAGCTGATAAGCCGTGGACCAAGCCTAAAGCGGTTAGATTGCTCTTTCCGTTTGCCCAGCCTTTCTTTTGAATGACTGGGAACATCAGGGATTAGCCTGGATTTCTCCAGGTTATACCTGTCTTTAGGGTTCATTATCCACGTATTACTAACTAGTTTGCCGCTTGCCACCCGAAGGTGACCCGCTTGACTTGCATGCCTTATCCACGTCGCCAGCGTTCATCCTGGACCAGGATCAAATCCTCAACTAAAAATGAATTTTAAATATTTAAAAATACTTAAACTTCTAATAGTCGGGACAGCTCTAAAAAACTAATTATATTAATTACTAAGGTCCTTACTATTAAGTTGTAATGTCCTTTCCATTTTCTTCACTTTGTATTCTATCCTTTCTCATATCTTTGTCAAGATTTCCTTTCTATTAAATAATCAATAAAACTCTTTAATCTCTGTTTTGCTTCTGATTCTTTTAAAAACTTATCGGCATCTTGCCAGGCATGTTTAATAATATCTTTAGCAACCCCTTTTGCATAATCAATGCTTTCATATTTTTGAATGATTTTAATTGCTTCTTCAATTTCATCAATATTCTCAGTGTGCTTGTTTAATATTT
>JANBVJ010000036.1 GCA_024239055.1 Patescibacteria group bacterium | reverse complement strand
AGGGAAATTTAATGGCCTCTCGTATGAAGAACGTCGGCGTGTTGTTCCCCACCATGTCCCAGTTGCCTTCCTCCGTGTAGAACTTAAGGGCAAAGCCGCGGACATCACGGACCGTGTCTGCCGAGCCCTTCTCTCCTGCCACGGTCGAGAACCGGCCGAACATCTCCGTCCTCTTCCCGATCTCGGAGAACAGTTTGGCCTTGGTGTACTGTGTAATGTCGTGCGTGACTGTGAAGGTGCCATGCGCACCTGCCGCCTTGGCGTGTACCACACGTTCGGGAATACGCTCCCGGTTGAAGTGAGCCAGTTTCTCCAGCAGGTAATGATCCTGCATAAGTGTGGGGCCACGTTCACCTGCGGTCAGTGATGTCTGGTTGTCCGGAACCGGAATTCCGGCTGCCGTAGTCAGCGTCTTTTTCTCGCTCATTGTGTTTCTCCTTTGCCTTATTTGGTTTCTGCTATTTTGTCCCTGCGCCTGAAAGCACCATGTCCCGTAAGTGTGCCTCCTTTCCTGAGAGTCTATTCCTCTCAAGCATAACATAAAGCTGAGCATCTTCGCCGAGGTAAGGGCAGTGACAGTTTATCAAGTTAAATCGCCTGTTTCCGGTATTCGTCTCGAAGTCTGCTCCAGTGTCTTGTTATGCTGTTTTGATTCAATAATCTTTTTAATTTTCCCTAAATTTAAAAAATCATTTGGCATAAAAACATTAATATCAATATTTTTATAATCGGAGATATTTCTTGTTATTATTGTATTTAATCCATTATTAATTGTTATAAAATATTGAATACCATCCTCAAAGTCTTTTATTTTCGAATTCAACGACTCTCCAATCTCTTTATCTGTAAATGGTAATATGGTTAATATTGATCTCAATTTTGAAATTGTTTTTACTGCGGTATTTTCATTTTTATTACTGCTTATAATATAATAACAATTTGCTAATATTAATGATGAAGTAAATCCAATAAAATAGTTCTTTTCAATTAATGACAGTATCCTTTGTGAATCATAAAAAAATGGTTTTCTTTCAAAGACAACATCCAATATAACATCGGTATCCAGATATATTTTCTCTTTCATAAGAATCTTCTATTTAAAGCATCTTCCAATAATTCTTTATCAGATTTTATTGTTGTAATGCTGGCTATTCCGGATAGTTCTTTGGTAATTGGTGGTACATTTTCATTATGATTTTCAAAGCTGGAAGTTAATGATTTGAAATAAAACTCAACCAATTTTGATAAACTTATTTTGTATTTTTTTGCATATTTTTTTGCAACTTCAATTGTTTCATTGTCCAGGGTTAATGTCAATTTTGTAGCCATAATAAAACCTCCAATTAATTATACGTGTAAATATATATGAATAACACGTGTTTGTCAAGTTTTATTTTTACATTAACTATACGTTCCCTCTGGTATTGTGAAATATTCGAATAGGATTGCAGCATAACAATCTTTTGAGCTACTTCGCCGAATTAAAGGGCAGTGGCAGTTTATCCGTATGGAGCAACTGTTACCGGTATCAGGTTCGAAGTCTGCTCCAAAAGCTATGTTAGACACAAATATTTTATATTATTTCATCCTTCAGTCTGCTTACTACATTTCGTATCTTGTTCAACAACGGACTCAAAAGATCGATATCAAGCATAAAACCATAAGTGTGACGATAAAAATGTCGAAATCCCATTATTTCTCGCAGCTCAATTTCCAATTCTTCTGATATCATATTTCTATTCTTTCCCTCTATTAGTAAATTAGTGTGCCATTTTTCATCATTTGGGATGACAATATCAAGTTCTTGATATTTAAATATTAGTATCTTTTCAATTCCATTGTATATTGAATGCAAGGAACCTGCAGCAGCCCTGATTTGTATATTATCTAATTCTTTATTTGCTTTTATTTTCTTAAGAGTATCTATAATATCTAACTCTGTTTCGATTAGTTCGAATTCAAATTCTATTTTCTCTAAGTATTCCGATTTACGCGACACGGGTTAGCTTCCCAATTTCTTTTATTTTTTTGCTGAATTTTGTGTCATAATCTAACCCAACCAGATCAATGGGCCTTTTTATCTTTTCTAATAATTCTCCATATACTTTGAAGTATTTTTTCTTTTCTAGCCCGATAATAGCTAAATCAATATCTGAAGAATCGGAGAATGTACCCTCTACTAGTGACCCAAAGATATAGACCTCTTTGCAGCCTTCGCTCATTAGTATTGCTGTTGCAATTGAGATATCCTTCTTTATTTCCTCTGGTAAATCAATGCTTATTATCATGTGTATAGTCTATATTGCATTCCTGGTTTATGCAATTCTATAGTGTTTATTCTTTTTTATCCAATTTCTCTATTATAATTATTCGTTTTTCCCTATGGTGTCTAACGATGAGTTGACCCGCCGCGCCGCGTCAACATTCACTGACAGTACACGTCATGCGGCCGACCGTGCTCAAGGGAA
>JANBVJ010000035.1:2414-2917 GCA_024239055.1 Patescibacteria group bacterium | reverse complement strand
TTAAACGGCTACATGTACTTCTGCTCGCAATCACTTCTGCGATTCTCATGAACATTTCTTTTTTTGTGATTCTGTCTTCCATTAGCAATATTCGTCTTTATCCCATATTCTAGGCATACCACCATAATAAAAACTACCTTTTAACATTTCGACATCGAATATTTCTTCTGTATCATCATCTTGAAATTTTAAGACGTATCTTTCTTCTGTAGAATTATCTTCGATGAGAGTGACATTTTGTATTACTTTTTCTCCAAAGTCTGTAAGTCTACCAGACTGATACTGATATTGTTCTCCTACTTTTAGTTCTTTATTTTTAGTGTTTAGAAAACTCATATTAATCAAATAGTTCTTGTTGGTCAGATTTAGCTTTTTTCTTCTCAGCTTTCTCCTTTTCCTTTTGTGCTTTCCTTTCTTCTCTCTCTTTTTTCTTAGCTTCCCGTTCTTTCTTTTTGAGTTCTCTTTCTTTCTCTTTTTCTATTTTTAACAGTTCCTTCTCTTTT
>JANBVJ010000035.1:0-2404 GCA_024239055.1 Patescibacteria group bacterium | reverse complement strand
GCCATGCTCCTTTTAATATTCTCATCAATGGCGCGTAAACTTGAACATCCCAATAATATTTTCTATCCCATACTCCTTCAAATTCATCAGCTAATATTATTGCATCTTTGTCTTTGCTATCAACAATAATATATTCGATTTTTTGTCCCCAGACGTGTTTTCCTTGTTGTGTCTCTAATATTTTGTTTTCTTTAATAAGTCTTTCGGCTAATCTAACATGTGGTGGTTTCGATTTATACTGTGAAATAGGTTTTGAAAGCTTCATTGTTATAGCTAAATCTTCTGGCGCAATATCTTCATTTAACACTTCTGCTTTGATTTTCTTTACCCAAGCTTTCATGTATTTCGCGTCCTTGTCTTTCTTAGTTATAAGACGTAAACACTCATCTACTTTTTGACGCGAGTATTCTATGGTGCTTTTTCTTACGTTTTCTGTCCCCTTTGAAAGCATGTTGTCAACTTTTTTGTCATCAATTAAAGTCATGTGACCAGAATATCTTTTCTTATCTAACATTAAGAATTTTCTAAACTTCTTTTCGTATTCCAAGAAAATGATGTCACCTTGTACCTTGAATCTTTTTGTGAGATATTTTGAAAGTTTAATGTTGAGCTGTTCTGTTACTTTTACCATTTCTTCGTCTCCATCCATATATGTAAAAATGGAATCTGTATCACCATAGATTACTGGATAACCCATCTTTTCTAAAATGTGCATAGTTGATCTATTCAACAGCTGACCAGTGACAGTAATTGCTTCAGCAATTCTGGGATCGAAATATCGCGATTGTTTATCAGCAGTAATACCATACATAGAGTTTGACATTTCTTTTACTGCTTCTTGTGAAGCTTGTGCATTATTATATTCGACTGACTTGTATTCTGCATCCAATTGCATTTTCTTGTACTGTTTTCTTTCTACAAGAAGTTTCTGTATTAGACCAGCAATAATGCTTTGTTGTTCTCTTCTAAAGAACTGATTATTTCCAGCTTGAATATATTTATTGCCGGGATTTAGCTTGTCGTTTTCTCTTTTTAGAAAATTATTCCATTCCATAAATGGTACAAGTTCTAATTTTCTTCCATCAAGCCATTCGTCAAAATCCTTTAATGCTTCTTCAGAAATATCTCCTTCTACGAGAGATTCTTGTCCAACGTTCCAACCAACGATAATGGATGGATACATACTTTTGAAGTCCAATGTTCTGACATTATCATATAAACCCGTCTTTGGTTCCATCACATAACCACCTCTTATTTGTAATGACTCGTCATTTTCGTTCCATTCTGGTCTAGTTCTAACATGAAAATTCTTTTGTCCAGCGCCTCTTAAGATATAATTATCAAGAAGCTCACCAATGTAGAATCTATCCATAAAGGTACCCGTCCAAAAACATTCTTTAATCATTAGTGGGAGTGTTCTTAATTTCTGATTGAGTTTGTGCAACAACTCGACGTCTTTAATGTTATATTCTTTTAGTTTTTCCGGATTATCATTATATAAATCTATGACTCTTTCTTCTCTTTCTATCTTTGCATCACCAAGGAAGACACGAGATACTTCGTTAAGACTGAAACCAGTAAGACCAACAATGGACATCATGGGTCCGAATAATTTGATTAGTCTCTGCATCATGTCGACATGTATTGTTTTCTTCCATAACGCGTGTTTTTCATCTGGTAGACAATCTTTTAAACTGCCACCTTCGGCCATTATTCTAGAATTTATGACTTTGACTCTTTCTTTGATATATGGTATGTCGAATTGTTTACTATTCCAGCCAAGAATCAAATCATATTTGCTAAGCAGTTTAAGAAGTTTATACACTACTTCTTTCTCGTCTCCACTGGAGAAGTAATATGTCTTTCCAGTGTTACCATCACAACCTGCCCAAGACAGAATACGATCTCTACCAATCACGATGCCTCCATTAGAGTCGTCTGTTTCAATGTCAAAGAACAGTACTGAAAGATCTTCTTCGATGTCGACCATGTTATCAATCATGTATCTTTTTGTCATTGTCAGATCTGCTTCGTATGTTATTACATTTAGTTTTTTAAGAGTATCTCTTATAGAATATGATTCAAATCTTTTACAATATATTCTAGTGAACGTACCGTCTTCTTCTGTTCTTGCTTTTATTTTCTGTTTTCTTCCGTACTCATCTGTGATTTGTCTTCCATATCTGTCTTTGAGAAACATGTTTCTGTTTAGTATACTTCTTGTATCGGGTGTTAGATCAGATGTCTTAACACAGAAATACCAAGGAAAATTAGATATGACTTTCCCTACTTTTTTACCAGTTTCTTTATCATGATAATAAAAGATTATGTCGTCTTTATCATCATAGCCAACTACTGGTTTAATGCCTAATTTTTTTAGTATACATTCTGACATCTTTACATT
>JANBVJ010000034.1 GCA_024239055.1 Patescibacteria group bacterium | reverse complement strand
TTCATAGTTTGTTAAAAGAAACTGAGTTAATAAAGTTTATTTTTAAGCTAAATCTCTAACAATAGCATCTGCACCAGCAAGAAAGTTAAGAGGATCCTTCATATTTCCTACATTCACTGCTTCTTGATACATTGTCTGTGCTCTACTTGTAATCTGGATCAAAGCATCTTCTATTTCACTTAAGTTTGATTTTTCTGGAGACCAAGTTTCTTTTTTTGGGTCAACTAATTTAACACCTCTAGCAACTCCACCTTCTAAATATTTTCTCAGGTCTTTTCTTTCTGTTTCTATATCACTTCCATCTAAAATATATCCTGCTGTCTTATATGCTGAATAAGATAAACAAATTAATCCTTTTTCACTCCTACCAAGATTTGCACATTCTTTAATATATTTGCAATGAGTTTCTTGTTGATCTTCTATTCCACATGGATTTATTTCTTCTAATGCTCTACGAATATGGTTTGTCATTTACCTATTATGTTTAATCCATTTATAAGAATTATTATTTTCCAAAATATATAATAAACTCTACTTTCCCATATCTCTTAATTTCTTAAGAACATCGTCAATATCCCCGCGAGGAGGCTGTCTTTTCAAATGTCTTTTCGGTGGAGGAGGCAGTGCTCTGCCAAGCATTGGCATTCTTTCGGGGCGACCTGTTAGAGGTGCTGGAGACAGGTATCCTCCTGGTCTCGGTCTTTTTCTTCCACCAACTCCTGATTTTGTTCTAAACCAAAATCTTCTCAGCGTATCTTTGAAGATTATTCCTAAAACAACTAAGACTATCAATATCGTCAATATCCAAATCCAAACAGTGCTCTTTCCTGGAGTTTTCTCAAAACAACAGTAATCCCCAGATTCACAACTGTATACGGAAGATTCTTCTTCATTTTCGTCACATCCAAATGCACTACAGCTTCCCCCACTAATTTCACACTCTGTTTCTGATGTGGTCTCTTGGCAAGTTCCTCCAAGACAACACGTTTCTCCGAATAGTAAATCAGAAGAATCATCTGTGGTGCCTGTGCATCTCTCGCCTGAAATGCAAATTTCCCCCCCTAATGCTAAACAGGTTTCCTGAGTTTTCGGAGTGTCACAGCACCTGTAAGGTGCTGAACAATCATATTCAGATAATATACTTCCCCCTACTTCCTGACAACTCATTCTGGACATACAATAGTATCCAGAAGTCCCGCAATCAAGGACACCATCAATCCCTCCATTGTCATCTGCAGCAGATAAAGCTCCAGGCCAGACAGAATGTAAAACAAACGCAGTATCTCTTATACTTCCACTATTCCAACATCCGCTTTCCTCTTGAGCTTCTTCTAATAGCCATTTCTTGGCATTTGTCTTCTCTTGGGGGTCTTCGTACTGGAAAGGATACAACGCCAGTGCAGTATCATAAAATTTATCATTGCCGACAACTCCCTGCCAATACTTATTAGCTTTTTGCTTCAATAACAAGCTGGTCCTATAGTCTGTATCAGAGGTTAAGAGATACAGAAAAGATTCTGGAATGTATTTTTTATTATCTTCTGCCAGTGTAATTAAATAAGGCAAATAGGAAGAAGCTTCATAATCCAGCGAATCTAAAACAAACGCTGCCCATAAACTGGCTTCATAGTCACAGGATGAGGCTGTAGAAAAACAGAAAGAATTTATCTTTTCAATGGTTGTTCCCCCTGCAGATGAGTGTGTTTCACCGACATAGATTGTCGGAGAAGTTGATTTCTTGAATAATTTTGTTGTGAAAAAATCTTTATCGCAGGAGATTTCATATTCGTTATCATAACATCCTGGAGAAGTGGAAGAAATTTCCAGCCAATAGTTTTCCTGAGCCAGTCTCAGACAACTCCCTGCTCCGGAGTTTAAAGTTTTATCTTCAGATATCTCTAAATTATATGAAGAACCTGCATAACTTACAACACACGACGTCTGTTCACTGCTCTCAATCTGCAGATACCATTTCATATCCCTGGGGCTTATCTCCTTCGACAAAAGCCATTCTTCTGCATCATCTGTATTTGAATTTACATTGTTCAGTGCAAAAATAGCCTGCGCTGTTGTTTTTATATTACAACCCCCCCCTGGCCAGCATTCATTCCCAGAAGAGTCTTCCAGCAATTCAGATTTACATTCCCCAACAGCCAATAAAGAAAAAATCTTTTCCTCTGTGGATAATTTATCACAGGTTTTATCATCTATCTTATCTTCAAGACAGGAGTATGCCTCATCCACTTTTGTTTGCTCATCCTCCTGGGCAATTACAAAGGAAAAGCCCATAGTTAAAAACATTGAGAATATAATTAAAACTCCTAACAACGCTCTTTTTCTCATTATATCTAAACTCAATCCTTCTTTTTAAATATTTCTTCAAGAAATGCTTCTAATAAAAATTTTATATTTATTTTCTGGTTTTCTTCTTTGATTCTTCTTTTCTGTCTCTCTTATTTCTTTCGTCCCGCAAAGTTTTCTTTACGATATAATTAACAGGATTCTTATATCTAATTTCTTCTTCTGTCGGAACAATCCCAATACCTTTGTAGTAGTCTTTATCATAATTTGGCGGAAGGACAATTTTATTTCTATAACTCCATGAAAGTTGTGAGTTGATATATCCCTGCTTGAGGGGAACCTCATTTTTTTGATTCCATTCCTCTATTCTTTTTTCCAGTTCCTCCCTTTCCATATTTACAGAGCGGAATAAATTTATAAGAATGAACAGGGCTCTCTTTCTTCCGTCTGAAATTCCCTGCAAAATCTTTTTTATAGACGGGGGAAAATTTTTCTCAGATAAATTGCCGAGTTTAACAGGTTTAAATTTAAAATCTCTTTTTTCTGTAATTTCATGATTAGTTTCTTTATACCAATCCAGAGCCTGCATCAAAAGTTCTCGCGCTTCTCCTTCTTCTACATCTGGCATGAAATCTCTGACCTTTACTTTTAAAGGATTTGCATCTC
>JANBVJ010000033.1 GCA_024239055.1 Patescibacteria group bacterium | reverse complement strand
TGTTTATGTTGATTATACAGAAGCAGCAGCAGACGACCCTCCAACCTGGCAGAATAATCAGGATAATAGTTCAGGTACTTATCCAGAAAAAGGCGATGCAGTTTTAATGGCAGCCCAGGGAAATGATGATTTGGGTTTGTGGCAGGCTATATTATCAACAAATGAAACTGGTGGAACCTGGGTAAATTACACAGCAGATTATGGAAGCCCAATGGAATTAAGTAATGTAAGTTCATTGACCTGGTCTAATTTTACTTGGAGTAACAGTTCTCTAAAATATCCAGATATTGTTGGGTGGCGTATTTGGTATAGGGATAATAAAACAACTTCCCAGTATAATGCAACTGATATTTTATCTTTTCAGATTAAAGATATAACAAACCCCCAATGGCAAAATTTAGGAACAAACGATAGTGACGATATAATAAATCAGGGGGAACCAATAGAATTAGTTGCCCAGGGTTATGATTTTCAGAGTTTAGATTGGGCTGTCTTATCAACAAATGAGACTGGTGTTTTTGTTAATTACTCAGGAGGAACTTATGATTCGCCAATAGACATGGGTGACGCAGAGGCTTCATGGACATGGTCTAATTTTACCTGGGACAACAGTTCTTTTTACGGGGCTTTAGGATTTCAGATTTGGTATAATGACACAGCAGGAAATAATAATGTGACTGATGTTTATGCAGTAACTGTTAATGATGTCACAGCTCCAACAATAACTTTACCTGTTTATACGAATGCGACACAATATAGAAATGACCAAAGCATGATATTTAATATTTCTGTTATCGATGCAGGGGTTGGTGCAGATGATTGTAATATAAATGTTGATGGCAATGCAAATCAAACACTTGCTGTAAGCAGTGGGTGGTGTAATGGAACTTATGCTCTTACAGGTATTAGCGACGGGAATAAAACAATAAATGCTTATTCTAATGATACATTAGGAAATTGGGGTTTAAATGACAGTTATGTTGTCTGGATTGATTCTACAGCTCCAAAATGGTATACTCCTTCTGTAAATGACTCAAATCCAAAGCCAGGAGACCTTGTAAGTCATAATGTTAACTGGACAGATAATAATCAATTAAGTTGGGCTATTTTAGAATTTAATAGAACATCTCCAAATTGTGATCCAGGACTTGGAAATGCTACATGGATAACATTATCTGGAACAACACAATGGGCTAACTTAACTGTATCGGTTCTAAATACATGTGAAGGCAAAGAAATTGGATGGCGTCAGTGGGTAAATGACTCTGCAAATAATTGGAATGTAACAGATAGACTACAATATGACATTCAAAATGTAAATCCTGTGGCTGCTTTCGGAACAAATCCTGTTAATAATTATAACAGCACATTACAATCAATAACTTTTGATTTAAAAGTTTCTGATAATTTAAATGTAAGCACTTTAGTTTTATACGGAAACTGGACAGGAATATGGAGCGCAAATCAAACTAACTCAAGTCCAATAAATGACACTTACTGGAATATAACTGTAAATAATATCCCAGAGGGTAAAGATCATGTCTGGGCTACATGGGGTAATGATACTCTCGGCAATAGCGATTGGACAGACACAAACAGAACATTTAGTGTTGATGTGACAGGTCCAAGTTTGAGTAATGAGGGCTCTAATGAAACAGAAATTAATCTGAATGAAGATTTCTGTCTGAACATAACTGCAACAGATTCTCTGAGCAGTGTTGACACTGTTTATGCAGAAGTCAACGACACAACAGCTACCTTGGTAAATTATACAATGACTGATACGGGTTCAACAACTTGTGATGGTGGAAATGGAGATGACGTCTATGGTGTTGAAATTCAGGGAGTTAATGTAGGGATATGGAATTACACTAAAGTATATGCGAATGATACTTTTGGAAATATGAATGTTAATGATTTCACAGATATAAGCATAAATGTAACCTCTGCTGCTAACGACCCCCCAACAATAGGTTTTGTAGAAGTAATAACTGCTAAAAATCCAACAGATGATACAATAACATCAATAACTTTTAATTTTACTGCGACAGATACAAATGGATTTGCAGACATTAATGTAAGCACTGCTGCAGGTTATTTTAACAGGACTGGTGAAGCAACTCGTTCAAATACGTCTTGTGTAAATTTGAGTCAGTCTGGAGATGATGTTAATTTTTCATGTACCATAGATATGTGGTATTTTGACCAGAATGGACCATGGACAATAAATGTAACAATTAGAGATAATTCTGATGCTTCTGGTGAAAATTCTTCTACAACATTCACATATAATACATTAAATGGAATGAAAATGTCTCCTAAATCTTTGACCTGGCAAGAGATTTTAATTGGACAAACAAATATTGGATCTAATAATGATCCAATTCAAATAAACAACACAGGAAATACAGAACCAAAAGATATTAATGTTACAGCTTATAATTTGCGTGGAGAAACAATTGATACAGAATACATTTTTGCGGCCAATTTCACTATTGAAAATGCTTCGCAAGGTTGTTCTGGAACACAGATGCAAAATGCCACATCATTGAACATAACTTCTGCAATATTACAGAGAGGAAATCATTCATTAAATTATAATAATGCTACTTCAGGACAGGAGCAGATATACTTCTGCTTGACAGAAGTTCCTGCAGGAATAAGTCCGCAACCTTATTCATCGGCCTCATTTGGTTCATGGGAGATAAGAATATTACTGGTCGCAATAATCCCAAGAGGAAGAAAGAAAAAGAAACAAAAAGAGAAAGTAAAGAAGAGAAAGAAGATTGAAGATGATAAACTAACTGAAACATTCAGGTTAATCATGGATGAATTAAAAGAGAAATATAAACTAAGCAAAGCAGAGACAATGAATCTTCTTATTAAAGAAATGAGAAAGAAGTATAAACTAACCAGAAAAGAAGTTATGGAATTGAGTGAAGTTAAAAAAATGTCAATACCTATAACAATTTTCTCAAAAGAGCTTGGGGGATTGGAAACAATAAGCAAATATATGAAAGAAAACCTAGAAATGAATTACAAAGAAATTGCAGACGAATTAAACAGGGATGAAAGAACAATCTGGACAGCTTATAAAAAAGCAAAAGAAAAGCAAAAAGAACCAATAGATGTTAAAAAAACAGATATCTTCTTGCCTACATCTATATTAAGAAACAGAAAACTAACAATACTTGAATCTATTATCATTTATCTGAAAGAAAAAGGAATGAAATATAGTGAAATAGCTGAACTTCTTGAAAGAGATCAGAGAAATATCTGGACAATTTACTCAAGAGCTGTAAAAAAACTAGGTAAATAGAAAATAATAATATTTAAAAACTTAAAAAAGAATATTATTATAATGACGTCCTCCCACACCTAAAGGAGTGGGTTTCCGGACGCAGTGATGAGAGAGGTACCATGGTGTTCCTCTTGATGTAAGACATAAGCAATGGT
>JANBVJ010000032.1 GCA_024239055.1 Patescibacteria group bacterium | reverse complement strand
AAACAAAGATTCTAAAATTCTTAGACTCGGACCAAACGCCAATGGCACTACTCAGGCATGGAGTACAGAAAATCCTGCCACCTTTCCTAGATATGCTCTTTATAGTGACCTTCCTCTCTCTACTGCTAGCAACATTCAAGAGATAGGCACTACAGCAGTAAAAGAGATGGGTCATCTTTCTAGTTATACATTAGGAAGTGGTGAATCTTTTAAATCTGTGAAACCTTTCTGTTTTGCTGCAGATGCGGGTGGCCCAAACGGTTCTCCTAAACTATTGATGAGAGAGAACAACGTTGATAATCTAACTGATGTTTCTCTTACATCAACACCTACTACACTTAGCGCCTACTTTGATACTCCTCCAAACGCTGGTGGTTCGTGGACTCAAGCACTTATAGACGACTTGGAAGCAGGTATGCAATCAACGGGTGCGGGTGCTGATACATTCATGTATGGTACTGGAGCTATGATTGAAGTGGAAGAATCTGCTGCAACATCGTTCACACAAAGTTTATCTGAATCAATATCATTTACTGTAGCAGAAAAATTTGCACCTGCTTCTATTAAAACAGATAGTTTTTCTTTCGGCGAAACATCTTCACCAGAAAGAGGTCTTCTACAAACGCTGACAGATACATTAACGATGAAAAGTGTATCATGGCGATTGGCATGGACATTGGAAAGAGTTGGAAATGTTGATTTATCACTTTCAGAACAATTTATATTGTCTCCAGCTAAAAATCTTTCTGATTCTTTTAATTTTACAGAAACATCAATAAAAGAATTAGGAAAAATATTTGCAGATTCAGTAGCGATGGCAGAAGTTATTGCTACAGACTTACAAGAAGGGGGCGCTAGCCATACAAAAGGCTTAACAGACTCTTTTCTTTTCAGCGAAAACCTAATCAAAGACATAGGTAAACTTCGTTCTGATAGTTTGTCTATAACGGAATCTCTTGCTACAGCACAAACAATACAAAAAACACTCGTTGACTCTTTGTTAATGTCAGAAGCAATTAGTCTTGCGACGGGCAAGATTTTAATAGAATCTTTAAATACCACTGAATCAAAAATATTCCAGTTAGCAAAAATAATTACTGAAGCGCTATCTTTCACAGAAGCGTTAATATTAAATCCAGAAAAAATACTAACAGATAACGTTGCTCTTACTGAAATTATTGCAACTAAAACTACATACGAAACAACACAGACAGAACTTTTAAATATTACGGAATCGTCAAGAAAAGAACTAGAAACGATTTTGTCTGAAGCAATATCTTTCAACGTAGCAGATATTAAAGACGTTGGTAGAAACATGACAGATTTGTTGTCTATTGCGGAAGTACTAGATTTGACAACTACATTTGAAAAGACTTTCACAGAAGTACTATCAATATTAGAAACCAGTTCCCGCTCTCCAGGTATAGCAAAAACAGAAACACTAGACATAAGCGAAGCTGTGTCTACTCTGTTAGGTTTTATAAGACAAGAAACCGAATCACTACAACTAACAGAAACAAAAGTCTTTTCTATAGTCAAAACTTTAACAGAATCGTTTAATGTTCTAGAATCTTTAATTAAAGAATATAGTACGAGAAAACAAGAGAACTTGTCTATAATAGAATCTGTACAACTACTTTCTGGATTCCAAAGAGTGTTAACAGAAGCATTGTCTCTTGCAGAAGCATTAGAGAAGAACGTTGGTGTTTCTTTGATAGAATCTTTGGCACTGACAGAAGCAGTTGATACTATAATAGAATATTTGAGAGATTTGTCAGAAACATTATCGATTGCAGAATCTATAACTTTAACTTCTGTCTTCACTAGAAGTCTTACAGAAGCTATATCTATAACAGAAGCAGTGTCATTGACAACTGGTAAAAACTTTACAGAAACATTAGATATTGTAGAATCGTTGTCTAGAATAACAACGTCTGAAATATCGTTGACTGATTCATTCTTATTCACAGAAGTTATTTCTAAACAAACTGGTCTTACTTTCACAGATTCTCTTGCTTTCGTCGAACAAATTCTTACATCACCAGAACGTAGACTTGTCGATGCATTTTCAATATCTGAAAGTCTAACAAGACAGACTTCTCTTTCAAAAACTGAAGCGTTGAATATTACAGAAACACTGTTACGAATCGCAGGTACAAACATTACAATAACATTGACGATAGCAGAAACAATCACGAAAGAGACGGGTCTTAATTTCGCTGACTCTCTTGCAATTGCTGAAACATTGGTTTCTGAAACAGGACAAGAAAGAAGTTTCACGGATACATTTAATATAACTGAAACACTTGTTAAAGAAACTGGTCTTAATAAATCTGATTCGCTTGCATTGTCCGAAGGTTTGTTTAGAGCAATTGGTGTAGCATTCACAGACAATATATCTATCACAGAAACGTTAATTAAAGAATTCGGGACAGATAAAATAGAATCACTATCTCTTACAGAAACACTATTCAGATCTCCTGGCAAAAACATAACTGACTCTTTTACTCTTGCAGAAAATTTGATTAGTACTTCTAGCATACAGAGAGCGCTGGTTGATTCTTTCACACTAGCTGAAGCAATACAAAAGATAACGGGTCTTTCTGTTTCTGATTCATTTGTAATAGTTGAAAACATTACTACATTCACTGGTCAAGAAAGAAACTTTGTTGAAACACTATTATTTGTTGAAACCCTTTCCAAGACGACTGGACTGAGTATCGTTGACACATTTGGTTTAGCTGAAACACTGACAAGAACTATCGGATTAGCTAGAACAGATCAGTTGTCAATCTCTGAAGCATTAGTGAAAACGTTTGGTTCTATTAGAACAGATTCACTTTCTCTTTCAGAATCACTAATCAAAGAGATTAAATCAAGACTTGTAGATACTCTTGATTTCACTGAAATATTAATAAAAGACACGAGTAAATCACTTACAGATACTTTAAATGTATCAGAAACGCTTGCACTGACATCAGCATTTACAAGAACTCTTACCGATAATGTCGCACTTATAGAAACACTGACATTAGGTGTTGGATTAAATAAAATTGAAGCAATGTCTCTTATAGAAACATCTGCCAGAACATTTGCTGCAGAACAACGATTCACAGAATTACTTTCTCTAACAGAAAGCATAGAGTTAACAACTTCGTATTTGAGAGCACTAACCGATACATTAACATTAGCAGAAGTTATAGTCAAGGAAACAGGTATCATCTTAACTGAAGCTATTTCTATTGTTGAAGTAATTGTTACACAGGGAATAGAAGAACAATTGTTGACAGATGCTTTTGTTTTGACAGAAACCCTTTCTAAGAAAACAGGAAAAAGTTTTGCTGATTCTTTTGCTTTGGCAGAAGCATTAGTAAAGAGTTTTGCTTTTTCTAGACAAGATAATTTAACTATCGCAGAAACGTTAATTAAAGAATTCGGGACAGATAAAATAGAATCACTATCTCTTACAGAAACACTATTCAGATCTCCT
>JANBVJ010000031.1 GCA_024239055.1 Patescibacteria group bacterium | reverse complement strand
GATCACTTCATCTATCTACCATGGATTATCAGTCTTTCCAATTATTGCTGTTATCTAATAATAATTAAAAAAGGGGGGTTATATGATAAAAGAAAAAAACTTTAAAATAAATGAAAGTGGATTGGAATTTTATGGTAAATCTCCAAAGGCAAATCTTAATCAATTTAAAGAGAAACTTCAAGAATATATTTTAGATGAAGAAGGATATCTAAAAATACCTGAGCTAGAAGATCTCGCCCTGGAGGGAGATAATTTATCTAAAATTGTGTCAGAATTCTTATTAACTCAAGAATATAAGCTTAAATCTGATAATTTAAGCGAGATTTTTTATAGTGTTGATGTTTTAATGGAATTTTTAGAATTGGAAGAAATTCACACTATTCTGCATCACTATAACGAAGAAAAACTTGAGGAGGAACTTAACAATAGAATAACTGAGATTGACAATAATTTTTTAGAATCAATTTCCTGTGGATTAGATATTGCTGTGATGCTTATTAATAAATATCTTGGCCAAAAGAATCTCATTTACTTTTTGGATTCATTTGACAGATTAGAAAAGATACTTACTCTTTACACTAGAGAGGAGACACTAACTAGAATAGGAGATGCTCTTAAAAAAGGTTTGAAAAGCAAAGATAATGACTTTCAAAAAGCATCCTCAAAAGTCTATAAAAATGGTGGTCTTTATTTCATAAATCTTGAGGGGAATGGTACTTACGCTTATCAGCTTAATAAATATATTACTATGAAATTGGAAGGTAATCGAACTAATATATATGTAAATAATAGTCTTTTCAATCAATGTAAGTTCTTATTTCTAAACATTCCGGTCAAAAAAATAAAAAATTATAGTGAAATTGACTCCATAGATGAGGCCGCAGAAAAACTAAATGGTTCAATGGAAGGTAGAAGTGCTGAATCATTTGAAATCTCACCTGAAACTGAATTCTGGGGTCATTGGTGCGACATGAAGTCATATGATTGAATACGAGAACTTGATTATTTACTAAAATAGTAAGTTTATCGATGAGGTGAACCATCAAGAAATCGACCTTGAGCTGGACAAAGGTGGCTACCTATGGGTGCGTCACTGGTAACGGTGAGGTGCCAAGCGTTAGGGACAATGTACTGACAGAGGAGACTACACTCCTGCTGCAGGCTAGCCAAGATCCCTATGGTAAACGAAAGTGAACTCATAATAAACCTCGTAACCAGAATGAAGCGAAATGTAGTGATACGCTTTACCAAAAAGGTACCGCTGCTAGTAGATATTATTCAGTGATTAATATCTTTCCAACCGTAGAGCAGTCGGGGGAATGTGAGTACCTAAGGGGATTAGTGAAAGTCAACCGTATGAAACATGGTAAACCCTATGAACCCCACGTTTGTGGTGGTATCCCGACCGTAAGGAAAGGGGATGGTTCAGAGGGTATGGGAACTAAGAGGAAGCGAATGCCGCTCAGTAATAGGGCGGATAGGGGCTCCTTTAATTATTTAGAGGAGGGATACCCCGAGCTGAAAGGCTGCTGACTTCGAAGGTGGTGGAGACTGAGAAAGTACCATAAAGAAACCTTAACTATATGAGGAGTTAGACAATGAAAATTGAACAAATCTATAGACAAAACGACTGGTGGGACAAGATTAATTGGTCCCAATTAGAACGGGATGTAAGGCGACTTCAGGGTAGGATCTACAGGGCAACCAAGAAAGGCGATAAGAAGGGAGCGAATAATCTCATGAAGCTTCTGGTTAGGTCTGAATCTGCGAAATTACTTGCGATTTATACCATTACCCAGAAGAACAAGGGACGAAACACTCCCGGTATAGATGGAAAGGTTTATTTAACCACAGAAGATAGAATGGAGCTAAGCAAAGAAGATTTCGAATATAGGACATATAAATTCCAACCCGTGCTGCGGAGATATATTCCTAAAGCACTTGAAAATTGGAGGGCGGTAATACAAGGACGCAAAAAGAAATTTAATGGAAAAATGGAGATGCGACCCTTAGGATTAATGACGGTTAAAGATAGGGTGATGGCAATAATTATCTCATTTGCCCTTATAGCAAAATGGGAAGCACTGATGGACCCCGGTGTTATGGGTTTTAGACCGGGTAGAAGTACACAAGACGCAATACAGATGATTTATTCTGAACTAATCGGGGGAGACAAGGTTATCTTAGACGCAGATATAAATAAATTCTTTGACAATATTAGGCACGGTGCGATCTTGGACAGATTAGATGTATTTCATGGAGTTATTACACGATGTCTTAGGGCAGGGATTATCGATAATGGAAAGAAACATAGGATGACAAAGGGAATTGTTCAAGGAAGTCCTGTGAGTCCTGTCTTAGCTAATATAGCTTTACACGGGCTCCAGCAGGTACTTGGAACAGACAGTTCGGCTGTTGTATATGCAGACGATCTTATTATAATGACGAGGACAAGGAACGCAATGAGACGTATAATTCCAGAAGTGGCGAGATTCATGAGAGAAAGGGGCTTAAACCTGAAACGTGAGAAAACAAGAATAACAGGAAAAAGGCAAGGCTTTAATTTTCTGGGCTTTACAATAGAACAACCAAGACAAAAATTATACGTTAAACCACAGAGGGAACGAGTCAAGAGATTTTTGGATCATCTAAGATTAGTTATATGGTCTAATAAACAAATGGAACAGAGGAAATTTATAGCTCTACTCAACCCGATTATTCGGGGCTGGGCTATGTATTATAGATATTCTGATGCTAGTCAAGCGTTTTCAAGAGTAGATGACGTTGTACAGAAGCTAATATGGCGCTGGTGCGAAAGGAGACATAATGGCAGGAAAGGAAAGCGTTGGATATACGATAGATACTATGGAAAAGCAAAAGATCGAAAATGGACATTTAAGGTCAAGAAAACGGGATATGCATTAGTTAAAGCGAGTGATGTCAAGAGATTGAAGTATAAATTTAAAATTGGGGACATGTCTCCTTTAAATTCAGACCCGAGAGTTAAAGAGCTTTGGAAAAGAAGGGGATACGAGGAGATCCGATGTGCAATGTTATAACCATCTAAATAAACAATGTAAGATATTGTTATTTATCGTTTGACCTGATTAACCAGGAAGCGGCGACGCTGAATGGCGAAAAGGTACGCGGTGACGCGATTGGGACTCTCTGCTCGAGCCACATACGAGGAAACCCGTACGTGTGGTTCCAAGAGGAGAACGGGCTGGTAACAGCCCCGCCTTACTCGACTTCTAATATTCAAGCTTGGGTTGAGAATAATTATAATACAAATCTCCTCCATTATCAACTATCCTTTCCGATGTTGAAAAAACTAACTGATTTAGGAGATTTAACAGCCAAGAAAGTATTTAAGGAAGAGAGTGCTCAACGATACGAGGGTAACTATGGACCGGTTAAGCATTACCTAACTACCCGAGGATATCTAGAGTATCTAACTAAGTCTGAATTAAAATCTATAAACGCTTGGGAAGCTTTCAATCAGAATAAAGATCAA
>JANBVJ010000030.1 GCA_024239055.1 Patescibacteria group bacterium | reverse complement strand
CTGATTAAATGGTAAAATTTCATAAGTCTCCATTACATCATCAAAATCCACAAAATACTCGTTTCTAATATATGGAATTGATTCAAATAGAGAATCTTCTGATCCAACATAATAGTCCTCGAAAAGTATGAAATAATCGAGATCTGTGTATTCATATTCAACCCACAGACTTTCATTGATTGTCCAGTTTGCATTTGAATAATTGTCAATGGCGGCTTGGAGCATCCTAAATTGACTGTAATCTGAAAGTGCTCCTGAACTAAAGTTAATAAACACTATTATTTGCTCATATATGGCTAGTGATTGACCGTTATTTGGGTTTGCGAGATCTACAGTAGTCTTGTCCGAACCTCCGCTGCCAAAATCATAGTCAGCGGAATCAAACTCTTCTGTTGTGCCGTTATAATAGAGTCCTGTAACTTTTATGATGCCAACATCTTGAGCATTGGAGTAATCTTGGGACAAATCGAAATTTCCGTTATCTGCTCCAGTATTATATGGGTAAATATACTCTTCTGCAATATGCCTTACCCCAAATTCGTCTAATGTCTGATTGTAATTGATTGTTTCATACTCTTCTGTTGTCGAATTATAGAATTCGTACATAACCTCAACAGTGGTCTCATTGATGTTGGGCCTTTCGATGGTGTGCCATTCATTCCAAGAGGTATTACTTGCCCATTGAACATAAAGATAATTGAATTGATGTGGGTATGGATTATAAGAATCAATTAAATCTTCTATGTCATTTGTAGTATCTTGAGCTACCCAGTAAAATTCATCAGAATAGAGTTCATTCCAAGTTAAATTATATTGTCCTGCATCTTCTTTAAACCCTATTAGTTGACCTTCACTATCTTCACCAAAGTAGAATTCATTACCGTGTAGATCAAATGCCTTGAAATAAATTGTTTCATTAATTGTTATGTTTTCATTATACATTGGGAAACTTCCTGTGGTGTCAAGCATTCGCCATTCATCAAAAATGTCGGAATAATTACCGAAGTAGAATGAAGTCATGTTATTCATTGGAAAAATGTCAAACACTCCAGAATCGTATAATGTTGCATTTTCTTCAAATTCAAATATGAATGCGGAATCTACTACTAATTCGTATCTGGGGTCATTTGACGAGAAAAGAATGTCCGTCGCATAGAAATATTCGTTATTATCTCCATCAGTAACTATGAAATTATTGTTAATATCTTCAAATGAAATATTAAATACCGTCTGATGATACTCGTTGGAAAATTCAGAAACAAATGGAGTGGGATCAAGTGGAGTCGTCCACCCTACAAGCTTATCCCTATTAAATTGCAGATCCTCAACTGAAGTATAATTAAATCCATCTGAATAAATTCCAAGTAGGGAAAGTTCTGCCGCAGGTACATCAGAATCCCCGGTTGCATAGTCAGTAATATATCCGTCTCGGACGAGAACCATATTTTCGATTAAAAGTGCAACTTCTTTTTCCAGTGTTGAATTAAATTTGAGATAAATTATATCACTTGTTCGAAGTTTAATCATATTTCCATTATAATCTGTATAAAATTCACTCAAAGTTACATCATCATATTCCGTATCATATCCGGCAGAGCTTGTTTCTGTATGGGTACCTATAATTGAAATTTCGTAAATGGGTTCCATTAAAGCATTAAGGACTACTACGGTTTGACTTGTGGATTTCATCCTCTTCTCTAAATTAATAGCAAGTTCTCCATCAACAAGGCCGTCTTCACTCCAAATAACTTCTTGGGTGTATGGCATTCCATTTGTATAGAAATCTCCTTTAAAGTCATCTGCTTCATAGAAGGTTGGGATAAATAATATCCGCGCATCATTATCTCTGGTAAAACTGTCAAGACTGCTGGAAAACCCTGAAATATCAAGATATATTACATCTCCATAGGTTTCATTAGGATATATTTTCACTTCTCCCCGTTTTGAACTATCCCAAAATTCAGCTGTAATATATTCCACTACTTCTGAATTCAATAGTTCTGTTTTCATGATTAATGTCCTATAACCTGTCCATCCGTATGTAGCATTATTAAGATCTTCGGTAATGGAATATGTTAATGACCTTGTATCGTTTATTGAAGCATAAATTTGTTTTACCTTTCCGTCCCATATATTCTCATTTGGCTCTCCATCAAAAATTATGTGAGGGGAATCCATATTGGCAATTAAATTTTCTGCCTCAGATTCATTAAGCGACCAATCTGTTATATCTATAGTTCCATCTATAATATTTGTTGTAAAATCGTAGAATTCTTGGTACAGATTTTCGGATTTGGGCATGATGTCAATGTATATAACCGTCTCAGTTGGAATAATGCCGTGATATTGTGCCCTAAGTATTCCATTATCATAGATATCGAGAGTTAATTCCCCGTCACTATAAATTATGTCTGTCTCGTCGATATCTACTCTTGGCTCAACTTCACTAGCAGGATCATAATAGTAAGCAATTATCACGTCAGTCGTATCATCAATATCCTTCTCAGGGATATTCTTACCGAGATCAAATACTGGATCATTGCCCGTTCCATCAACTTTCATTTGGAATGAGAGGAATGCTTTTTCTTTTAGTCTGTAGTTAAGGGCCAATTGATAAGTGTAAAGACTTGACATGTTATAATATAGTGGGGCTATGATTGAAGCTCCGGCAATTGGGTAATATTTATTGTAGAATTGCATTGTCCATGGAGTTACCTCGTAGAATATATGTTTTGATTCAAGTAGTCCTCCACGAGTACGGTATTCATAGGTAATTGAAAACTCTTCTCCTGCTGTCAGACCTATAGGAGTTAAGTCCTTAACAATATTCAAAAGAGTTATATTATTTCCTACAACAGAGGATATATTACTATTTAGAATTACATCTCCGTTTGAATCTTTTATAATCCAATCACTTGTCTTGAGTAAATCGTCCTTTGTTGTATAATAACTATATTCTTCCTCTTCAACTTTATAAGTTAAAAGTATCTCAGAGTCTTGAATTATACCTAGATAATCCATAATATCTTTGTTTAAGTAGAATGTGAATGAATATCCACCGGTATGAGTCCAAGTGGTAATATAATCATCGGCAGGTAAGTATTTCTCCCCGAAAACTGTTTGAACGTTCATTCCGACGGGTAGTACATACGTAGTATCGCAACCTAAACTAAACTCTGACCCATACTCAAGATCAACAGTTTCTAGTGTATACGTACCATCAAATGTAAATTCTGTGAAATTGTAGGCAAATGGACAGAATGTGAAGTTCTCTGTGTGTTGAGATTTGAAGTTTGCTGCGGTTGCATATTCTGTGTAGTTTGAGAAGTAAGCAGTAAAGGTTGCATCTGCCGTTAAGTCTGGATGGTATGAGAATAATGCCCAACTTGATTCGCCATTATCTGGGAAAATCCAATCAACATTAGAACCAAATGTATTTTCTTGTTCATATGCTATGAAATCAGAACCTTCAGTAAATTCATAACTTATATGGAAATCAACTTGAAAATCTGTCAATTGTGTATCCACTAGGAAATATATTTCATATGAACCATTTTCGTTAGCAAAAAGTGTATATTCACCACTACTTAATGCATCACTAGGGATAATTGGATTTGCTAAGTAATTGTCTGGGGAATAGGTAATAGAAGCGCTAGGATCTGTAAAAGTATAACCTTGCCACGATTCTACATAGGAATATGGAGAACTTATACCAATGATATCTGATACTTGGACAGAACTTATCCTAGCGGTTTCATTTGGGATTGTGTAAGCTCGAAATACTTCAAGTGGAAGGCCATCTGTAAAAGTCTCGTCTCTGCTGAACTCATGGTGCATCAAAACTTCGCCCTCAATATACACTCCATCCGTGGTCAGAGGTGTATCTGATAAACCAAAATTATTTTCATTATATGTCCCTAAATCGCTCGTGACAAAATCGCTCATATACTGAGTTGGAAGTTGATAATCTTCATTATCCCAGTTCATAGCATATTCTCTACTCTGATAATTGGAACCGTAAATATCTGTGCCTAAACCCTTATAAAGATTAACAAACCCTTCAAGGTATTGAGGCTCTTCAAAATCATAGGCATTTAACCAGAATCCGAGTGAATCGACTAGACGTCTATCTTGACTCTCTAATGATTGGAAGTAAAATTCCGTACCATTAGTTGTTATTTCAATTGGATCAGTTGGGGAATTTATTGACAGTGTGGAAAGATTTCCATATCCATCAAATCCTTCAATAGCAAGAGTCAT
>JANBVJ010000029.1 GCA_024239055.1 Patescibacteria group bacterium | reverse complement strand
AGACTTCTTAACTAAGATTATAAGTAACATAATAAAAGTGGGAAAAATTATCGTTGGAGTAATTAAGGGGATTTTTAAAGGAGTAGCAAATATTGCTAAGTTTTTATTGGAAGAAATAATAAAACCGGGATTTGAATTTCTCTTAACAATTGGAACTCTTTTATGGAATACTATAATAAAACCGGGATTTGAATTTTTGTCAGATATCGGATCTAGAATATGGAATGAGATAATAAAACCAGGATTCAGTTTTCTTTTAAATGTTGGTCAAAGAGCATGGAATCTTATGAAATCTGGATTTGACTTCGTGAAAGATGCCTTGAGGAGAGCTGCAAATGCTATAATAACAGCAGTCAATAGGATACCTTTCGTGAATATCCCAAAAATAGCAGCAGGGGGGATTGTAACACGCCCGACATTAGCTTTAATAGGCGAAAGAGGGCCCGAGGCAGTAATCCCTTTGAATCAGGCACGAGGAATCGGAGGAAATGTAACAATAAATTTTAACAATCCCATTGTAAGAGAAGAGAGAGATCTTAGAAAAATCGCAGATCAAATATCGCGTATTATGATGCAAGGTAAATTAAGAGGATTTGCCCCAGGCGCTTAAATGGAAAAGAATAATCTTAAGAAAATTGAAAAAGAATTGTCTGAGATTAAAGTTTATTGTATGGCTCAAGCAAGATTACAACAGGAAATACTCATGGAAATTAAACAATTAAGGAGGGATATAAATGGCTACTTTAGACGGAACGGATCTGGGGAACATCCAGACAGAAACCCAAAACAAAGATTCAAGTTTATTCAATCAGCCCTTGCCTGGTTCAGATAGCAGCACATCTATATTGTTAGATTTATTCGGGGTGACCAGAACCATCAGTATAGATGGAATAAAATCTGGAACTGCTGCGGCCCTTAATACATTCATAACTGTTATTGAAGCATTGATTGCCGGAGGTCAGTCAGGGGTAACTTTTGTTAGTAGTCTATCCACATTTGCAAACAAAACAGTGTTTGTCAAATCTTTTAATTGGGATTATGTGAAAGGAGATCCAAACAAGATAAGTTATAGACTGGAATTAACAGAGGGAGCAGGGGTGGCATAATGGGAAATTTATTGACCAAAGTTATAATTAATGGTGTCACAATAAAAGATGATTCTGTTGGAACACCTAATTTGTTAATTAATTTTGAATATGAGAGAACCATTGAGAGGGGAATCTCCGAGATGGATATGGTAGTTTTACAGTCAACAAATGACACCGTTGCCTTAGCAGTTGGACAAACCGTCAGTGTTTTTACAGGCTTCACAACATCCACGGACGCAAAAATGTTCGAGGGGTTTATCTCTGATTTCAGTACAGATGGGGGAGTAATAAGAATTGCTTGCAGAGACAAAATGTGGGATTTGGTTAGAAAGATTGTGAATAATGTATACTTAGATACCGGACCACAAGCAGGGCAAGTAAGTGCAATAGCTAGCGATTTAATTTCAACTTTTGGGGGTCTAACAGCTAGTGTGGTTGCATCAGGAACTGCTATTGGTGAAACAATTGCAGAATTTAGGTGTGATCAGACAGATATTTATGAGAGATTGATGGCTTTAGCCAAAGCTGTTCAATATCAAACATTTTATGACGCTGTTAATGATAATGTAAAGTTTCAACCAAGAGGATTTACAGATAGTGGAACTACTTTAACAGTTGGGACAGAGATTATTGGACTTCCAAAATGGGGAAATGATACAAGCATGATGGTAAATAGATTGAGAGTAGATGGGGCAGTTCAAGAAACAGATTTAAGATTTCCTCTTAGCGGAACAGGGGAGATAGGAGTAACAACGGATTTCGAAACCGCAGGGATAACTCTCCCTGAAACTCCAGAATCAGCTAAACTTACAATTGATTCATCTGATCCTCCAACAACTATTCGAGAAGGTGGAGGTCAGGATTCCAGCACAACCAATTTCTGGTTTATGGACAAAGAAAACAAGCAAATAAAGCCCGCGACGGGAACAACCTTCGCAGCTAATGATTTTGCATTTGTTGATTATACTTGGTTGGCTCCTGCACCAGTCCGTGAAAGAAATCAAGATAGCATAGATACTTTCGGATTATGGGATAAAGAAATAACATTAAATGATATTCAAACTATTGCAGATGCGGAAGCAAGAACTGCTCAGATATTAAGTAGATTTTCTACTCCTTTTTTAGTGGGAGAAATATTGGTTAAGAGTGTGAGTACAATTAGTCTGAATGTTGGAGACACTATTACAGTGGTGGATACTTTGAGTAAGCCGAATATAAATCAAAATTTAATAATAACTAAACAAGTAATAAAATATCCTGGTTCTAATCAAGAATTGACTGTCGGTGATGAGGCATTGCGTATGAGGGATTGGCAGTTCAATGTTGAAGAAAGACTTAAAAGATTAGAAGAGAGAAATCTAAAAAATCAAGATCTTATAGGGGAGCTATTTGATTTTGCAAACACTCTAACAACTTCACCAAGATATAGAAGACTTTTCACTGAAGCATACAATACTGGAAATAATGTGATGATCTGGAATAATCCTGATCATGGAATATGGAACACTGATAACTGGGGAACTGCTGCGACAGCATTTGATGCTGAAGCAGATCACTTTATTCAGCAATTTGAGAATTCATACACAGAAAATTTTATCGACGAGGATTTTGAAGATTCTAGTGGAACTGCTAGCTGGAGTACAACAGGAAGTGTCACATTCACATCTGGACAGATTGCTTTAAGTAAATCTGTGGATTTCAACAATGGAACTATTAATGCTGCAACTTTAAATTCAACAGAAGTGAGTGGAAGTTTCACTTATGAAATGACTGTAGGTATTTTATCAAGTTCTGAAGGACCTAATAGTCCAGGAACAGTTGTTGATGATAGTAATATAGGGACAAGAATTTGGGGTTCCCCAGAAAATGCTAAAATTAGTGATGATGTTTATACATCTCCTGCTGGAGGTGGAACAAATGTTAAAGAAAATTCTATTAAAATCGTTAAAGGAGGAGTTATTACTGGTGAAGATAAATCAACAGGGACATCCATTCCTGTTACAGAAACTACCTTTTCTTATGGAAATTCAACTGATTTATGGGATGAGACTTGGGTTCCTTCTGATATTAATAATGTCAATTTTGGAGTTGTATTTTCATCAATTAATGATTTTGGAACTTCACATTATCTTAAAGCAACAAATTTCGGATTTTCAATACCAACAGAGGCAACAATTAAAGGAATCTTAGTAGAAATAGAGTTAATTCAGATATCTTTTAAAACAAATATAGATCATATCCGAATTACAGTTCATTATTCAACACCTGTATTTGAGACAGTCACTCCTGGAACGGCACACACTTTCACGGTAACAGGTACAGATCTTAGGTTCAGAATAACAGAAAATGCAGCTAGTACAGGAGAAATAAGTCAAGTTATAATAACTAATTATCATTAAATATATAAATTATAAAATATATAAAATAACATGGCCACAGGACAGGTAATCACAAATAATGGAAGATTAATAACATTACATAGGACTTTTACTGCGAGTCCAACAATAACCGCACCAACCCAGTTTAAGATAGGTACAGGGACTACGACTCCTGCAGTAGGTGATACAGATATGGCCACCCCCGTGAATATCAACGGAACACAATTCAAGAATTTTGTTACTGGATTCCCTGTATTAGATACTACAAATTTTCAGGCTACAATAAGATGCTTTGTTTCTACAACAGAAGCGAATGGAAATAGTCTGACAGAATTCGGAATAATAAATACCGATGGAACGAGATTACTTTTCAGTCGCGCAGTTCACACAGCACTAACTAAAACAACCTCAGTACAGGTCACATATATCGAAAAGGATCGTATTATTTAAATGAAAAATAAATACCAATTAGCAGCAAAAAAGAGATGGGAAAATCCTGAATATAGAAAAAAGATTAGTGAGGCACATAGCCATGAACTACCTAAAGAATGGAGAGAGAATATGAGTGAAGCCAAAAAAGGAATTAGACCAAAGAATTATGAAGAAATGAGAAAAAATGCGGGATTTGAAAATGCAAATTATAAAGGTAGAAAACATTGGAATTGGAAGGGAGGAATAACACCAGAAAAAAAGAGATTAAGGAGCATAGCAAAATATCAAATATGGAGAAATGCGGTATTTTTAAGAGATGATTTTACTTGTCAAAGATGTGGAATTGGAAGATACTTAGAAGCACACCATAAAAAATCAGTAAGAGATTACCCAGAATTAATCTTTAAGATTGATAATGGAATGACTCTATGCCCTCCATGCCATACAGAAGTGGATAAACATAGGTTTGCAATTAAACAGAAAGACAAAATATTATAATGGCAGGATCAATTGAGAGCGGGCAACCAGCAGATGCAGATGAAGTAATGGATGCTTTAGGTTTGAATTTTAAAAACACTG
>JANBVJ010000028.1 GCA_024239055.1 Patescibacteria group bacterium | reverse complement strand
TTACGAGATCTTTTTTTCTTTTTTATTAATATTGTTAGAAGGATGGTTGTAATGATGAGGATTGCAATGCTGAGAATGATAATAATTACGTATTTTATGGCGATTGAGTAAAGTTTGCAATAGGTTCCTTGGGTTATTTCAAAGGATTCGCCCGCGAGTGCTGTTTTGTTTTCTGCGTAATTTATTTGTGCGTATAAGCGATAGGTTCCTGGTGTGGTTTGTTCGGGGATTTTTATTTCTGCGTTGAATTTGATTTGGTCTTCAACAGCTCGTGTGTCTTTTACCTCTGCTATTAAGGTATTATTTGAGTCAACTATCCAATAGGTCATAAATGCGTCGAGGAGTTCTATTTTACCATAATTTTCAAGTTCGATATTTGCTTTAATTTTTTGTCCAGAGCATATTTTTTGATATTGTTTGGAGATTGTAAGGAAAATATCAAAGAGAGGTTCTGTTGCACCTTTGTAAATGCATGTTCTTGTTTGATTTGGCATACCTACTGTTCCAGTACATGTTCCCTTGTTTACACATAGGCGTTCTTGTATCTTAGGTCGAGGACATTCTTCAGGAAACCAATTAGTACATTGCCAATCATAGGTGCATGTGGGTCCTGTGCTTCCGCTTCCCCCGCTAGGTGTAATTGGGGGGACTTCTCCAATATTATAATCTCCTGTACTATAAGCTCCAGCACCATAAGTTCCTGCAGAAATAAATGGAATGAGTAAAAAAATTAGAAATAAAATTCTCTTTTTCATTTTAACACCAACTATAAGTGTCGTCTTTTGAGCAGAGTTCTTGTTTCAAAGCATTATTCTCTTCCCTCAACTCCTTAATAGCATTTACAGATAAGGCAAGAACAGCATTTGAATCAAAACCAAGATATCCACTTTCTTGAATTGGTGTTGCCTCAGGTAAAACCTTCTGGACATTTTGCGCCGAGAACCCGACGTGGACATAATCCTCTTCTTTAAAACTAAATACGATTGGTTTAATCTCGTCAATAACTTCCAGCCCCCCAGAATAAAACTCAAAGATATCTTTTAATTTCTCATCAGAATCACAATTCAAAGACCCATCAGCACCAGCAGTCACACCACAAGATACAGCATTTGATTGATTTATTGTTCCCACAACAGACAATGCTTTTCCAGGACTCGTAGTTCCAATTCCTACATTCCCATCAAACTGAATTCTCATTGCTTCTGACAATGAATTTGCAGAAGATACAAGAAACTTAATATTAGAATCTGCTTTTGCATCTGTTCTATAATCATCATCTTGTCCAAATTCTATTGCAGAGCCATTTCTATTATTTGTGAACCTTGAATCTATCAATACACCTGCTTTTACTCCTATTGAATTTGTTGCTAAATTTGAAAACTGCAATATACTAACAACAGTATCTATAACATCATTTCTAATTTCTAAACTAGCATCAGGATTTGGGCTTCCAATTCCTACATCTCCAGAACTTTCTATACTAAAAAAAGGATTTGAAGCTGTTGTTGCATTTCTCACATCAAGCGTATCTGCATCTGCAACAAGAAACCAAGAATGATTAGTATCTGTTTCATTCAAAATAAGCATTGGAGCACTACGGGCTGATTCTATTCTTCCAGCAACAGAAAGTTCATAATTTGGAGTTGCAGTGGCAATTCCAACCTTTCCAGAAGAATCAATAACCATCCGTTGAACTAGATTTGTTACAAATTCAATTGCATCATCATTATTATCATATTTAATTTGACCAATAATAGCACTATCAGCATCACCAAAAAATATTGTGGACTCTTCTGCTGTACCAGACAAAATAGTCATACCTGTTGTACCTGTTCCCTCAATAACAAATTCATCTGCATTAGCATGAATAGCTTCATCTACATCTGCTGTTTGTACATGTAGCTTTGCAAGTGGACTCGCAGTTCCTATTCCTACATTACCATTACCCAAGATAGTTAATTTTGGCCCAACAGTTTCATTATCAGTATAAAAATAATATGGCATAGGATTAGCATTCCCACTATTAAAGAACTTCCAATCGTAGGGGCTATCATAATTCTTTGATATTCGTGCAGACCTTGCACTCGCAACAGCAGAATTTAATTGTATTGTCGCATATCCACTTGTTACTGCTACATTAAGAAGGGCTTGAGGATTCGCAGTTCCAATTCCTACATTACCACCCGATTCAAGAGTCATTATATATGCTCCTCCGCCTTCTTGAAATTTGAATTTATCTGAATCAGTTCCATCATTATGGAGTTTCCATTCAGTTGTTCCAGCTTGAGAAAATCTGAGTGATGCTTTTTTAGCTGCATCTGCATTTATTCTTATTCCAGCATCATCTCCTGCTACAATATCCAAAGTATAAATTGGACTCGCAGTTCCAATCCCTACAAAACCATCATTATGAAGAACTAATTGATTTGTATTCGCTCCAGTAGAAGAATAAGTATTAAATATTAAATTAGTTGGAAGAAAGTTTCCTGCTGCTCCATCTTGGACAGCTTTTATTATCACTCCAACATCTTTATTTTGTTCGCTATCTACACCTGTAAATACAATTTGTCCCAAAAGCTCTGTAGTTAAGGTGGTTGTTAAAGTTCCTTTTGTGTCTGAATGAGATTTCAAAAAACGAAGTTCAGGGGTATATAACTCTTGATCATTATATCCTGAAATAAATACTTGAGTTTGAGTACTTGTTCCTGCCGATACTAATTCTAATTCTGCTCCTGGGGTTGTTGTTCCAATTCCTACACTTCCATCACTTTGAACTTCAAAAGCAGAAGGGTTTGTTGCACTTCCAACCAATAACAGAGAGTTTCCACCTGCTGTATTTCTTGCACTATAAACATTTAATGTTGTTCCCCCAAAGGCTGTGTTGGTGCTTTGAATATCTGCGACTGGGGTGTTTGTAGAAGTTACTTTTAATCCTGCTGTTCCCCCACCAGCTACCTCAAGTTTTGTTGCTGGACTCGCAGTTCCAATCCCAACATCTCCCACAACATAAACATCTCCATCTTCATCAATACTAAATCTTTCACTACCTGCAACCCCTACACCAAATAACGTTCTATTTTCATCTCCAATGCCAACAACATTAATAGCTAGTGTGGCTTGAGTAAAAAGTGCTCCTAATGGTTGTCCAGTTAATAGTAATTGTCTTGCACCAGTTGATGTAGTAATTTCTCCCAATGTCCCAGAAATATTAAGTAATGCTCCTGTTGTTCCTTTAACTGACAAAAGATGCGTTGGATTCACAGTACCAATTCCAAAATTCCCTGTATTATTTTGAATTGTTACATACCTATTAGAATCTTCAAATATAGCTAATTCTCCAGTTCCTCTTGTTAATATTTTCCAAACATTTCCAGCAGTAGTTTCAGCAATTTCTAATCCATCTGCGGTACTATTTATTAAAATTCTTCCATCTTTCACTTCTAACTTCGCCCCTGGACTCGTAGTTCCAATTCCTACATTTCCTGTGCTAAGATTTCCAGCAAAAAGAGTGTGCGTAAGAGTACCACTATCTGCTCTTGCTTGAATAGATAATGTGCTATCTTCATTACGAATATATGCCACTCTTGTATTAATTGGTTGGGTTGGGTCATTTAAAGCTATAGCCCCTCCTGTCCCACCATCAATCATAAGATAACCCATAGTTGAAGAATTTATATGTAATCCTTCAGAACCAGCAACCATCCAAGTAACACCATTAAATACTCCAGGACTCGCAGTTCCAATACCAACATTTCCATCACTTGCAATCCTCATCGCTTCACTTAAGGTAGCCCCGGATGTGTAAAAAGCAAAACCATTTTCAGCATGACCTGTATCCTCTGTAACAACTGAAATCTTAGCTACAATGCCTGGACCTGCTCCACTAATATCATCACTATAAAAATTTAAACTTGCCCATTCTGCTCCAGCTGTCCATCCAGCACTAGATGTATCATCATGTATCTGTATACCTATCGGATCTGTCCCATCAGTTTGAGACGAACCAAAAATTTCCAATAATTCTGCAGGGTCATCAGTTCCAAATCCAACATTTCCACCAATAGCAACTAAACTTGGTCCAGAAGCAGTGGAAATAATAACACTCCCCCTTGAATTTGTATCAGAATCACTTACGTTTAAAAGATATTCATTTTGATTTCTATCATCTGCTCCCCTCAATAATAAAACAGAACTTGCACTGCCACCACTATTAATATGTAGTTTCGCCCCAGGACTCACAGTCCCTATTCCTACATTTCCTGAACTATTTTGAACATAAAACAAACTTCCATTTTGTGCATTAGAAACATTAAAATCCCCTGCCCAGACATCAATCTCCCCCACAAACAACTTCGTAATTCTACTCGCCAAACTTCCCAACCAAGAAAACAACCCACTAGAACCAGTAACATTAAACCCAGCCAAATTAAAATTAGAATCATTAATAACCCCCCTAGCAGAAACATTCTTTGAAGTAAAAGTATAAGG
>JANBVJ010000027.1 GCA_024239055.1 Patescibacteria group bacterium | reverse complement strand
GTGCCCCAAGCTGTCTTCATCATTATTTTTTTAGCTCTTGCAGATGGTTGATTTATTCTGCCAGCTGACCAAGGTCTATCTTTCAATTGAACAAGTTGATGTATATCTCCATTTTTAGTAATTAAATAATGAGCTGAAGCCCATGCTCTTGGATTACGAAGCCACTCTAATGTGTATGGCATAAGACCAAGAGTTTTGTGTATTTGTACTCCTACTTTAGTGTATTTGCTAGTATAAAAGTTTGGGGATGGAGATTGTATTATTTTCATAAAAAGGGTTCCATACTATTTGCCGTTTTTTTCGATTATTTTAGTCAATTTGTTGATTGATTTTCTAAGTCCAGCATGAGAATCTTTCATAACAACACCAAAGTTCTCCATTGTGTCAGCATTTCTTTGTTGTGCTTTAGCGTTTAATATCCATGCTTCTGAATTTTTTTGCATCATTTCTGTGGAATGATTACCATATCTAACAGATATTCTCCAAACCAATGTAACTAAAGCAAGACTGACTAATGTCAGCCCACCAAAAATGACTACTTGTGGTTCTAGGTTACTTATGATACTATCGAACATGTTTTATGTTATGCAGAATCCTCTTTGACTTCTTCTTTTTTGTTTTCTTCTGAAGACTCGTGCTCTAATTCATTTAATAATTCTATTTTACCTTGTATTTGTACTATTTCAGTAACAGTACTATTACGTGCAGCTTCTATCTGCTGTAGGTCCTTTATCTTCTGTTCCAATACGGCTTCTAGAGCCTTTTTTCTCTCGCTTATTTTTGTCATATTATATATTATCTATTATACTCTTATTTTTCGACCTTTTTAACTAATTGATTTGCTATGGCAGTTCAGTCACTATAAAATAGAAACCATTATTCTCTAAAACATCCGTTACTGAGTTAGAAATTCTAGCGACAAATGTTGTACCACTAGCAGACTGGATAGTAATATTTTTGACAGTAGTAGCAAACGGTACGACGCTTACAGCATAATTGATGTGACCGAGGCTGTGGGTAATAGTATAAACTCCAGTACTAGTATTCACCGCTGTAAAAGCATTGTTATCTCCGGATATAACAGCACTAGAAGAGCAAAACCCGAAATATACTATTGGTTGTTTAATTCCTTGATAATCATGTGCACCCGAACTCCAAATATTGTTCCATGTATTTGTGCTATCCCCTAAGTTATAAGTGCCACCGCCGAATGGAAGCCAATGTGCATCTAATTTAAGATCTGTGTCTAATTTAGTTGTACTTGAACCTCTTGCAATATGAAAAAATTCAGAAGCACTAGAAGTTCTGAACATACCAACAACCCCATTTGTGGCAGTGCCTGTAGTGTGTAGCACACCACCCCCTCCACCAAGTGTCGCATTTGAAACAGAAGAAGCCCCAGTTGCATAAATAAGTTCAAGCTCTGCACCACCAACCGATATCACTTTAAAAGAGCCATCCGTATCATTTCCAGTTACTTCAACTTGACCAATTTCAGTATTATCAGAATTAAAAAATCTAAGCTGATTAGTACTTACACTAGATAACTCAATCCGTTGATTAGTGGAAGCTGTTCTAATTAAAGCACCAGTAATAGTACCTGCAGAAATAGAACCCATGTCTGCAGAAATTGCAGATAATTGTCCAACATTTATTTTACCTGCTGTGACTGCACCAGCAAAAATTTTCACAGAAGTAATCGCGTTTGTCTGAATCATTCCTGCAAGAATATGGTTTGCTGTTATATCTCCAGACGAACTATTAATAGCATTTAGTGCTGTCTTTGCAGCTGTCACAGCACCATCAGCTAATTTAAGATCAGTAATAAGTGCATCTAATAATTCATTTCCAGTAATAGATAGCTTAGCAATATTTGTAGCGCCATCTAAATTATAATTAGTTACGCTACTTGATCCCTGTGTAGTAGTAATAATTGCCTCAGAAGTAGTCAGCGCATTTGCTCTAACATTGCTGAATATCACCTTAGTTATATCTGCTATTGCGCTTTTGCTTGTTGAAGTCTCAAACGTCATCTTCTTGATAGTATAAGCTGCTGTCTGATTAGCTATAGTCCAGCTATCTTCTATTGTCAACACCGTAGCAGTATTAGATTTAATTATTTTTGTTTGTCCAGCTATCGTTAAAATATATCCTTTATATTGATCTGTTGTAAATGCTTTTGAAGAGTCTGTTAACGTGTCATCACCCCCTCTTACAATACCAGCAGTACCAGAATCACTGTTTGCCGCAGAAGTGTTAATTGTTTCTTCATCCAAATAAATAAAATAATCCGTAGCAGCATCTAACAAACCAGTATTTCCTGCTACGACAACTCTTTGCACAGAAGAGCCAGCTGCACCACTGGGTACATACACGGTTCCAGCAGTCCAGTCTACTTGACGATAAGCATTACCACCAGACGTTGCAGAGAAAGAAATGTCTGTAGACCATGTTCTATTTGCTGGTCCCAATTGTGCAGCAGTCAATGCTTGTGTAATAAATCCGAACCAAGTCATCTCTTTATCTAATCGTTGTCTTTCATTTTCAACAATATCTTCGAAATTATCAGATGCTTCTGCTAGTGTAAGTTTAGCTTCATCTACACCGTACTCTATAGAATGTACTACTAAAATATCATCAGAACCAACTTTAAAAGGATTGTTTTTAGTATTTAATATTTTACATGTTTCGCCGGGATTTATAGATGACAAATCGTATTCTCCGTTTAGTGTAACTTCGACTCTAACTTTAGGGTCTTTTTTGTCGAATACTTTAGAATCTGCTAATAAACCAGCAGCACTTGAATTAGTTATCTTGCTGTCTGTTATATACTCGGCGATGATGTCATGACTTGTCTGGCTAATAGTATCATCTGATGTTAACTTTAAATAATCTGGGTCGACGTTTCCTTTCTCGTTCCAAAAATAAACTCTGTTGACCATACCTTCTATTGTTTTGCGTCCAGATATTTCTTTGATGTGTCTTGATATATGAAAAGTATGATCTGCTGTCGAAGAAACGTTTTTTACTTCTAAATCACCATTAGTGTTTACTCGCCAATAAAACCAAAAGCCACCAGATTTGTTTCTTGGTAAGAATTTAGATACTTCTCTTAAAGCATCTAAATGTTTCATATTAAAAAATCTATGGGTGAAAGTAAAAGCACCCCCGACATTGTCTGTAGTTGTCGTTAGACCGGCTGGAGCAGTTAACATAGAGTTTGCTTCGGTAGAGCGATAGTGTGTAATTATTGCAGACATCATTTGATCTACGCTTTCAGATGTTCTTTCTACACCTAAGTCAGCAGAAACTGCTGCAGTTCCTATTCTATAAAAATCATTTGAAAGCTTAGAAATTGCAGAAAGACAAGTGACTTCAACTCCTTCTTCTTTACCTTGAAGGAAAGGTCTGTAAGATACAATGTATCCGCTAGCAACAAGTTTTGTTCCCGCAGTATTGAATGAATCCTTTAGAAATACTTTTACTCTGTTATTGAACTCCACAGAATTACTTTCATCGAAGTCATCCATTTTTCTATCTAGTTCGAAGACAAATTCACTGTCACCACCATTGATTTGTCTTTTTATAGTCAAGTCACTCACAACATCGTCGAGAGTTTCAATGAATGTCCCGTCTTCTTGGTATACTTTGTATGTTAATCTTCTTTCGAACGACATAATGTATTATACATCAAATGTTAAATAAAAAGCTCTTAGACAGTGTATTAGAGCGCTTGTTTTTAAAGGAAAGTAGCGAGATAATCAATATCCTGGTCTAATGTCCAAGTTGCTCCACCACCAGTAATAGTTACTTCGTAAGAATTACTACCAGCGTCGAACAGTGGAAATACTCCAGTGTAATCAACTTCTGTCTCAGCACCGCCATCGATTGATACTTTAACTGTCATCGCTTCAGTATCAATTATAAGATAGTCACCACTTGCATCAAGTACGAGACTTGGTACTGTAATAACATCAGTAGTTGTTGTGTTGTCGAATTTAATCTGAGTAATTGCTGCTGTTGGCGCTCCATTTGTTGTCCACTTTAATGTTGGTCTTGGACCAATAGAGCCGATTGGATCAAATGTACCCAAGAATGGGCTAGGTGAAGCCTGTGTTATAGATTGAGAATCATTTGTAGTTGATGTCTCTTTTCCAAACGGTTGACATCTGAAATTTATCACATATGGTACGCGTGTTATATGATAGTGTTCTTCTGGTACGTCTACTGAAGCAACTGTACAAACATATCTCATTGTTGTTGCGCCATCGCCAATGTCTAAATTACCTTCTTCAGTGTGTAGGTTTTCTTTCAGAGTATCGACGCTTGTTTTTAGATTTGCTTCAGTATCTCTAGTCAGAGTGCCCTTGACAGTTATGTTTTTTAATTCATAATAAGAGTTCACAAAACGAAAGCCATCTCTTCTTGGATATGGTTCTAAGTCTATTGTTCTTGCAGGATAATTTCTATATATAATGTCCTTTGTTCTGAAATTACTATCTTGCAAATCGAATGTGTTGAATGTTATTGTTTTTGCCATTTTATTTAAAGTGTC
>JANBVJ010000026.1 GCA_024239055.1 Patescibacteria group bacterium | reverse complement strand
TTTCTTTATGAACATCCCAAGAGCATTGGTGGATTATGGATATCTCCTTTCAAAACCTGCCTTATTTTACCTGACAAAAAGAGACCCTGAAACAGCTCATGAGATTTTTATACAAATTGCAAATCTTCTTCATAGAAGAGGGCTTGATAAATACCTTCTTGAACATTCTGATTGCAAACCAAATCCAGATATTGAGTTCTCAAATGCAGCTGGTTTTAACAAAAACGGAGATATCTCTCCTTCTTTTTTGAAGTATTTAGGTTTTGACAGGGTTGTGGTTGGAACAGTTACTGCTGATTCTTGGGAAGGAAATCCAAGACCGAGAATAAAAAGAGAACTTAATACAGAATCTATGTTTAACTGGATGGAACTTCCTGGTTTAGGTGCCGAAAGAGTGGCTGAAAATATTGGAGAGTACGGAAATCACAGAGTTCCTTTAACAATTAGTGTAATGTCAACTCCACAAAAACAAGGGGATGGGTTGTTAGAAGATCTGGCAACAACCACAAAGAGAATGAGGTCTGTTCCTTATGTTGACAGGTTTGAATTAAACATTTCTTGTCCAAATACAGAAGGTGATACTAGAGATAGATATCTGAAAGAATTAGAGAGTATGATTGATGTGATCAATTCTATAAAACTCAATAATCAAGCATTGTATATTAAATTGTCTCCCGATATGGATGATTCTGCACTTAACCATACTTTTGATGTTTTGTTTGGTACTCGTGTTGAAGGGGTTGTTGTTTCAAACACAACAACTAAAGCCTCAGAAAAGGTTCTTCCTTTCTATGATAGGGGAGGAATAAGCGGAGAAGGGGTTTATAGACCTTCCACAGAAATTCAGAAGAAAATTTATAGAAAAGCTCTTAGTATGGATAATCATCTGGAGATAATTGCCTCTGGAGGAATAGATACTCCTCACAAGGTGAATGAAAGAGTATTTTATGGTGCATCAGGAATTCAAATTTATACGCCTTTAATCTTTAAGGGTCCTGGATTACTTAGAAAATTGAAGAGATTAGTTAGATAATCTTAATTATAGATATTTAGCCATATCTTGTAAAACTTCATACCCGGCCCGAACTCTTTCTTCTGGTCTTTTAGGTCCTGTTATTGCTCTTCCGATTACTAAAATACTTGAACCATCCTGAACAGCATTTCCGGGAGTAAATACTCTTTTTTGGTCTTCTCCTGCAGGTGTGTTTGGACCCTTAATACCAGGTGTAACATACATAAAGTTTTCTGGAAGATAATTTCTTACAGCATGTAAATCAGCTGCAGAACATACAATTCCATCTAAACCAGCCCTATTTGCATTTTGAGCTAGATTTAATAATTGATCTTCAACAGCTCCTGGAACTCTTAACTCATTATTCATAATTTCTTGATCTAAGCTAGTTAAAACAGTAACTCCAATAATATTTGGTACATATCTGGGAGATGATGAAAATATATTTGCACCTTCAACAGCTGCTTCCATCATTTTAATTCCGCCAGAGGCATGAACATTAAACATATACACTTGCATTTCAGCAGCAGCTTTAGCAGCACCTTTAACAGTATTTGGAATATCGTGATATTTTAGATCTAAAAATACCCTTGCACCTCCATTTTGAACAGCCTCAACAGCCTTAGGTCCAAATCTTGTATAAGATTCTTTTCCAATTTTAAACAACCCAACAACAGGACTTAATTCCTTAACTCTTTCATTTACAGCATCCATTGTAGAAAGTCCATCTAAAGGTAAACAAACCATCTTCCTTGCTTGCTGTTCTTTTTCTGTTAATTCCATTTTATTTTGTCACCCTTGGAAAACCATGTTTTTTACCCCAATTAAAAGCATCTTGCCTCCATTCCGCCAACATTTTTTGGTCTTGCTCTCCGACGTATCCTTCCTCTCCTGCAACTTCCACAAGTCTTCTGTAACCCAAAACAGACCTTGTTTCACAAGGAGAAGATAGTTTATTTCCATCTTTATCATAAGGTGCTTCTCCCCTGAATATTCTCCCTGCTTCATCAAACTCATATGTAAATATTGAAAGGCAGTAATTGCATTCTCCTTCTGCATCTCTTACAGCTTGAACAGCTTTTGCAGAACTTCCTCCTGTTGAGATTAAGTCTTCTACAACAAGAACTCTGTATCCTTCAAGATTTGAATCTGCATCAATTCCTTCTATTTGATTTCTTAAACCATGACTTTTTGGCTTGTCCCTAATGTAAATCATTGGAAGGTTTAACCTGTCAGAAACAAAACTAGCCCAGGGTATTCCTGCTGTTACTGTTCCCGCAATAACGCCAATATCTATATCACTAACTTTGTCTACTAAACCATCTACAATCACCCTTCTAAAATGAGGGTAGAACAGGTGCCTTCTATTATCATTATATATTGGCATTCTAAAACCAGAAGCCCATTGAAAAGGATCGTTGGGTCTTAATTTATCAGCCCCAATTTCCAGTGATGCTTTAGCAATTAATGTTGCATAATCTAATGGTCCAGTCATAAATATTACATATAAATCTCTTTTTTAAGGATTATTGTAGTAGGAAATATCTTTAGCAATCATCTAGTTTTAATCTCCAATAACACCCCTCACATATTTTAAGTTTAGTTTGGCTTTTTCTTTAGAAGAACCCACATAATTTTCTAACCTTCCTTCTAAAATTTGTTTTTTGCTATAAGGAAGTTTATCATATAATCTTGCAAAATCAGAATCTTCTAACGCAATTCTTAGTAAGGGTCTTCCTTCTCTTCTTGCTACAATTCCCATTTCTTTTACAAAATCATGTCCAACACCATATTCTGGATGAACCAATCTTTCTCCCCTCAATATAGCAACCATGGCTTCGCTTGGATTTCTCCTCACTGGTTCAAGGTTTTTAGCTATAGTGTCTTCATTCAGAGAAAGTTGTTTCAACACCCTATTAAATCTGACAAATGATTCGTAGGTTTCAGCCATCATTGCATGGGGCTGATATCTTGCTTGTTTAGATCCTCTTAAATCTCTCTGTAAATCTGTTTGTATCATCTCATAAAGAACTCTCATTCCACTTTCTACTATTGAAACAGTTCCAGCAATATTTTCATAATTTATAGGATTATTCTTTGTTGCATCAGCACTTGAACCTCCAAGTCTTTCTGCATTATCTCTTGAAGTTACCTCTCCAATTCCAGAAGAATATAATAACCTCATATCATTTGCAAAATCTCCCAAAATATGCATCATAACTGTTAAATTATGTCCAACATCTGCCACTCTTTCTTTTTGAACTATTTGTGTTGCAGTATAATCTGGTTTTAATCTTAGTTTCTCTAATACAGCCTCTTCAAACTCGAGGGATTTATTTTCACCAATAACCATGTCGATACTTGCCCCAGTTCCAACAATGCCAGAGACTTTTCCACGCAAATCTTCAAAAGAAGCATCACATTTCTCCAACCGTTCTGCTATTCTTGCAGCATATCCTGCAATCATTGATCCAAAAAGAACAGGCGAAGTATCTTGTAAATGTGTTCTTCCTACTTGTAAAATATCTATTGATCTTTCAGAAAGATTGCATAATTTTTCCAATGCATTAGTTATTTCTGGCCTTATTACCTCTCCCCAAGACCCTCTAAATAAATAAGAACGGGCAGTATCTAAAATGTCATAAGAAGTTGTTCCAGGATGTAATAGTGCCTTTGTCTCAGAAGAAACAAATCTGCCGATTTCTTCAATTACAGCTAACTGATCATGCTTTGTCCCTCCATCTTTTGGATCAGCACCTTCAATAAGAGCAGCATTTAAAGGATTAAACATACCTAGCGCTCTATTTACCTCATCAAGGTTTATTTGTTCTGCCTGACTAAATTCAACTCTGGTTTCCAAAAGAATTTTCTGGACATAAGCACAAGTTTTCCATTCTGCTGCAGCACTTAAATATTTCTTAAGTTTAGTTGAGGTATTTCCATACTTTGCATCATCTGGAGAAATACAATTTAATGAATGATTTTGTAAAATTCTTTCTTCTTTAGTTAACTTCGAAACTAAATCTAATTTATCTGTCGGCATTTTGAATTAAGCTACTTTTTTGAATTCTTCAGCAGCTCTTGCCAGATTATCTTCCAGTGACTCTCTTCTAGTTGGATACAAATCATAAACTCTAGCATTTACCCATTGATTCGTTCCAGCTCTAAAAAGTGTGTTTATCGCTCCAAAGAATTCAGCATCTGGAGAAGTATATTCAATTGTTGGATCCATTAATGTCCTAAAATCTTGAACCCCTTCATCTATGGCTCTCTCTTTTGATTGTTGAATATCCTCATACCAAGCAGGATTTAATTGTTTCACCTTATTTCTTATTCTTTGTTTGCTAATCCCTATCCCCTGAGAAGTTATTAATCTATCTTCGTGCCAAGTACAGACAGCATCCCCTAACTTAAATCCAACATATTCTACTTTTCCATCAAGTCTTGTAAAGCCTCTTGAAGCAGCATAATCCGTCATTATATTGCTTACGTTTCTTGTTGAATTGTTAATTCTTGCAAACTCTTCATTAGTTATATTCATCAAAGCTTGGGCCTGCATAGGAGATAAGTATCTATCATCTGGTTCAAATTTCGTACTATAATCAAGGATGGGTTTTAAGTGATCAGGAATCTTATCTCCTGG
>JANBVJ010000025.1 GCA_024239055.1 Patescibacteria group bacterium | reverse complement strand
TGAAAAGATTAAGAAAGGCTTAATCAAATGTGTTTCAGCTAGTCTAGATCCGAACTATAGAGTTAAAAGCTCTAACAAGTTCGTTGGTCCTACTCTTCTACATGCCGCATTGGTTTCAGAACCATTTATCAAAGGCATGACTAATTTCGTTTCTCTTTCAGATGATTTTGAAGGAAGAAGCGTTATTCAGCTTGAAGACGAACAGCCAAACTTTTTCGGTCTTATGAAGTCACTTAAAGAATCTTTTGAAAACATTGAAGAGAAAACAGTAACTAAAGAAGACATTGCAGAAATCTTCGCAAAGATTCATACTGCTGAAGCAGAAGGCATTGTAAAAGATGTAGAAGGCGAAGAAGAAAAGGAAGAAGAAGCAGATGAAGAGAAAACTGAAGAAGAAACAGTAGAAGATAAAACAGAAGATAAAACAGAAGAGACAACAGAAGAAAAGGAAGAGGAAGAGGAAAAAGAAGACGAAAAGGAAGAAGAAGCTGAAGAAGACGTAGAAAAAGCAAAACATGGGAAGCCAGGTTCCCCTTGTAAAACAAAAGATGGAAGTAAGGGAACATATGGGGCGGATGGATTATGTAAGGCGCTTACAGAAAAAGACCTAGAAGAATTGACAAAGACAAAATTCCAAACATGCATGTCCAGAGAAATGAAAGCTGGAAAGACTATGGCAGAAGCAGCAAAGATATGCAAGACGGATACCAAAAAAGCAATAGAAAAAATATATACAGACTTGGAGGAGTCATCAGTGGAAAAGACTGAGGACAAGTCCGAAACCCCTGCACAGCAAACTGACTTAGCTGATGCAGAACGAGTATTTGAGGATTACCTCAAGCAGGGAAAAGTAGTACCTGCACAAAAAGAGGCATTCATCAAACTCATCGCTTCAGGAAATGAATTGAAGCTTGGAGACGACACGGTCGGTGTATCTGAGCTTATAAAGACTTTCATGGAGTCTCAGCCTTCGTCAATCGACTTTGATGAAGACGGAGTTCCCGTAGACGATGGAGAAGAAAAGGAAAAGGAAAATGGAGGTGAAGAAGAGGGAGCAGATCTCTCTGACGTACCTGCAGAAGCTAAAGATCTATTTGGAAAGATGGGTCTTTCAGATGAAGACATAAAGAAATCATGGGAACTTGCAAAGACAGCGAAAGAAGAAGAAGACGAAGATAAGTCATCACTGTTTAATTAATAATTAATTTCATTGACAATTAAATAATGACTGCATTAACAGAAAATTACGAAGCAAAGAGACAAGACGGACAAATCATTTCAGTTCCAGTAATCGGATCAGATATCATCTTCAAAGGAGCACTCGTATGTGACGCAGGTACAGGATATGCATCACCATGTATTGAATCAGAAAATGGTGTATTCCTTGGTGTCGCAGTAGAAAAGGCAGATAACTCAAGCGGTTCTGATGGAGATATCTCAGTAAGAGTGAATAAAATTGGTGTTTACCAGTATGCTAAATCAACAGCCGTACAGACAGATGTAGCAGTAGAAGTATTTGCTAGAGACGACCAGACAGTTGCAACATCTACGACAAACTCAATTTCAGTAGGATACATTGTAGCACTCGTTGATTCATCAACAGTTAAACTTAGAATTGATCAAGCAGCACGCTAAAATATTATGCTTACAAAAGGAGATATACCAAAGTTGCTACTTGCTGGAATGAAGACTAACTTCATGAAAGCGTTCGAAATTGCACAGAAAGAACACTTGACAGTTTCAACAGTTATTCGATCCGGAAAAAGCTCTGAAACATATCCTTGGTTAGGCGCAGTGCCTAAGATGGGTGAATGGAAAGACGAAAGAATACCACAGGCTATGCTAGAACACAACTTCACTATCGCGAACCGAGACTTCGAAGCATCAATTGCTGTTGACAGAAACGCAATTGAAGACGAACAGTATGGACAGATCGAAGTTCGAGTTAAGGAACTTGCAACAGAAGCTGTACGGTTTTTCGACGAATTAGCATTTACGTTGATGGGGCAGGGTACTCAAACATCAGGTTCAGCAGGAACGATATATGACGGAGTAACTCTTACAGCCTACGACGGAAAAGCATTCTTTGCAACAAACCACTCAGAAGGCGACTCAGGAACACAATCAAACCGTGGATCATCCGCACTTAGTGCATCAGCACTACAGTCCGCGATCACATCCATGAAGAAATTCAAAAACGATAAAGGAAAGCCAGCACATGTTCGACCAAACCTTCTTACCGTACCAAACGACTTAGAGTGGGAAGCTAAAGAACTATTGAACTCACAGTTTTACCCAGAAGAAGGTACTACAACAAACAAGATGGCCGTGAACGTTCTTAAGGGCTCACTGAATCTATTAGTCAACGACTACTTGACAGACACTGATAACTGGTTCATTTTTGACACCAACCGAGTAGTTAAGCCTATGATTCTACAGCTCCGACAAGATCCGCGGTTCACAAGCCTTGTTTCTGGTACTGAATCCTCTTTCATGCGAAAGAAACTATACTTCGGTGTAGATTGGAGAGGAGAAATTCTGTGGGGAGACTGGAGAACAGGATTCGTTTCGATCGTTTAAAGCTCGTAGTTAAAACTTTATTGGGCAACAATTCTCAAGCCCAAGGGAGTCAACCAACTCTCTTACTCAATGGGGATAATCCTTCAAATTTCCTTCCTTCGGGAAGGTGGAGAGGCTTGAAGGTTCTTCACAAATAAATATTTATGGAAAATAAAAAATTAGCGATAGGTTTACCTACGTCTGGACTTGTTGATTGGCAATTTGCTAGCAGCCTGATGGGATTGCAATTATTACCAGAAACAAGAGTCATATGGATGGTAAGAGCAATGATTGATGCTGCAAGAAATCAATTAGTTCAAGACACACTTAGTGATCCGACTTACACACATCTTCTAATGATAGATGACGATATGACATTCGAACCAGATTTCGCTTTAAAACTTTTAGAACACGATGTAGACATAGTTGGTGGCTTAGCTTTCAAGCGAAGAACACCATACACACCATGTGTCTTTGAAAAAAAAGAAGATGGTAAACATTATCCTATTCTTCCAGAAGTATTTAGAGAAGTCGATGCTATCGGTAGTGGTGGTATTCTAATCAAAACAGACGTCTTTAAAAAAATAAAATATCCGTGGTTCGAAACATATTATGATGATGAGAACATTCACTGGTCTGTTGACTTCGATTTTTGTATTAAAGCAAAAGCAGCAGGATTTAAAATATTTGTAGATCCTGAAGCAGAAATGGGGCACATCGGCGATCCCGTTGTCATTAAAAAAGAACAATTTCTTAAACACGTAAAACAAAATGAGATCAATTAAAACAATAACAACTGAAGTATTACTAAATGATCCCGCTCGTATAACCGGGATTATTCTTGTTGCTGCTGCTGCTGAATCTACAGTAACATTAAATGACAGCGACGATGGAACAGGTGATGATAGAATTGCACTAAAAGTTGGAGCAAACGATTCAAAGCCTGTCTTTCTTGGAGATAAAGGCGTTCGCTTTGACACTGGAGTATATTCTACTATAACTGGTGCTGGTGCTGTCGCTTATATTTACTACAGATAAAACTGGAGTAAAAAAATTACAAAATAAATGCTTTTAAAGCAGGTCAATATGAAGAAAAAGTCTCTTAACGTTGGGGTGTTTAACCCAAAACTAATACAACAAGCTTCACCTTATTGCGGTGACAATGTCTTTGCAAAAGGCTTAGAAGCAAACGGTTACAGTGTAAACAGATTTGATTATAGAGCATCTTTGAATCCCAACGGAGGTCTTATAAATAGAGCAGCAGAAGTCAAACCAGATCTTTTTTGGTTTGGCAAATGCGAAAAAATTGATCCTGATACTTTCAGGATTTTAAAGTCTCGGCATCCCGAGGCTATTTTTGTTAAATGGGCAGCAGATGTTAGAACGACTCCAACAGCGCATGACATTTCTCATAATACACACGTCGATTGGTTTTTTGGTACTTTTGGTGGCACTTACCTTATGTCTCATTTAATGCCGACAATGACAGGAGTAGCATCAATAATTACTTTTACAGATTCTGATTATTACGAGAAAATGCTAGTAGAAGAACAGTATAAATCAGATATTCTTTGGACTGGTCGCAAAGGATTCGGTGACAACATGGTAAGAAACGAAGTAATAGCTTTTCTTAGTAGAATAGCTAATGTAAAAGTCAAGATAGCTGGTCTGAATGATTGGTTGGGGCATCCTGACTATGTCAGATATATAAACGGCACTAAAATAGGAGTAGGTGCAAATAGTTTTAATAGAACAAAGTATTCCTCAGACAGACTAGGTAATTATGTTTCATGTGGAACATTTTATTTGCCACAGTATTTCGAGGGAATGGAAAAAATATTTACCAGAGGCAAGAATATAGATTGGTTCGTATCGTTGAGAGAATTACAAGAGAAATTAGAATACTATCTTTCAAATGAAAAGGAAAGAGAAAAGATAGCAGTTAACGGAAGAAACTTCATTTTGAAACACTTTGATTATAAACCATTGGTCGAAAATCTTTTAAACATTATTGAAACTAAGAAAAGCAAATACGCTTGGGACGATGTCTACACAAACTAAAAAGCCTAAAATAATAAACGCTGTACCATACAGAATTTATAATTATATAAGATGCAGAGGAGAACAGATGGAAAACGTCTTGGGTAGAATTAGACTTGCTTTC
>JANBVJ010000024.1 GCA_024239055.1 Patescibacteria group bacterium | reverse complement strand
CAGGATTTATTTCATACCCGTGAACTTCTGCTCCTGTTTTTGCAAGCGCTATAACTAGTTTTCCGTTGCCAGATCCCAGTTCAGCAACTCTTTCTCCTTCTTTTATCTTTGCAATTTCAGTTATAATTCTAACACGTTTTTTAGAACTCGGTTGAAAAGGTGCGCCGAATGCCAGGGGTAGAAATAAAAAAAGAATGAAGACTACGATAATCAGGCCTAAAATGTTTAATATATTCAGGGGCATTAAACTATTTTGTTAACAATATTTATAATATTTCTTATTCTTCTAAATAGAAACCTTTTTTAAGAAAAAAGGGTATATTTTTCAATGGACCCATAGTCCAGTGGTTAAGACGGCGCGTTTACACCGCGTAGACCCCAGTTCGATTCTGGGTGGGTCCACTCTTTTCTTAATAAAATTTTTTAAACTAGCATGTGTTCTATACTACGAGCGTGAGTAGTATAGTGGTTAGTATATTTCGTTGCCAATGGGGGAAAACAAGTTTTCTCCTACACTAACCCCTCCTATCGTGAAGGAAGTTAGCTGAATAAAAGTTCACTACACTAACCCCTCTTTTGGAGGAGATTAGAAAAAGCAAAAACGAAGTGACCCGGGTTCGACTCCCGGCTCGCGCATCCTATTTTTTACAAGCATTTTCTATATTATGTAACTCTTAAATAACATAAATCTATTGTAACTATATAATAATTACAAGTAGAAAAGTTTATAAATATCTTATCTCTGGATTTTTTATCAAAATGTCTCATAAATCAAAACATAAATCTGGATTATTGAATATTTTATTTCCATTAATTGTTGGAACAGGTGTTGCTAACGGACAAGCAGATTCTAATGCTTCTTTTGGTGGGGGATTAATGGTTGTTTCTCAGGAAGACGGAAGTGAATTTGTTTTTAAGAGGGGGGAAAATCCTGAAAAAATATTTTATGCACCAAATGATTCTACAGGATGGGTGAACCTTAACAGTGATTTGGCTTCTGAAGAGGCTAAAAATATTTACAGAGAGCATGTGTTAGGTATTGTTCCTGTAAAAGCAGATACTATTCGTTCTGAACAGGAAATAATTGCCAAAGATACAACTGCGGCAGATACATCAATCAAAGCTCCTGAAAATGCATATTTTGTTAATACTGATACTGACAGCAGTGAATATAAGTACATGCCTGGTGCAATGGGTTCTTTGATATGGATGCGTAGAAGACCTGGAGAAACAGAATTTAAATTAAGTGAGATGTCTTTAGAACACCCAGACTATATGTATAATAATTGGGTGGAAGGCGGAGAACAGATTTATTCTGATTCACTTGATGTTCCTCAAGATTCTGTTGCTGTTTCAGATTCACTTGAAACTGCTGTTCAAGATAGTGTTGTAGCTGAAAGAAAACCAGTAAGTTTTATTCTAGGAGCATATGGAAATTCTCAATTACAACAATTACAAGCAGGAGTGCAATATGGGCCATTAGCATTTGTTTTAAATGCAGGATTTGGTGCTGATGAAAATCTTGTCGATGAAACCCTTGGACCTTCTGCAAATGGTGTTTCAGGTATTCAAAAGAGAGATTATCTTGATTTAAGTTCAATAGGTGCTTCTTTTGAATTACACCCTGAAAAATTACCTATATATTTTGGTGCAGGAGTTGATTTTTGGAGATACACAGATAAAGTTATGCAAAATATTTACAAAGACGGTGGGTTAATTAAAGGTCATAGTCAGGGTGCAAATGCTGATGAGTTTTCTGGTAAAGGTTATGTTGGAGTTCCTGTGAAAGGATTTGATTTGCAGGCAGGTTATGATTCAAAAAAAGGAGCATTCGTAGGTGCAAGAATGCATTTTAATTTAAGAAAATAAAATGACAAATAAATTATTTGAAAAAACAAGACCTGCATGGAAATGGTTGCCTATTGGGAGTTATATAGATGCTTTCCAAAGAGCAATAGATGGGGAACATATAACACCTCTAAAGGGAGCGGTTCATATTATATATGGTCTTGCAGTTCCTATTTATCTTGGTCTTCATTTAATGGGTGCAATACCCACCAAGGCAGAAAAATTAACAAGTGAAGAAAAGAGAGAAAGATATGTTGAATTAGAGAAATCTATTTTTAAAGAATATGGATATGCCGACGTAAATAATGATGGAAATATTGATGCAAAAGAAAAATTTGATGCTTATACTTTAATGGGGTTAAATTCTATAATTGTTTGGCCTGGGAAAAAACCAACAATAAATGAATTGGAACAAGCTGTAGAATATTATCAAACAGGAGATAGAGAATAAAATGAACCCCTTAAAAATATTAACAGCACTTGTATTGAGTTTGTTTTTACTCGGTGGAGTGTCAGCTCTTTTAGCATATGCTGAATGGGAAGATGGAACACAATCTATCGTAATCAATGATGGGAATACTGTTCAATTTGAAGTTGATACAATTACTTTTGATTATTCTGTTGTGACTGTTAAAATGTACGATTCACAATTGAACGAGGTATATGATTTTGGAAGCTATACTGAATTTGGGCAGGTTTATACTGTTGATGATACAATTTATCCTGGAGCAGGAGATTATGAAATTATAATAACTGGTGATGATGGTTTTGGTGCAGATAGTTATTCTTTAACTTTAACTATTAATGAATTTACGCCCGTAAATAATGCTCCTGTTGCCTCAGATTTAAGTTATACAGCTAATGAAGACACAGCAATAGATATAACAATGTCTGCAACAGATGCTGATAATGATATATTAACATATTCAATAGTTGTAAATCCTAGTAATGGTGCATTAAGCGGAAGTGGAGCAACAAGAACATATACCCCAAATGCCGATTGGTTTGGGGAAGATTTTTTCACTTACAAAGCTTATGATGGAATAGATTATAGTAATACCGCAACTGTAACAATAACAGTTAATCCTGTTAATGATGCTCCTGTTTTAGATCCAATAGAAGACACACAAGTTAATGAAGGAGCAGATTATAGCTATCAAGTCACAGCAGCAGATATTGATGGAGATGCATTAACATATTCACTAACACAAAATTCTACATGGCTTTTAATTGATTCTTCAACAGGTTTAATAACAGGAACAGCACCTTCTGTTACCTCTGATATAAATTATACAATAGATGTTCAGGTTTCAGACGGCACAGATTCTGATACACAAACATACACATTGACTGTTAAAGATGATGCAATCCCTCCTGTTATTATTTTAAGTGGGGCTAATCCTCAAATAATTGAAGTATTTAATTCTTATACTGAATTAGGCGCAACTGCTTCAGATGCTGTTGATGGAAGTGTTACAGTTAGTATAGATTCTTCAAATGTTAACACAAGTCTTCTTGGTTCATACAATGTAATTTACACAGCTTCAGATACAGCAGGAAACATAGCAACAGAAACAAGAACAGTTAATGTTGTGGACACAACTGCTCCAGTAATTTCTTTAAATGGTTTAGACGCTGTAGATGTTGAACTTGGGACACAATATGATGAATTAGGGGCAACCGTAACTGATGATTATTATACTGTTAATGTTATAATAAGTGGTTCAGTTGATACAAGCATCGTTGGAGAATACACTATTTATTACGAAGCTGTAGATGGTTCAGGAAATGCTGCACAACAAGTTACAAGAACTGTAAATGTAGTCGATACAACTCTTCCAATAATTACTCTTGTTGGCGACGACCCTCAAACAATTATAATAGATAATGTATATGTAGAATTAGGTGCTACTGCAAATGATAATTATGATGGTAATTTAACAGGTTCTATTGTGATTAATGCTTATGCTGTTGATATAAATACTCTTGGTACTTATATTATAACATACAATGTTGTAGATAGTTCTGGAAATTCAGCAATAGAAGTTACAAGAACTGTAAATGTCGTTGAGCTTCCTGAAGAAGAAGAGGAAGAAAAGAAAAAGAAGAAAGAGCAAGAAGTTATAAATTTACTTGAAGAGGATTTGGAGGAACAAGAATATTTGAATCAGTTTAAATCTCAACCACTAGTTATTGATTTAACAGAAGCTGAACCAAGTGATGAAAAAGTTCCATTCTTCCAGAAAATCTGGCAATCAATAGTTGATTTCTTTAAGAGTTTGTTTGGGTTTTGAGTAAGATTTAATAATTCTTAATTATTAGTATTATTATGAAAAAGGGGATAAGAAATATCATTCTTTTAATATATCTTGCAAATGTATCTTTCAATAGCAGTGCACACAGCCTTAGTTCTATGTTGACCGGATGGGGTGCTCTTGAACATCAAGTTATTAATGAACAATATGCACGATGTGTGCGTTATCAGATTAAATCATATTATGAAGCAATTAATCCGTGGATACTGGTCCCTGGAAGCTTTTGGTGGAGGAAACCTGGAAAATTAAACTTAAATCCTGGAAAATTTTACAAACCGGAGAATAACCAACGAGACAATAATCCTTTTATTGCTAAAAATTTAGAAAAAATTTCAGAGATTGAAGAAACCTCTTAAAACATTCTTTTAAAATATTGTTGTAATTTGAAAATTGCATTTTTTTAACTAAAAATTTATAAGTTCTGAATCTTTTCTAAAAACATGAAAGAAATACTTGTCGCAGATATTATGACCCGAGATCCTATTACTGTCAAACCAGATACAAATTTATTAGAGTGTGCCAGAAAAATGGTCAGAAAGAGGGTTGGTAGCTTAGTTATAATTGATGATAAAAATTTAGTTGGATTTATTTCTCAGAGAGATATTTTATGGGCTGTCGTAAAAAAATCCAAAGATGACTTATCAAGAATTAAAGCAAAAGATATTTCTCCCAAGAAAATTGCAACTGTTAAGCCTTCTT
>JANBVJ010000023.1 GCA_024239055.1 Patescibacteria group bacterium | reverse complement strand
CAGTAGTGTCCGGTTAAACTAAAAACAAAGCGGGCTAAGCCCCATTCTTATTAGATTTGCAGCAGTGAACGACAAATCTGATTAAGAAACGGAGGATTAGCCCTATGCGAAGGAATACAGTATTTGGTCAGCTTATGCAACTTATATCTGGTCATGGTTTCAAGCAGAGCGTTGAGCGTTACACGGGTGACAGATACACCAAGAGTTTTAGCTGCTGGCAACAGCTTATAGTATTGCTGTATTCTCAGGCCAGGGGCCTGAATAGTTTGCGTGACATAACAGTTAGTCTTCGTAGCCAACGCAGGAAGTGGTATCACTTGGGCTTGCAGAGCGTGGCCCGCAGCACTCTTGCCGATGCGAACAGCAAGCGCAGTGCGGATATTTACAAGGATGTGTTTTACGATTTTCTGGGTAAATGCCAAAGCCTGGCTCCGGGCCATAAATTCAGGTTGAAGAACCCGCTTTATTCAATGGATTCCACGCTGGTCAAGCTTTGCTTGTCGGCCTTTCCCTGGGCAAGTTACCGCAAGCGCAAAGGGGCCATGAAAATTCATACTCTGCTCGATCACAAAGGCTGCCTGCCCTCTTTTCTCACACTGACAGAGGGCAGATGCCATGACGTAAAAGTTGTTCAGGATCAAAGATACGGTTTCCCCGGGTTGTTACCGGACAGCATCATTACCGTAGACCGGGGTTATTACGACTTCAACTGGTTCTACTCTCTTGAGTTAGACAGGATATACTTTATCACCAGAGCGAAACAGAACCTTCAATACGAAGTTACCGGACAGCAGGAAGTGCCCAAAAACAAAGGCGTAATCTCTGACCAGACTATACGCCTTACCGGTTCCAAGCCAAAACAATACTATCCGAAAAACTTGAGGCTGATCACTTTCTACGACAGCAAAAAGGAAAAAGAACTGGTCTTTATCACCAACAACTTCAAGCTGGCGGCTTCTACCATCGCCGAACTCTATAAACACCGCTGGCAGATAGAGTTATTCTTCAAATGGATCAAACAAAACCTGAAGATCAAAACCTTCCTCGGTACCAGCGAAAACGCCGTAATGACACAAGTCTGGACCGCGATGATTTACTATCTGCTGCTGGCCTTTATCAAGTTCCAGACCAGATATGCCTACTCCTTGCATGAGTTGACACGCGTTATCGGAGAAACATTGATGGAACACGTTGATATTATTGAAGTTCTGAGAATGAAATTCGAAAAACTTAAATTACTGAAACCCAATCAACCTCAATTAGCTCTGTCCCTCAAATTTTAACCGGACAGTACTGAGTCAAAGTAGCATATCCATCCTGGAGATGTATTTTTTCGTCTGATGTTTTTGAGCAATGGTCATTGGCAACTATATACAAAGAAAATTCCCCTTTAAGGTCATATCGAGCCAAATATTCATTTTCGACATCTGTTTCGAAAAAAATTCGAGTTTTAGTGTTTAAATGGCAATCCCTTTTCAATACATGTCCATATCTTTTATTTTTAAATCTGAAATAGCTGGGATGCTTTTTGCCTTGATAAATTTTGTCTTCCTTGCCTGACTTTTTCTTGAAAGGTGATGATATTCGATTACCCTTCCCAAATAACTGCGCAAGTGTTGGAGAACTTTTGAGCATATTTGCCAAAATATCAACCAATGGTTTTGAATCTTCCAGCTTTGATTCAATGACTTCTCGTCGTCTCTTATCCTTTAGCTCTCTTAATCTAATATGATGCTTGAGTAAGTCTTCCAAATTTCTTACAATTTTTCCACGAAGTTCACATTTTCTAAGTCGGTCTCTGCTATTCATAAACAGATCTTCTCTTGCACTACCCCCAACATTGCTACAGTCCACTATTACAAATATTGAATCAGCCAAATATCCTAAACCTATATTTCCCCGTCGGAAAAAATCTTTTGTTAAATAACCATGTGTTTGACCATTAACGGTAAAAATAATTCCTTCATCTCTACGATAGGTTTTGGATTTATCCTTTTTGAAAGCGTAAATTTTCACTGTCATTGGTTCGCCTGATACATTTATTTGAGATGAATCTGGAAAACCAAATTCGAGATTATTTGCTTTATCGTCATCCAAGCGTACACTGAGTCCAGAAAGAGTTGTATCAAAACTGCCTGAATGTCCTCGGTGGTGAGATCGACATTCATGGAGCCTGATAGGAAGTGCAACATCAGGCAGAAGAAGGTCAATCCTCTCCATTATGCCAGATCTCCGTAGGATATGAGTTCTATATCCTGCAACTGAATAATCATACACTTTTACCAAAGTTCCCCATTCAGAGTATCTTTCATAGGGCTTATTTTTTTCTGGGAAAATAGGAAGACTTTTTGCCCCGAATCTTAGAACACCACCCTTGCCAGGATTTTGATTTGCTCCTATAGGCGCAAGATAAGAAAATATTGAACTCCGTCTTGTAGTCCCTTCAGGTTTTTCTCTCCTGACAATCGTAAATCCCCACATATCATCGGTGTCATGCTGCTTGTTATTATCAAGCATTGCCGGATTACGCCGAGTTACTATTAGTTGCAACTTATGACTTCCGCAAAAAATCAACGCACCTGTGCCACCCATATTAAATTTCCCTTGAACAAACGGAATACGAAGTTTGTTTTTGTCTTGTGTTGATAGAAAAGTTTTAGGCATCATTTCTGGAGTTTGCCCTTCTCCACAATCAGATATCGTAAAAGAAGGATTTCCTTCCCTATCACCAGTTGCTGCCAAAGTTATGTCTCTTGACACTTTTGTTCTCTTTAAATTATCCCAATTCCTAATATGTCCTGCACTTGTTTGGTTAGGATTCTCTTCATAGAATTGAGCTACTGCTTCCTTTATACTTTTTGGAGCAGATGGTCCTTCTGGATTAATCTTCTTTAATAGACATTTATTCATCAAACATGCATCAACAGAATTTACCAATTTTTCGACCAATGCAGCATCTGGACTGCTTTGCTGATTGCCAATGACATTGTAGTTATTCTCATAATCGCTGTAGTAGCGCCAAACTTTATCATCATCCCAGTAACCAGCTTTTTGCAGAAGCTCGATAATGTCTTCACCTTTGTCCGCCTTGATAAGATTAAGGCAAAGGGCTTTTGTCTGATCATTATCCATTCTTATTTTCTCCAATTATTCTAAATTCACGTTGGACATGTATTCTCTTCCAGAATCAGTTATTGAATAGGAGACTTTCACACCATCTCTTTTCCGGATTACTAGGTCTAAGTCGGCCATTCTAGAAATCGCTCCCGATCTTTGAGAAGCAAGAAAGGATTTTGTAACATTACCGTCTTGTATCAAACTCAGGTCTTTTTGGAGGAAAGAATCCATCTTATCTGGCGTATTCGCCTTGTCTTTAATAGCGAGTAAAATGGATTGAAAGGCAAAATTCTCGACTGGTACAAATTTAACAATATGATCAAGCACTAATCTTTTTTCCTCATCAGAAAATTTCTTCTTCGAATTCTCTTCATAATAATCCAAAATGGGATTAGATAGCATCATAAATTCCCATCCTACATCTGTTAAAGTTAGTAATGCTTTATCTTTGCCGGTTTTGTCAATCAGCTTAAGATCAACCAAAAGACCGGACAACTGTCCCTTAGTATCAATCCTGGCGAGAAAATGATTAATATAGCGTGCACAACTTTTTTCTGACTTCTTCCCAGGTATAGGAAAAGCAATTGATAGCTTGCTGTCCCGATGATGTTTATTTTTTAAGTCAACTTGCCAAAGGTAATTACCCAAGATAGGCCCTATTTCAAAAACAACTGAGGCAAGTTCATTTAGCGGGATACCTTCCCTATATTGATCCAATAAATGGGCCATTAATCGTAAGTTAGCCTTAACAGGCAACAGCTTATTATACTGTCCAAAAATCCACCTTTCTAAAGGAATCTTTTTACCAGAGTTCAAAATACCTGAAGGCATAGGAGCTATACTCGAAGGGTGTTTATTGATACCTTCCAGCTTAAACAAATCAGGAATATCATACTTTTTTTTCTCATCCTGTTTTTTTTCTGTCTTTGCATCATCCTGACTTTTATTTTGGTACCCTTTCAAATTGTCTGAAAGTACAGTGGCTTTATCTTCTTCTATAACCAAAGCCCCCTGGTCATTTATTAATTCTTGCAGAACAACCAAATTTTCTATTGAACATGAAATACATTCACCGTAGTCCTTAAAATTTCCTTTAGCCATCAATAAATCGAGCTTCTCTTTTGTTTTTTGCTGACACTTAAAGCAGATAATCATTTTAACCTCCCCTAACCTTTCTTACAGTATAACACAGAAACCATATACTGTCAAGGTTCATCGGAAGGAGCGTCTTTACTGTATAATACTGTCATCGAATTAGCTAATGCCCAAATAGAACGAAATAAAGGTTAAAGAATACTCACGCCTAATTTCTCCCCAAAAGCCCTTTCATACGCAATTAACTATCCTATAGCACACCCGATACCCATCCCTGAATACATTTGCTACAGTTCTCTCGTTACAACCCACTGTAAACTCGTCGTGGGAAGGTCTTCTCCGGCAAGTCAGGCCCCAATTACCAGGTATGAAATATAAAATTTTCAAAGCCAAATCCCGCTCAAGGAGAGAGGGCGGGGGACTTAATCAACTGTTTTCCGGAAAACTTAACCTGTAGCATATTCAACTCATATTCTTATGCCTTCTTCACAATCGACTGACTACAAAAACTGTTCTGAACTACTGACCCCAAAACTTTCTGAATCTTAGTCGTTCATTGAAATAATCCCTCTTTTTTACTTTTAGTCAGTAGTGTCCGGTTAAACTAAAAACAAAGCGGGCTAAGCCCCATTCTTATTAGATTTGCAGCAGTGAACGACAAAT
>JANBVJ010000022.1 GCA_024239055.1 Patescibacteria group bacterium | reverse complement strand
ACTTTGAACTAACTGCCTACTTTATTTTCCCTAACTCTCCTCACAAGGGCTAACTCTACATCCAGATTATCACAAACAACGCCCAAAGCTCTACTTTCAAGATTTCAGGCGAAAGAAACATACAAAGGATGCCATGCCGGAAAGGTTTCATTGCTCTTGTGGGGCTTCATCACTGTTCGTTCTCTCGATTCTGTGCACGATTCTTGACTATTTGCATCAGGTCGGATTATAAAAATTACTATCATTCATTATCTGAGAAGGAGAGACGCTCTGCATGGGCAAGGCTTCTGGCAAAGATCTATGAAGTTCGTGCCTTTACCTGTCCAAAATGCCAATCTGATATGAACCTTATTGCGGTAATAATGGATCCTGAAGAAATCCGCAAAATATTGCAGCATCTTGTGAAAATAGGGAGATCCCCTCCTGGGCTGGGCGCCCCCGTCTAAATACCGCAAGTTTAAACTAAACTTTCTTTCCCTTATTGGGCCAGATCAAAGTTGAGGTATGTTTTTTTGCTTCCCTTAAGACCCTGTTTTATCAGTTTGGATGAAAATTTCCCCTGTAAATCAGATCCTTTATAGTTTTTTCCTATTGCAGGATGATTGCTCATATTTTTTTACATTCCTGGTTGCAATTTCCTGAGTTTTCTCTTATTTCCTTGATTTCCCGTCCATCCTGTTATATAAGTCTTACTATCACTAATTATGGTCATATAATATGTTATATTTATTGTATATTATACTAGTTAAGCAACATGAATATTAAGGTATTACTATGATTGAAAATCTTCGCAAGAAACTCCCAAAAGAATTAGTGGAAGCCTATGATACCATAAGCTCTCTTAGAAAATCACAAGATGAATGGCGTTATGTCTTTATGAATGATGAAGAGTATAAAGAAATAAAAGATGTAGAGCGTGCGGCACAAATATATTGGACTGAAATGCTATCAAGGGTTCATATAATTGTTTTAATATCATTTTTTAAGACAATACGCTGGATGGAATCTCTCGATGACACATCGAAAAACTACTATGGATTTTGCGCATCACTTCGTGGCTTAATAGAATCATGTGGAGATACATTCTATACGCTGAGGTATGTACCATTAACATTAGCAACAGATTATATGGTAATAAAAGAACAAATAGATAAACAATCGATTATTATTACTGATCATGACAAGCTTGAAACAGAGCTGTTGCACTATATTCAAGCTACAAAGCTGACTTCATCGCAAAAAGAAATATATCCGGAAAATTTTAATGCAAAACAGATAATTGAATATTTAAAGGCAATTGCTGATGAAGACGACGATAACCTTCTGAATTTATATAGCTATTTATGTGGAATTACTCATCCAGCATCTGAAGCAAACCAACTATTTCTATTTTTATACCAGGGAGAAACGATAGTATGTAATGATAGTATGCAGATGGAAGAAAAACTTATAGATAACCTAATTGAGGCTAATGCAGATACCTTGGTAAAGATGTATCGTGCTTATATGAATAATATAATTTCGATTCTATTATTACTAAATGAATTTGGACTAGAAAACTTGGTATTGACAATAAGTTTTGAAGATCAGTTCAAAAATACAGATATTTGGCAAAAAATTAAAGAGTTTATGAATAAATCAAAGATTAATTATCAAAACGCTATGAAGACTGGTGAATATAAATAAAAAATATAACAATAGCTGCGGATCCGCGGCCCCGTTAGCCACTTCTACCGGACGCAGCGGCTGGCAACTGGGGGATCAATGTGGACAAGATTCTTGAGGAACATCTGGACCGCCTCGACTCTCTCCCAACATTGGAGGGATCAGTCTTCAGCTCTGAGGACGACGAAGAGCGTTACGAAAGCTTGCTGACCTATGCCCTGCGCAAGTACGGAGCCGCCCACTATCATTCCAGGAACTTGGCGGATCACGTCAAGACGGACAAGAGGATCATCAAGGAGTTGACCTTAAGTACCCTGAGGCCCGGAGACGGAGAGCCACAAAGCGGCACGTTCATCTTCACGAAAACCTGTGATGAGAGTACGTTTACGAACTTTCAGCGTTTCTGGAGGCCTTGAAGAGCGCCCTTGACCTACTCGCTGAGGCATGCTCCAAGTACATCTTGGGCGTCCAGACAAACTACAGCATTCAGCCACTCATCCGGCTCGTCCAGAAAGGATGGACTGGACCCATACTCGACGTCGTGTCGCAGAGTCTGGATTGGCTGATCCGATTGCGTGAGTACCGGCACCATCTCGTCCACCGTCTGATGCCCTCCCTCCGAACTGGCCACAGGACAGAGACAATCGGCAGCACAACTGCCAAGGTGTACTATCCCGTCGTCGTTCCACGCAAGACGCCTTCGTTTGTTCCAGACACTCGTGCGGTCCACGCGATGGAAGCCGAGGATGATCACCTGACCGGCCTCGACTATGGAAGGGCTGTAGGAACAACTCTCAGGTCAGATGGTACTGAAGAGGTAGTACACCTCCAGCTATCCACTCGACCATCTCAGGGGTACGTAGCCATAGAACATTTCGTAGCAGAACATCTCGAGAACTTCGAGTGGCTCTTTCAGAACCTCATGGAGGCTCTCAACGCGCTAGACTTCAAGCCAGTCAGCCCTAATCAAGGGAGTGGCTAACATGGCTTTTGGAGTTGACGCCTCTCGTCGCTTCGCTCCTGCGAGGTCGCAACTCAAAAGATCGTTATACAATCACTATCCTTGGCGAGGGATTAATTATGTCTAATAATGACCATGTATCTGTGCTCTTGAAAGGTGTTGAATTCTGGAATTCTTGGAGATGGAAAAACATCGCTTTAGAACCTAATCTCAAGAGTGCGAATCTTTCAGGGGCTAAACTGAATGGCGCAAATTTAAGCCGGGTAAACTTAGTTGATGCAGATCTCACAGGGGCTGAATTGAATTCTGTAGATCTTTCAGAAGCTAAACTTAATAGAACAATCCTAAAAGAATCTTTCTTGGTACAAGCAGATCTTAGCCGCGTGGATTCGAGAGAAGCCAATTTTACTTGGGCTTCCCTTAGCAACGCAAATTTAAAAGATGCAAAACTTCAAAAGGCAAACTTCACTAACGCACGATTAGATCAAGCAAACCTATCATCAGCCGATATCAGCGAAGCTAACCTTACCGAGGCATATCTTTTAGAAGCTAATCTGTCAGTGGGTACTCGTTGGTATGAAATGGGTGCAGAAGACATCGCTGTAAACCTGACCAATGCAAATTTGACCAATGCACACCTTGGAAAAGCTAACTTTACTGGGGCGACATTAAGAGATACTAATCTTAAGGGAGCAAAATTGAGTGGGACAATTTTTTCAAACACTGATCTTACGAATGCCAGAGGTCTATCTGACTGTTATCACTATGGCCCGAGCTATATCGATTATAACACAATAAATAGATCCGGGGATATTCACATAGATTTTCTTCGAGGTTGTGGGTTTAGGGATTGGGAAATCGAAGTGGCAAAGCTATTTAATCCGTCTCTGAGGCCCTCTGAAGTTACAGATATCCTATATAGAATAGAACCGCTTCGAAATGGGATGCCAATTCAAACTCATAATATTTTTATTTCGTACAGTCATACTGATAGCCTTTTTATAGAACACCTTGAAAATAAGCTAAAGGAACAAAATATTCTTTATTGGCGTGACGTGCACGATGCTCCTGCTGGTCCACTCGAAAAAATCGTTATTCGTGCTATGCGTCATAATTCAATAGTCCTTCTTGTGCTATCAGAAAATTCTGTTAACAGTGACTGGGTTGAATTTGAAATCGCTCAAGCTCGTGAATTAGAGAAACAATTAGGCCAGCATGTCATCTGTCCAATCGCCTTGGATAGAAGTTGGACAAAATGCAACTGGTCGGGTGTTTTTGTGAATCAGATTAAGAAATACAATGTCCTTGATTTCTCGAATTGGGAAAATGAAGCTAAATTTACGCGAATTTATAACAGGCTAATTGAGGGAATAAATCTATTTTATAATAGAAACTCAAAGTAAATGTATATGCCTTGTATAACCATCGCATGAAGGCGGACGTCGCTTCCGCTTCGCTCAAGCAACGCCGCTTATCGGGGCTGCGGATTGGCATCCGCTTTCTGGCGGCGCTCCGCGCCGCCTATCAAGCGAATGGAGCAGACGTCGGTCGTAGTGAGCAAGCTCGCTCCTCCCTCCGCCGCTCATCCGCAGCCCCGTTATATTGCTAAAACATTTTTTGTAATTCCGGTAGGATAGCGTTTTTTGTTATGATTGCTATTAATTAAATTGTATTGTTTTTTTTAAGATCCACGCTGCCCATGCATTAAATGTCTTTCTCCCCCCTGCCTACACAGTGGCCTACGCCATGCCAACGCTATTGTTGTAAACATGACATTCCACGCTACGGCTATCACCCGAATAAATTTCCACTGCACGCTTCTAAGCGGAAAATCCACTCAACGCCACCGCAGTGGAAATTGCCCACCCAATGCCTACGCAATTTATAGAATAATTGTTTTAGAAATAAAATTGACAGCGCTGTAGTGTTATGATTGAATTAAATAATTGAATATAACAAAAAACTGGAGCAGACTTAGATATGCATAAAGCTAACAGTGGATCTATGCTGAAAAACTGCTCACTGTCTTTACCTCGGCGAAGCAGCTCAGTTTAGTGGTTATGTGTCAAAGAAAATATGGAGTTTATTAACATGAAAAGAAGGTTGGAAAAAATAATTGAAGATAAATTGATAGCAAGCAGTTTGTGGTCTAATAAAATTGAACAGGACTGCAAAAAACAAAATGTCTTTCTTGCAATCAGAGATAATCGAATCGATCTATATCACAACGGTGGCAAGCTTTTTGGCTATGACAGCAATGGATACAAAACTCACCTAAAATATGCGTCTGCAATTACAGCAAACGATAAAGATTATCTGACTGAATCAGAATTATCAGTTTATAGATTGGCTTCTGACTTTGTATCAAATTATCAGCGAATTAAAGAAAACTGCTCTAACTATTCAGGAATAGAGGCTTCTGGGGTATCAGACTTATATCACAAACACTCATACTTATCGAATAGCAATGTTCTTGTTTTGGATATTGAAATTTCGTTTGAATCACTGAATGAGAAAAACAATCAGGATAGAATTGATATTTTGCTATATAATAAAGACTCCAAAACTCTACAATTTGTTGAAGCAAAGCATTTCTCAAATAAAGAAATCTGGTCAAAGACAACTCCAAAAGTAATAAGTCAAATAAAAAGATATGAATCGCAAATAGCAAAACGAAAATCAGAAATACTTTTAGAATACACTGAATATGTAAAAATTGTTAACGCAATTTTTGCCATATCACTGCCTGAGCCAACAGATATTGAAGACAATGTTACTTTATTGGTTTTTGGCTTTGATAACGATCAGAAAAACGGCAGATTGAAAAAACTGATTACTAAAAATCCTGCATATTC
>JANBVJ010000021.1 GCA_024239055.1 Patescibacteria group bacterium | reverse complement strand
GCTTTAGAATAGCATCCACTGTGAAGTTTTTATCTGTGGTTGCTTTAAGTATCGCATCAATAGTAAGAGTCTTATCATTGTCTTGCTGTTCAATAAGGGCATCGGTTGTGAAAGTCTTGTCAATGTCTTGATTCTGTAAGAAAGCGTCTGTTGCGAATGTCTTGTCAATATCACTCTTTTTCAATATGGCGTCAACAGTTAGAGTTTTGTCAAGAGTTGCTTTTAAGATTGAATCAATAGTGAATGTTTTGTCACTAGTTGAAACTAAAATAGCGTCGCTGGTGAAAGTCTTATCTATATCTTGCTGTTCTATTAAAGAATCTACTGTAAATGTCTTATCATTATCGGACTTTTTTAAGATAGAATCTATAGTAAAACTCTTATCTTGAGTTGCTTTTAATATTGCATCCACAGTAAAAGTTTTTTCTTGTACTTTTCTCAGGATAGAATCAATGGTGAAAGTTTTATCCCCTTCTCTTCTTAGAAACGCATCGATTGTAAATACTTTTTCTTGAATCTTTCTTAAGAAAGCATCTATAGTAAAATCCTTTGTTTGTTCCTTTTGAAGCAGGGCATCAACAGTGAAAGTTTTTGTTGCAGTTCCTTCAAGAATCGCATCAACAGTAAAGTTCTTATCATTATCTGATTTTTTTAATATGGAATCAAGAGTAAAATCTTTCGTGATCCTGTTAACAATTATAGAATCTGATGTAAAAGTTTTATCTATATCTGATTTTTTGAGAATTGAATCTATTTCGAATGTTTTATCAATTACATTAACTAATATTGCGTCGGTTGTAAAATCCTTTGTTTTTACCGCTCTTAAAATTGCGTCAGTCGTGAAGGTCTTTTCCTGTATATCTCTCAAAAATGTATCGGCTGTAAACTCTTTTTCTTGTACTTTTCTCAGTAATGAATCCAAGGTAAATGTTTTATCATTATCATTTTTTTTCAATATGGAGTCTGTAGTTAAGGTCTTTTCCTGCACTTTTCTCAAAAAGGCATCAAGAGTGAAATCTTTTGTATTTACATTCACTAAAATTGAATCTAATGTAAAATCCTTGTTCTGGACTTTTCTCAGAATAGAATCTGCAGTGAGAGTTTTATCATTGTCTTGTTTTTGTAGAAAAGCATCCACAGTGAAAATTTTTGTTGCAGCTCCCTCAAGAATCGCATCCAATGTAAATGTTTTATCGTTATCTGATTTTTTTAGAATAGAATCTGCTGTGAATTCTTTTTCTTGAACTGCTCTTAAAAAAGCATCTATTGTGAAGCTCTTATCTATTTCGTTTACTAATCTTGCGTCTATTGTAAAAGTTTTGTCATTGTCAGATTTTTTTAGGATTGAATCCAATGTAAAGTCTTTAGTCCTTACATTAACCAATATTGAATCGGCAGTAAGGGTCCTATCTATGTCTGATTGTTTTAGAATTGCATTCGTAGTAAATGTTTTTTCTTGAACTGCTCTTAAAAAAGCATCCGTAGTAAATGTTTTATCATTTGTTGCTACAAGGATTGCGTCAGTGGTGAAAGTCTTTTCTCCTTCTTTCCTTAAAAAAGCATCAACAGTAATGGTCTTGTCTTGATCTATTTGTTTGAGAAATGCATCAGTTGTAAAATTTTTAGTGAATCGATTAACTATAATTGAATCAGCTGTGAACGTTAATTCATTATCACTCTTTTTTAAAATTGAGTTTATAGTAAATTCTTTTTCTTGTGCTTTTCTAAGAAAGGCATCAGTTGTAAAAGTTTTATCATTATCTTGCTTTTGTAAAAATGAGTCAATAGTAAAGGCTTTATCCTGAACTTTTCTTAATATAGCATCGACTGTAAAATTTTTATCATTGTCTAATTTCTTAAGAATTGCATTGGCTGTAAAGTTTTTATTTAAGGTTGCTTTTAAAATTGCATCAACTGTGAATGTATTCTCTCCGACTAATGTTATTATTGCATCGGCAGTAAATGTTTTATCGTTATCAGTCTGTTGAATTAAAGAATCAACAGTGAATGTCTTATCAATATCGGATTTTTTTAAAATTGCATTCGTGGTGAAATCCTTGTCTAGAGTTGCTTTTAAGATTGAATCAGCAGTAAAAGTTTTGTCTTGTGTAGTCTGTAAGAAGGCATCAGTTGTAAAAGTTTTATCGTTATCAACTTCTTGTATGAAAGCATCTACTGTGAAAGTTTTGTCTACTTCACTTACCCCGCCCAAATCTAATTTATTCCAGAGGATATCTGGCGAAGCTGTTTCATCAGTGAAGAGATAATCTATTTCCGCTAGAGATTTATTTTCAATTATCAATACCTCTCCTCTATAAACATCATTGTTATTTGCAGTATCCACAAAAAATTCTATCTCCAATTCTTGAATTTTTGCCCATGTCCAACCGCCAGCTGGTTCACTTAATCTTATATAGGGTCCCCATTTCTGGCCTGTTTCGAAAACTGCAGATGCATCCCTTAAACATATTCCAAGACTTGTTCCATTATGTTTTACTTGACCGGATATAGTTGCAGAAGTAGAAGATGCGTTTGTATTTATCCTCGCTAAAACACCACCTATTGTAACCCCGCTAGCTGGCGCAGTAGTCCCAGTACCTTCAAGCCTATTGCTAGAAATAGATCCTGTATATCTTGCAAATGTTGATGTAGAGCCATCAAAGGCATTTGCATCATCAGTCCAGACACCCCCGCTATCGGTTGGCCCTGCGTCAGAAGCATCGAAATAATACGGTCCGACAAAATTCCTAGAAGTTGTGCCTGCACTATCATTGTTATGGAGATTAGACCACTTGGCTTTTACATTATTATAAGTTCCAGTTTCAAGGGAGACTCTAGAGTCAGTATTTTTATAATAATAAATATCATTATCACCAATGTCTTCAGCAAAAACAAATCTGTCATTATCTACTATAGACAAAGAAGGCTTCGTTAAATTATTTGTACTATCTAGATTTACCGCGGCATCCCAAGTAGACCATCCATTTGCTGCCGGATGCTTAATTGTTCTTAAATCATCACTTGAATTAATTTCAGCAATATAAGTATTTCCATCAGCATCTTGTGCTATCGAAGGCTGTACATTTACATTCAATCCGGTGTTCTCTATTACCTTAACGAAAAAAACATCAGCATCATTTGTCTTACCCTGCCATGCTGTAAGTGAGTGATTTGTAGGGAAAGACGGAGCTCTTATTACTAAAGCTGCTATCTCTGGTAAATCTAACTCATCAATCATTATATCAGGTTCAGAAGCATCATGTTCATCAGTCACACCAGCTAATTCAATTTGAGTTTTCCAAGAACCTCCAACCCTATTTGTATAATAAATAGACTGATAGGCGGTTCCCATATTTGTATTGACATCATTCCAAACAAGATGTGGGATATCTGCTTTATCTACAGCTATAGAAGTATGTGCATTTGTTGGAGAGGCACTTCCAATATTAAAAACAGAAACATCCCCAGCGAAAGTATCAGTAGATGTAACGAAAGTAACATATCTTACTTCTGAATTCTTTCCATCTAAATTGTAATATCCTATATGGATTATATTTCCTGAGTCTATAGCACAGGATGCTGCAGTATAAGTAGAGACTTGAGGATTATTACCTGTGTCTTGCTCAGTCCATGAAGTTCCATTAGAAGATTTCCAGACTTCTATCCCCCCATCAGTAGTATCTGTAATAACAGCATACAAAGTTCCGCTAGAAGTTCTAACAATGCTTCTTCCTGACAAACTTATAATGTTTGTATTTGCTGTAGTTACTGCATTCGCCATCTTATTTCACCAAAGAAGAATCTCTTTGGTTGGAATAGATAACTGTTTCCTTAGAAAAATTATATTTTATCCACTCATCGAGGCTCTTGATGATATAGTAAGTTTCGTTTCCACTCTCATCTACTAAATGAAATTGAAACTTACTAATTCTATTTATTTCTGTAATCAATTCTGTAAGTTCAACATCTTCAAAACATTCTAAAAATCTTAAAGAAAAAACAATGTCAAATTCATTATCTTTATATTTTGATAATCCTGTTTTCGCATCAGCAATAGTTAGAAAAGGTTTAACTATGTCGGTAGCTTCACCTATAGCATAAGAACTAACATCTAGACCATAGCAATCTACACCCATTTCTCTAAGGTCTTCAACTATAAATCCTTTAGCACAACCCAGTTCCAAGACTTTCTTTCCATTTAAAGAATAAGTATCGAATAACTCTTTGGCCTTATCTTTCCAGAACTCACCTAAACTGTTTTCTCCGCCGTCTCTTATCCATCTTTCATAATTACTATATCCAGCATTATGTCTCAGAGTTGCTTTGGCTCCATCAAAATAAGAAATATCATATTCATTTGTCTGAAGAACCATCTTTCTCCTCCTTAATTAAATTAGGCGCATAGAACCAATCACTCTTTTCTTTCCATTGGCCAGCCATCTCTATATGGCCGTCTTCAAAAACATAAGAAATTGATTGTATATTCTCACCGCCAATAGTTTTTTGCCATCCAACCAAATAAACAACAAACTTATCTCCCTTAAGATTTTGAGCAACTCTTCTTCTAAAAATAAGTCTCTGGCCTTCTTCTAAAATTAGTCTGAAAATTAATTGTTCCCCTTTATGTAATTCAAAAGAATGAAGTTTAGACCTGTCTATATCTGTGTATTTATTGACGCTTCCGTCTTCATTGTATTGATTTAGGCATCCCTCAGGGTATACCGCCTTCCACGTTAGTTCCATTGTATTGGAGTAAAAAATAATTTAAAAAAAATTAAATTTCGTCGTATCTAAATGTAAAGGTTTCGTCAGTTAAATTACCCGGACTTGCAGTGCTAAGAACTTCCATCTGTAAAACCAGATAGTTAGTTGTTTCGCCAATTGCATTGATAATTCCACCAGCTTCACTTATCGTAGGTCCTGAAAGCGGACTTCCAGTAGTGAAAGTGAAAGCATCTGAGCTAGTAGTTATGTCAGTGTGAGTTGTCATAACTGCGTTTGCATCTGAAACATCATAGCCAGTTTCTATTGCTGCACTGTGCAATGGAAATTGATCTCCTACTCTTACAGTGATTCCTGTCCCGAATCCACCGCCGTCAGTGAAAAACCTTACATTATCCACTTGGGTGTCTGGGGCTGTTGTACAAACCAGATAGATTTGTTTCCATCTAGAGAATTCTGTTCCAGCTGTTGGAATTGGCATTGGATCGGACGAATCAATTGTCGCATTATCAGCTTGCTTAAACCTAAGTTCTGGAGGTCCCAATCCAGTAATGTCTTGCTCTGTTCCAGGAGCATTATCTGCACCACCGAAATCAAAATTCACATTAAATGCAGCTACCATGTTTTATTTAATTCTTTTTAGTATTTATACTTTTCCTTTGTTTGCCTGATGCTGGTTCTTTGGTTTTTGAAGTCTCCTCTCTTTCTTTTTGGGATAACTCTGCAATTTGTTGGTTAACTTGATTAAGTCCTAATTGATATT
>JANBVJ010000020.1 GCA_024239055.1 Patescibacteria group bacterium | reverse complement strand
AAAATAGAGGCAGAAAACTGCAGCGCAAAATATAGCCTTGAATATCTGCAAAAATTCATAAAGGGTGCGAAGCTCTCTGAAAAAACAATCTTGCAATTTGCAGAAGACCACCCGCTAAGAATAGATTTCAAAATAGAACAGATTGAATTGAGTTTTATTCTTGCACCGAGAGTTGAAACAGAGGATTGAAGATTGAAGATTAATTTTATAAAGTAGTTTCTCTTAAAAATATTATGAATAATAAAAGAGGTAAAAAGCTTAACAGCTCTTTTCAGTCTGATTTTTTTACAAAAAACCAAAGGGGTCAGGTGACAATCTTTATCATAGTTGCGATAATTGTTGTTGCTCTTGCAGTTTTATTTTATATGATTTCTCCACGACTCGGAATAGATTTAACACCTGCTGCAAAAAATCCGCAGGAATTTATCAAAACCTGCATTGAAGAAGATATAGAAGAAAGTGTTGAAAGATTATCTCTGCAGGGGGGAAGTGTAGAATCTGGAAATTATTTTTTATATGAAAATAACAAGATTGAATATTTGTGTTATACTAATGAATATTACAGAACATGTGTGGTTCAACAGCCATTATTGAAACAGCACATTGAATCAGAAATTAAAAATTCTATTCAGGACCAGGTGGATGCTTGCTTCAGCTCCTTAAAAGACAGCTATGAAAAAAAAGGTTATAGTGTTGATTTAAAACCCGGCGAAACAAAAGTCGAGCTTCTTCCAAAAAGAATCGTCAGCACATTCAGTTATGAAGTTATTTTAACAAAAGCTGAAACAGAAAAATACGAACAATTTAGTGTTATTTTGAACAACAATCTTTTTGAATTAATCAGTATTGCTAATAGCATCATAGAATGGGAAACTACTTATGGTGATGCAGAAACCACTGTTTATATGAATTATTATCACGATTTGAAAGTTGAAAAGAAAAAACAGACAGACGGCACAACAATTTACATTTTAACAGACAGAAACATAGGAAATAAATTCCAGTTTGCCTCACGAAGTGTAGCATGGCCGTCAGGCTTCCCTTAATTATAAAATGAAAAATAAAAATATAATATTGTTCATTGGAATTCTAATCTTTTTAGCAGTTCTTTCAATCAATTTTACCAGTGCTGCTGTATGCTGTGAAAATACAGGCAGTAGTCCAGATGGAAATGACGGGGCTTGGTGTATAGATGTAGATGAAGAGTCAATATGTAATTCAAATTTTAGAACCTCTCCAACATCGTGTGAATCAACTACTTATTGTTCTGTTGGAACATGCATCAATGCACAGACAGGAGAATGTCTGCCTTCCCCGCAGGCATCTTGTGATTCAGAGCTAGGAGGATACTGGGACTCGAGAAATAATTATGATATTCCTCAGTGTCAGACAGGTTGTTGTTTAATAGGAGAGCAGGCAGCTTTTGTTACACAGACCAGGTGTGAGTATCTCGCTTCATTGCCGGAATACAACGTTGTTCCGCAATTCCTGAACAATATTCAGGACGAACAATCATGTATAGCTCTTGCAGAGCCTGAAGTAAAAGGAGCATGTGTTTTTCAGACAGACTCTGGAAATAGCTGCACAATTGAGACAAAGCAAGAGTGCCAAGAAAGAGGAGCTGAATTTCACGAAGGATTTTTATGTTCTGCAGAAGAGCTGAACACTATCTGCGGACCAACTGAGAGAACAACTTGTGTGGAAGGAAAGGATGAGATTTATTTTTTAGACAGTTGCGGGAATACTGCAAATATTTATGATTCTGAAAGTCAGGATGATGCAGAATACTGGACATATATTAAAGACTGGACAGAAAGTTGCAATCCAGGGGAATCAAATACAGACTCTGCAACTTGTGGAAACTGCGATTTCTATGCCGGAAGCACTTGCAGTGCTGTTGAAAGGGGTCAAAATGTAAACATGGGAAATTATATCTGCAAAGATTTGAGCTGTTCTTATGATAATAATGGAGATGGAACAAAAGAAAAATATGAGCACGGCGAAACATTTTGTGCGACTCCAAAAGACTGGAAAGAAAACGCTCCTGGAAGAGAAGAAATCAGAATTGTCTGTTATAATGGAGAAATCTCTGCAGAGCCATGCGCTAGTTTCAGAAATGAAGTTTGCACAGAGACTACAATTGACGACGGAACTCCTGATGGATACAGATATGCTGCATGTGTTGTAAATAGCTGGCAAACCTGTGTTGCACAAGATAATGAAAAGGATTGTGATAATGCTGATAAGAGGGATTGCAAGTGGGAGGAAAATATCGGAGACGGAGTTTGCCTTCCAAAAGACCCCCCTGGATTTAATTTCTGGGATGTTGAGGAAGACACAGAGACTCTATGTGCAGTAGCTAGTGATGTTTGTGTTGTGAAAAAAGAGAAAGGACTTTTCGGGGGTTGGGATTATGTAGAAAATGAAGAGTGTCTCTCTGGAGGTTCGTGGGAAACAGAAAAACAGAACTTATGTCTCGCACTTGGTGATTGTGGTGTTAAAGTTAATTATGTAGATAAAAAAGGATGGTGGGAGAACTGGAAGGATTTTTTCACAGGAGAGGGTTATGATGAAGAAGAATAGAGGATTAATAAGTAAATTAGGGAAAGGAGTTTTAATCAGTGGTTTAGCTTTAACTTTAATTGGTAATGACGATGCTGCATGCACACCAGAAGAAAAAATGATTCTCGGAGAGATGATTGCAGAAGGGGCTGCAAAAGAAGATGACAAATTTGGAGAATATACCGGGAAAAGATTATATCTTGAAGGAGAAAGGGAAAGAGCAGAAGCTATTGCTAGGGCTGGAGCAGACAGGACAAATGTAAATGTTTATGTCGGAGAAAATGAAACGAGAGGGGAATCACGAGGAAATATCTTAGAAAATGTAATTTATTCTGATGGAACATATAGTCCTGCTCCTGGATATACATGGCTAAATAGTACAGCAGGAGATTTCAGAGTGAGAAAAGTTTTTAAAGAAGATGTAAAATTCTTTGCATGCAATTATTGGAAGGATTTTAACAATAATAATGCAGGAGATTATCCAGAAGAATTTGTGGGAATTAAAAATAAATTCAGAGATGATGAAAGAATAATCCTGGTTTCATATGATCAATTAAATATGAGGGGAACTGAAATGGAAATTAAAATATTCAATCCGAGAGGAAAAGAAATTTATTCTCGTGTAGATATTTATGATTCTAATGGTGTGGTGAATAGGACTGGTACTGAAGATGATATGATGGGATGGTTAATAGATAATGGTGGTTATGGAAATTTTAAAAGTGTCTGGTATGTTAATGATAATTATGCAGGCTCAACAGAGTTTGAAATTATTCCAGGAAGCAGAGATAAAAAAACAGAAAAACCTATATTCATAGAAGATGAAATGATATTTGAAGAAGAATTTATCATGTTAGAACCAGAACTTTTCCTAGATGAGGATTTTTATTATATTGAAGATTCCACTACGCAAAAGCCATAAAATGCAAATAAAAAATATGAACAAGAGGGGAGCACTGGCACTGAGCCAGATTTTTATATTAATGATTGGCATCTTCGCTGTTTCTTATGCCGTCGGAAGCCAGGTTGGGTTGGTTAGTGGATTTGAACAGATAAAATTGAACGTGGCTGAAGAGGGCGCGCAAGCTGGATTTACTTATTGGTTAATAGATGAAACAACAATTCAAAAAAGGAACTCTGCCGGGGGAATTGATGGGTTGTATAAATATGGAACTTGGACTTCTCAAAATATAGATGGATGGATATTTCATAATCCTGATGGGGATTTGGCGTCTAATTATGTTCATGTAGATGATCATTTAGCTATTGCTGCAAAAAATGCTTTAGAGGCTCAACCCACTCCAGAATCCCCTCTTGAAGAAAAAACTACCCCCGAACTTGGAGGAACACCTAATCCTGCATATTCACCAAAAGCCTCATTAATCCTTAACTATCACGGTATGAAATATAGCCGTGGTGAAAATAAATTTGGAAAATATCTTATCGGAGAGGAGGGGGGTCTTTATAGACAAAATGAAGATGGAAGTTGGTATTCAGACGACAATAACAATGGTGAAAAAGATGGTGAAGAATCCACACTTCCTATTGCTGAAGGTTTAGGTGCTTTCTTCGCAGATAAATTAGGAAAAAAAGCTGCTGCTGAAGTAGCCACAAAATTAACAGCAAAACAAGCTCTTAGCGCTATTTTAAAAAATGCAGGAATAGCAATAGCTATTTATGGTTCTGTTAAAGGTATTGCAGCTTTGTTGGCACCAGGAGCAGACCCAATATTAGTTGAAGCAACTGCGCGTGCGTTAGGAGGAGGATATTTTATAGGAACAACATTCTACACCTTGCTTGGACCAAAAGGAGCCATAATTGTAGGAGTACTTGGTCCTTGGGCAGCTGCCGGAATTGGAATTTTGGCGGGAGCAGCGATTTTTTGGGGTTCATACAAAAAAGAAACTCAAGAAACAATCACATTCATGTGCCAGGCATGGCAGGCTCAGACAGGCGGGGAATATTGTGAGACCTGCAATACAAATAATCCTCTGGATTATTGTACAGAGTATCAGTGCAGAAGTCTTGGACAGGGTTGTGAGCTCGTGAACAAAGGGACGACAGAACAGAAATGCGTCTGGATTAATAAAGGAGATATCACACCTCCGAGAATAGAGGCATTGTCTGATGTTTTATCCAATGGCTATAATTATGTTCCTGAAACCTCTATATCTCCTCCTGACAGAGGAGTAAGAATTGAATATGAAGATTCAGAAGACAAATGCTCTCCTGCTTTCACCCCTTTCACATTCGGGGTAAGTCTGGACAAACCAGGAAGCTGTAAGATAGATTCTGTGAGAAAAGCGAGCTTTGATAATATGAGACTGCCTTTTGGCGGAAGTTCTCTATTCAAATACAATCACACTCAGTTCATGATGTTCCCTGGCTCAACTCATCTGGAACAGGAAGGATTTGAAGTTCACAACGGAGGAAACTATGAATTTTATGTAAAATGCATGAGTGCAAACGGCTATGCAAATATCGCAGACTTTGTATTCAAATTCTGTATAGATGATGGTCCTGACAACACAGCTCCAAATATATATGGAACAAACTGGATAAATGGCGCACCGATATCCTTTTTTGAAGAGGGTGAGACTCACGAATTAGATATTGAACTCTATGTAAACGAACCTGCAGAATGTAAATTTAGCCGTTCTGATAAAGAGTATGGAGAAATGGAAAATGAAATGACCTGCACATCAGAATCCACAAACATAAATGCTCTGTTGGGTTATACCTGCAGTTCAACCTTGACAGGATTAGAAAACAGAAAAGATAACAAGTTCTACTTCAGATGTAAAGACCAGCCCGCACTAGAAGGAACAGACAAAGAAAATGAGAGAAATGTAAATACAGAATCATTTGAATTCATATTGGTTGGAACACAGCCACTGGTCATAACAGATGTTGAGCCTAATGAAACAACTATAAAGGGCGGAGCTGATTCAATCAAAGTTACACTGGAAG
>JANBVJ010000019.1 GCA_024239055.1 Patescibacteria group bacterium | reverse complement strand
GAAAAAGAATTAGTCCGATCAGAGCATTATCTAAAAGCATTACTAGCAAAACATGAAAGAAATAGATCAAAGAAATAAAAAAAATTTACACATACGATGCAATTGTGGTTCAGATCACTTTCTTGAGTTTGATTACTTCACAGATGAAGACATATGGGAAGGAGAAATAGCAGAGAAGATGAAGAAACCTAAGAAAGACCAGTGGAAGCACTATTACATCGGTTTTGTAGATACTGGTGATTGGAATTTTTGGGAGCGATTAAAAATATGCTTCAAATATCTATTCAAAAACGATGCTTATATTTGTTATCGTAGCATTGGTATAACATCGAAAGACATGGATAAAATTACAAAACACTTTAACGAATACAAACAAACATGATTAAAAAACTCATTAATGGATTCTTTAGTAGAAAAAATAGAGAGACAAACGTCAAGGTCGACGAAAAGAATCTAGGAGAAGAAAATATAACAGATACAAGTTCAAAAACAGAGACAGAAGAGAAAAAGATAGTCAACAAAGAAAAGAAAACCGAGGAAAAAAAGAAGACATACAAGTATCGCATAACTTCTCCCAATAATTTCGCGCCCACTAAACACATGAAACATGGCACCTCCAAGCTATGTAATAAAATACCAGACTGGGCAGTGAATAACTCTAAAGTAGTAATAGAAAAACTAGACTAATATGTTACAAATAGTACCAACGTTGAGAGACTTTCTTGACGAAGAACAACTGAAATGGTTGCCAGGCAATCTTAAAGTTGAACAGTGCATTCTACTCACGAAGCACGAAATAGATGATGACGACATTTCTAGAAAATACGTTTACGTGTTTGATAGTCAAGGTTGTCTCATTGGAAAAATAGACAATAATCCAAAAATCCCGAAATAACAACAGCATAATGAAAATTGCATTTGACATAGACGATACTCTACACAAGATAAGACTTGACAAACGAGACCAAGTACCTGATTTTGATTTGTTTCAGGTTTTGAGATGGTTTCATGGAAATGGTGATGAAGTATACGTTTGGTCTGCTGGTGGTATTGACTATGCAACTAATTATGTTAGACGTATGGGCATAGACAGTATGGTGACAGTAATACGCAAAGGCGCAATTAAAGTAGACATATCGTTCGACGATATGGAAACAAATCTAGCAACAGTAGATGTCAAAGTTAATAGAGACTCTACAGAAGAAGAAGTAAAAGAAATAACATCAAATGAAAGTATCAGCAAAAAAGAAAGCGAAAGTTAAAAAAGCAATAAAAGAATTAGAAAGCATGTCGCCTGAAGAATTGGAACACGCGTGTACACATTGCCCCAAATGTGATAAAAAAATGGTACCAGATAAGAAAGCAGTTGTGTTCGGTACTAAGAGATGGGACGGACACACATACAAATTCAATTGTAAATGTCTTGATAAGAATTTACGTCTGTGTATAGGATAGATGTTTACAATGTAGTTTCTTTATGGTATAATATAGTAATAATAGGCAATATTCGTAAAACATGAAATTTCCGCACAATTTAATATGTATTGATATTGAATGTACAGACTCCGATAGTCACACAGGTAGTGTTATTCAGATAGGAGCTGTAATAGTAAATAAAGAGTTTACTGTAGATAAAACTAGAGGAGAGTTTAGCATGTATATTAAACCTCTAGATTCATTCAGAAATCCACAGTCAATGGCTGTCAATAAAATACCAGAAGAATATCTAACAAATGCTATAAATTTGAACGATGCTCTGGAAATGTTTGAAAGCTTCTGTGAAGATGACCATATATTAGCATGTTGGGGTACATATTTCGACGTACCCTTTTTACGTGCACAGTATACAAAAATAGGCAGAAAATGGCCATTTGGTTACAGATGCTTTGACTTGAAATCAGCAGCAATATGGGAATCTGCTAAACATAACAAACCAATGACAAGTGGTGTCTTTAAGTTTTTGGAAAGTATTGGCAAAGACTTCGAAGGCACTCCACACGATGCGTTATCAGATATTAAGAATACTGTTAGAATATTAGAATATTACAAAGGTCGATCGTAATAGTATAGCATTAAAAAAATAAGTAAAAACAAACAGAAATATGTCAGAATTTAAAGATGAGACTTTTTTAAAGTACGTAGTTACTGCAATTGTATCTAATCCAGACGCAATTCAAATTACACGAAAAGTCGACGAGATGGGAGTCCTTTTGACTCTTAAAGTAGCACAGGAAGACGTTTCAAAGGTGATCGGTCGAGATGGACAGATTGCAAAGGCAATTAGACTCCTTCTTAAGTCAGTGGGTTACACAGACAAGGTTCGAGCAACTTTGAAGATCGATGCACCACAGTTAGGTGGTCGAAGAGACGATAGCCGAAGAGACGAAGGTCGAAAAGACGAGAAGAGCGAATAAAGGTCGCCGATATAAATTAACATCACACTAATAATATGACGGAAGGAAACTATGAAGCGTATTGCTTCAGATGTAAGGCTAAAAAACCAGTCACGAATCCTGAAATAATAACGATGAAAACAGGCATGAACTCAGTCAAAGGCACATGTTCAGACTGTGGTGGAAAGGTGTACAAGATTCTTCCGAAGGATAAGAAAACAGAATAATGTACTACGATTCTCTGGTAATGGGTGGAGGTGAAGTTGGGTCTTCGATAAAAATAGTATTACAAAGTAGAAAGAATAGACAAAAAATTGGTATAATAGATAGGAAAGACACCAATTATAAAGAGATAATAAAGAATACTACATGCAAGACCCTTCACGTCTGTTATCCATATAGCATAAGTTTTGAAAAAGAAACTTTAAAATATTGCAAACTTTTCGAACCAGAATTAGTTATAATACATTCTACAGTGCCAGTTGGTACTACAGAGTCTTTGAATTATACTTGTTTTGCTGCGAAAATAAGTCCACTATCTCACATAGTGCATTCACCTGTGCGAGGGCAACATCCGAGACTAGATAAAGCAATATTATCGTTTGTCAAATATGTTGGTACTGATAGTGAAGAAGCTTTCAGACTAGTCAAGAAAGAGATGCCAAACGTTAAGCTGAAATGGATAAAAAATGCTAGAGACACTGAGTTGGGTAAGATTCTTAGCACTTCATACTATGGCCTATGTATTGCTTGGCATAGAGAAATGGAAAGATTATGCAAACATTTTGGAGCGGAATTTGAAAACGCTGTGACAGACTTCAATATTACTTACAATAAAGGATACAAGAATATAAGACCAGATGTGGTTAGACCCACACTGTCTCCACCAAAAGGTAAAATTGGAGGACATTGCATTACACAAAACGCTAAAATGTTAAAGAAACAAATACAATCAAACTTTTTAGACTTAATTAAGTAAATTGTATTTGTGAAATAAAGAAGACATATACAAATGCGCTTCTTTGTTGTAAAATAGAATAAAATATAGCATTTGATAAAGCACTTTCTATAGATATACGGTCGATGTCTCTAGTATTACTAGAGCACATACAATAGCACCTATTAAGTGCCGATACGTACAATTCGTTGTACGTTTATCTATGTAATGCTATTGGATAAACAGATAATGTTAACATTATTAACTAATTAATATAGATTGAAAAATACATGAATACGAAAAAATTATTAGGAGGACGTTATGGTAAAGTAAAAAAAGCAGTCTTAATTATAGCTATAGTTACTCTTTTGGGTGCTGTCGCTATTCCCTTGAAGGCACGTGCACAAACTTCTTATGAAGATCTTCAGGCTCAGATCTCTTCTTTGTTACAACAGATAACTATCCTTCAGACACAACTAGGAGTAATCCAATCTGGTGGTGTCATTTCTGATAATACCGCAAAATGTGATTTCGACCGCAATCTTTCAGTCGGTGTATCTGGTACAGATGTTGTATGTTTGCAAGACTATTTAACTGTTACTGACCACTTCAACTTTAGTGGTGGTTCAACTGGTTACTTTGGTCCGATAACACGAACAGCTGTTTCAGCATGGCAGGCAGATAATGGAGTTGCTCCCGCAGTAGGATATTTTGGTCCTATTTCACAAGCTAAGTATAATAGCTTAGTACCGAATGTAATTGTACCTCCAGTCGTAGAAGAACCAGTCGATGAGACAGTAGCAGAAAATACAGCAGAACTGTCATCTGATAATCCCGAATCTTCAGTTGTAGCGAAGAACGCTTCTAATTTCAAGATAATGGAAGTTCAGTTCAATGGAAATGAAGACGTAGATAAACTTACTGTTAAGAGAATTGGATTCAACGCAAGAGCAGACTTTGGACACATTTATCTTTATGAAGATGGTGTACGTTTAACTAGTGGAAAATTATTTAACAGTAACGATGAAGTAGTATTTAACAACTTGAATCTTCGAGCACCGTTTGTTCTTTCAGTAGTTGCTGATTTCAGCAGCGATACATCTGGTAATATTGCTAAAGTAGAATTAGATGGAGATTATGCTGGATTACCATTGAAGAGCAATGATTTCACTATCGTTGGAATCAACGTTGGAGAAATTGCTTTGACTTCAGTTGGCTCACTTGATGACGTGATCGTTGGACAAAGAAACGCTCAAGTATCAGAATTCAAAATCGCAGTTGATGACGTAGAAGACGTAGTAATTGAACACGTTGAACTATATAATGGTGGACACGATGTTCTTTCAGACGTTAAGATAACAGATGGAGAAAACACTTGGTCAGGTACTGTAAGCAATCACAGACTTATATTTGACATTGATTCTACTATAAGATCTGGTAAATCTGAAACATACGAAGTATATGCAGACGTAGATGGTAGAGACGGAGACACAATTGATCTTTATATTAGAGACTCATACGACATTAGAGCAACAGGAAAACAATTCGGTTTTGGTGTCACTATTGATACATCTGATTTCGACGAAGGTTCGAATGTTTTCAACTTACTACCAAGTGGTCTTGAAGACATAAACGTTAAAGCAAAATCTACAGATGACACGATCGCATATTGGGGACAGACTCTTACCGATGTTGCAAAGTTCAGATTTACTGCCGATGAATCAGAAGGATTCTATATAGAAGAACTTAGATTCGCAGACACTCTAGCAAGCAGCACTGAAGAATTGTCTATAACATATAAGACAAAGAATGGTAATACAGTAACAAAGACAGAAGACGTTGAAGAAGATGAAGACGTGATCTTTGATTCATTCAGTTCTAGTGACAGACCATATGTAGCAAAGAATTCAGACATGGATATATACGTTGGTCTTACTCTAACAAACGATGAAGATTCAGTTAGACTAGACGAAGACAAAATCGTAAAGCTTATTGAATATTCAGTTGTCGGTGATAGTTCAGACGAGGAAGATAACAATGTAGAAGTCAGCGTACTAATGAAAGATACTATTTCTACTAATGCAGCAACAGTAACTCTATCTGAAGAAGGAAGAATTGATCTTGAATCCCATAGAGCAATTGAATTTTCTCTATTGTTCGCAAACGATAATAGAATTACTTCAGCTTTCACATCATCTACAACAACAGGTATTACTTTGAAACTTAAAACACGATTCGCAGACGATGACTCATTATTCGAAGAATTATTCGAAGATGAAGAAGAAGGTGGACTTGAAGTAGAAGTAAGAGTAAACGGTACTAAAATCGATCAGATCGGTTCAATCAGCGAAGACGATAATCTTCTTATACACGAAGAAGGTGAATTTGTGATTAGACTTTCAGATGACGAAGAAAATCCATTAGAAGTATCGGATGAAGCAATCGATATAGAAATCAATTTCGTGGGTGATACCATAAAAGAATTCAATTATGACGAAGGCGATAGACTATCTATTGAAATCGAAGACATAAACTGGACTGATAACTATGACGAAGACACTGAAGACGCAGATGCTAACGCAAACGAAGCAGTAAACGCGATTGATCTAGAATACCTAAAATTCAACCTCGAAGAT
>JANBVJ010000018.1 GCA_024239055.1 Patescibacteria group bacterium | reverse complement strand
TATCACGTTCCCCTGGCAAAGGATAAGAAGAGTTATGCTGCGAGAGTGCTTGGTACGTTGATGGCAGGAGGAATGTCTTCCAGGCTTTTCAGTGAAATTCGTGATAAAAGAAATCTGGCTTATGCTGTAAAAGGTGAATCAAACATTAACAAAGATTTTGCATATAATTTAATCTATATCGGAACAACAAAAGAAAATGTTGAAAAAGTTAAAAAAATTATTCTGGAAGAGTTTGAAAAAGTTGCAAAAGAATTAACTGAAAAAGAATTCGAACAGGTTAAAGAGCAGTTAATTGGAAATTATAATATAGCAATGGAAGATTCTCAAAATCAAATGGCGAGTTTACTCGCGTTTGAAATAGATGGAGGAAATGCAGAGGAATTTTATGAGTTTGAGAAAAATATTTCTGAAGTTAAACTAGAAGATGTTAAAGATTTATCAAAAATTAAAAATTATAGCTTTTTTGCACTTGTGCCTGAATAAAAAAAATAAATTTGAAAACATAAATATTTATAAATATAAAAATCCATAATTTGTTCATGGAAAAGAGGCTGATGTTTGTGATTATTTCTTTGTCGTTAATATTATTTATGTCGTTGGGGTTTGTTTCTGCAGGAGAATTTCCTGCGAGTGTGAGTATACAGTTTGTTAATCCAACCCCCTCAGATGGTGATTTATTTCCAGAAGCTCTTGATCCTGTATCTATTGAAGTAAATGTAACAGTGACTAGTGATGGAGGCAATTTAGATAATATCGTTGTTTACTTATATGATGATAGTGGATTGGTTGATTCAGCTATGGGTTCTTCTTCACCTTTTTCCCACACATTTAGTTCACTATCTCGTAAGAATTATCATATAAATGCAACTGCAAATGATACAGCAGGAATAAACACAAAATCGACAGCAACGAGAACAATTAGTGTGAATGAACCTCCTGATATTGTATTTAGTATATCTCCTGTAAGTGCTATAGGAGTTGCACCTTTTGAGGTTTCCTTTAATGCTGCATTTACAACAGATCCAGAGGGAGATACTTCTCTTACTTATAGGTGGGATTTTGATGACGGAACTGTGGATGATTCTACAGGGGCTGAAGTTACACATATCTATTCTACAAATGATACATATACTGTTAATCTTATAGTTACAGATACAGGAGGAATGTCAGATAGTAGGACTAAAATTGTTATAGTAAGACCTTCTTGTGGTGTTTTAGGGGCAGATGAGACTTGTATTGCTGTTCCAGAAAATATGTGTTCCCCTAATTTTAATCAGGGGTTAGAATGTGGTGATTTAGCTGCTGAGAGATATTGTAAAATACTTGGTTATAATAGTTATGTTACTGGAAGTAAAAATTGTGATGATGGAGGACATGGAGGGGGGGGCAGAGCATTAAGTGAAAACCTAGGTGATTGTGGAGCAGGGATAACTACATGGATTTTAAGCATGAAATGTTCAGGAACTGCTACGCCAGGAGAATGTACAGTAGGTGCAGAAGGAAGCGACCCTTTTGTTCAGGGTGATGCAACTAAGGGAGGTGTTACATGGCCAGATGTCTGTATTGATAATATTAAATTAAATGAAACCACTTGTGATAGTTCTGATAATCTCGATTCTGCAGAGGTTCCTTGTGCAATAGGATGTAGTGGAGGGGTGTGTGTGGCTCCTACAGGAGGATTGGTTTGTAATCCAGATACTAGTAAAAAACTTTCAAATACAATACCCCAGACAAAAAGAGATAGAAACGATGATGATGATATTTATTATTGTGGTCTTAATTTAGAATGGAAAGTAGCAGAGGAATTAGGTGAGGATTGTACTGCAGATTATGAATGTATATCCAACTCATGTGTTGAAGGAGAATGTTATGGTGTTAGAACTGAATTAGAGGAGCAACGGAATATTTTAATTAATATATGGTGCTTTTTGACAAATATGAAGGATTATCTAGATAATAGAGCAGATATACAAACCGCAGCTGGGAATATTGGTTCCATAAAAGTTGTGGCTCCTGATTATGGTGCTTGCTTGGAAAATCCTTTTGGCTGATGTGAGTTTAGATGAAAAATGAAAAAATATTTTTTTTTAGCAGGATTTTTTGTATTGATTTTTTTAGCAGGGATTAATTTTACTTCTGCTCAAACCTGCGTTCTAGGACCATTTAATGCCACATATTTTTGTAATGTTTCAGGGGAATTTGAACCAATAAAACCAGATTTTTCAGAGTGTTTAGAAGATTTTGAGTGTGAGGGCAATTCCTGTGTTTATGGTAAAAAAACACTTTGTGTGAATACCAGCATAAATGTAGATTGCTCGGATTGGAATAATGATGAGTTTGGATGTATTGGAGAGACAGATTGCGGGTGGAATATATCTGCTACAGAGGAATTTTATTGTGAAGCAGAATATGCAGCTATTAAAGAGAGGGGAAATTTTCTACAGATTTTTTTACAAAAAATAATCGATCTCTTCACACAAGTTTTTCAAAGAACTCCGCAACCAACCCTGGCAGTTGGGATTCTTTTATATCCCACAGGAGTTCAGGCTGTTTATGATGAAGGGCTTAATCAAATTAATTTAACATGGAATAAAGTTAGTGTGATAAAATATGCACTAACTGGTGGTGTGATTAGATCTATTCCAACAGAAAGAGAAGTTCCTGGGGGAATTACCGGAGAGGTTATTACAGGAAAAGTAACTCATCCTATCTGTAGAGGGACATTTACTGGAGATTGTTCAAGTTATCGTAATTATTTAGGGGGTACTCCCACTTATGGATGTGTGGATGCTCCTCCAGTTTGTGCTACTGCTTCTAGCTGTAGTACTTATTGGAATAATAATCTTGGAAGAAATGTTGTGGATTGCGCTTGTGTGTTAGTAAAAGATTGTGATGCTTTAACCAAATCTCAATGTGGACAGACACTAAACACAGGGGTAATGGGCTGTTGGTTGTCTTTTGAAGATTGGGATGTAGATATAGGAAAATGTTTGGGAACTATTGATAGTTGTACAGATTTTTCTTATAATGATTGCCCTGTAGATATTATTGGGTGTGTTCAAGAAACATGTTCAGGTACTGTTGGTATAGGTACTTATTGCTCTAATTTTGTTTCTGAAAATGCATGTAATATGTATTCTGGTCAGTGTGAATGGATTAGTGGACAAGGGTGCAAACCTAAAACAGGGGCCCCATCACCTAGGGATTGTTATGATAATTCAGGTACTTTTGGTTCAGCATATAATTTATGTACTAGCAGTGGTATGTATAATAGTTTTTCAGCTTATTGTACTCCTAAACGTTGTAAAACTGGAGATAGTGTTGTTAATTATAATTGTGAGCAGTTTGATGATGATCAAGCTAATTGTGAGGTATTTGATGGTCTTGATTGTACATGGGTTGGAATATGTGGAAATGGAAATATAGAAGTAGGAGAGGAATGCGATGATGGAAAATCTTGTAGTGATGGAACAGCTTGTACTCTTGATTCAGAATGTGCTGGAACTGATATTTGTCTTCCAATACCAGTAGATGGAGATGGATGTTCAGCATTATGTGAAGTAGAAACCGGGTGGGATTGTATTGGGAATAATCCAAGTGCCTGTGATAGAGGGGAAGAAACAGAAAATGTAAGTGGGTATAATATATACAGATCAACCGCGTCTGGATTAGGTTTTCTTTTACAAGGTATGCCTCTTGGAGATTCTGGTTATGATCTTTTGACTACAGCAGATCCTGCTTCTGATTGTGTTTCAAATGCTTGTGGGATAATTGATAGTGATAATTTACAAGAAGGAGTTACATATCATTATATTGTTACTGCAGTATTGGATTCTGATGAGAGTAACTATTCTAATGAAACAAGTGCAACTGTTCCAGATAACACACCCCCAACAATTTCATTTATCAGTCCAACAACTACTGAAACACCTATAGGGCAGAGTCATGATCAAAATTATATAGTGGCGAATGTTAGTGCGAGCGATAATGTTGGGATAGATGAAATTGTGCTTAAGATATATGATGAATCTTATTTAGAAAAGGATTTTCAATCAAGCACTTCTTCACCATTTTATTATTCATTCAGTTTACCAAATGGTGTTTATTATCTAAATGCAACTGTTTCAGATAGATGGGGGAATATAAATAACACAGAAAGAAGAATCAATCTTAGTTTAATTGATCTGGAAATACCAAAGATAGCATTTGTTGATCCTACAACAGAAGAAGGAAAACATTATCAAAATTATATATTGGCAAATGTTAGTGCAACAGATGACAAGAGGATAGAAACAATTACAATTTATTTATATAATTCAGCTGGATTATATAAAGAGGAAACAAGAACAGCACAACCACCATCAACACCTTTCTTTAATTTCCAAAACTTTACTTCCTTGCCTTATGGTACTTATTATTTAAACGCAACTGTAATAGATATAGTAGGAAAGTTAAACATAACAGAAACGAGAGAGATAAATGTTAGTTCTATTCCAGAAGGAGAGGCAGCTCCGATAATTGAATTTTTAGAAAAGCCTGAAGAAGGAATAATTTATTACCCTGATTCAGAGATGCCTGTTAAAATAAAAATAATAGATAATGCTCCTGGAATAACTTGGGCCCTCAGTTCAAATGTTTCAGGAATTGTAGAAGAAGGATATAGTGATTTAGCACAAATCGAGAAAACAATTAATCTAAAAGAGCATTTGATATCTGAAAATAGTATAGATACTCACAAGATAACTTTTCAGGCAATTGATAGTATAGGATTAACTAGTTCAGATAGTTTTATTTTAACAATAAAAAATGAAAACTGCACAGATGCAAAAGATAATGATGGAGATGATGTAATAGATGATTTGGATAAAGATTGTGCATTAGAAGTGGGAAAGACAGTTTCAATCACAAATTTAATATCCGACCCTGAAATTTTTACATACAGAACAATGGATATTGATTGTGATTATGAAACAGAGAGCGAATATAATGTTAGAGGGTGTGTTAAGCTCAATGTTTCAGGTATTGAATGTAATCCTTTAACAATTGTAGATAATGTTGTCAGATTTAGAGGATGTGAAGTGGGGGGTGAAGAAAAAGAAGATGCAGAAATAAAATGTTATGTGAGTGATGAGTGTAATTCACAAACCCCTACTGAAAATACAAGTCTTTTCAATATAACTAAATTTAGTATTTGTGAAGATGGAGATGTTGGAGAGGAAAATCTGAAGCTGAGATTATTAAATCCAATAGATAATAGTCCTTCATTTGATACTGGAGAAGAGATTAACTTTGAATTAGAAGTAGAAAACAGAAATCCTGATTATGCTTTTGATATTGTTGTAGAAGCATGGTTATATGATGTATTTAATGAAAAGAAAATAGCAAATGCAACTTCAGATGCTATAGAAATAATTAGAAGTCAGGTTAGTGAAGACATTTTTGTATTAAATCTAACAGTTCCAAGCATGGAATTCTCAGAGAATAATAGATTATATTACAAGGCTTATGAAGCAGGCAAAGAGAGATCAATTTGTGTTAGTGATAGTGTCAGGTTATATTTGGAAGAAGAAGGGTGTGTTGATGCTGATGGGGATGGTTATTGCGAAGAGAATGATTGCGATGATACTAATTCATCGATAAATCCTGGAGAATTTGAGATTTGCACAGATAATATTGATAATGATTGCGATGATCTTATTGATTCAGACGATTTAGAATGTACCCCATCAACTGGAAATGAAATTCCAGCAGGACAATCAGAAGATTTAGGGATATTGACCAGGTCTGGTAAGCAGAGAGTTATGAATTTAGATAGCAGGGCTGATTTTAATATAGTGGTTGCAGGAGAACAACACTCTGCTACTGTAAAAAATGTCACATCTAGTTCTGTTACCTTAACAATAAGTTCAAGCCCATTTGATATTTTTTTAATAGTTGGTCAGACAAAAGCTGTAGATGTTGATGATGATAGCATAGATGATTTGGCTGTTACCTTGAATGGGATTGAAAATGGAAAAGTTGACCTGACTTTTAGAAATATCTTTGTGGCTGCTAGAGGAGATGATACAATAGAATTAGGAGATGAAGAGGAAAAAGGAAGAGGCATTGGATGGTTTATCTTCATATTTGTTTTAAT
>JANBVJ010000017.1 GCA_024239055.1 Patescibacteria group bacterium | reverse complement strand
GTATTTTAAAAAAGCTCACTGCGTTCGCCAGTCTTATTTTTAGTTGGTCGCTCCGCTCCCCGTGCTGTATTTTAAAAAAGCTCACTGCGTTCGCCAGTCTTATTTTTAGTTGGTCGCTCCGCTCCCCGTGCCGTATTTTAAAAAAGCTCACTGCGTTCGCCAGTCTTATTTTAAGTTGGTCGCTCCGCTCCCTCCAGAGTATTTTAAAGCGGTATTTTAATTTGGTCACTCCGTTACAAGGCGGCTGCATAACATGCAGCCTATACAAGGCGGCTGCATAACATGCAGCCTGTACAAGGCGGCTGCATAATATGCAGCCTGTACAAGGCGGCTGCATAACATGCAGCCTGTATAAGGCGGCTGCATAACATGCAGCCTGTACAAGGCGGCTGCATAACATGCAGCCTGTATAAGGCGGCTGCATAACATGCAGCCTGTACAAGGCGGCTGCATAACATGCAGCCTGTACAAGGCGGCTGCATAACATGCAACCTGTATAAGGCGGCTGCCTAACATGCAGCCTGTATAAATTTTAGTACCGGTAATCACATAATCTACAAAATATTAAAAATAGAATAAAGTAAAAAACTAATGCAGTAGCTTAAACTGAGCGAATTGGTGACCCTCCTCGTGCCTCGGCAAACTCCCTACCTTGCCGGGGGCTTAACCTAAAGATCATCTTTAAGAACGGATTTTTACTCGGGTAAAAAAATAGAATTTAATAAGTCATGGTTTTTAAGTAACTTGCGCACCATGGCCTTAATAAAAACTTCATCGTTAATATCGGATATCCGGGGAAAAGTTCAAGCCTCTGTATTTCAGGGATCCTTGGCAGGTCTCACGCTTAAAACCAAAGTAGGACGAATAAATAAAAATAGTTTAAGACAAAATAAAACAAGAAATTTTACTTTTAAGTTACAACAGGATTGGCGGAGATTATCAATAGCAGAAAGAGCCTTATGGGATCAATTCACTAATTTTAATCCTATCCTACAAAGAAGAAGTCACGATCTGTTTATTAATGCGCAACAAAATTTTATTAAGTTTAATAGTTATAGATTAGAATATGACCTGGATATTTTAACAACTCCACAATTTTCAAAATGTGAAATCACTCCAATAGACTTAACTATCTCATCAGACGGCACCACTATATTAGCAACAGCAAGCAGACAGCTTGATGAGGTCTTAGAGTTTATAATTTTATTTTTAACTATACCTTTTATACCAACAATAAATAATCCCGGCAGCAGATTAAAACTAATTAAATTTACTACTACAAATAACACCACTTTTGATGTAACAACACCATACAAAGAAATTTTTGGATCAATACCACAACCAGGTCAAAAGATGTTTTTCAAATTCTCTAATGCTGATAAAAATTCAGGGATCATTTTTCCTTTTAAAACAAAATCATTAATATTGTAGCAAAATTTACCCTAACTCAAGTTTACCCTGACACAGTCCGGGTCGGGGTTCAAACCTTAAATCATTATGTTGGACTTTCTTAAAAATAACTGGATTGAATTGTTATGGGGCCTGATCGCGCTAACTGAAATTATAGTAAGACTGACTCCATCAACGAGGGATAATTCTATATTTAACAAAATCAAAAAAATATTGGATATTATTATTCCTAACGCCAAAAAAATACCAAAAGAAGAACTAAAGCCTTTAGATATACATTAATAATAACATGGCAAGAGTACAATTTGGTGCAGGCATAACTGCCATTAGAGGCTCTATAGGTGGCTGGACATTTCATAAAAACAGATCCGGAAATATAATTAGACTAAGAGGCCAAGCATCAAGAGAATCTTCTGAAAAACAAACGAGAGCACATGAAAAGCATCAAAGATTTTTAACTGAATTTCAAAGATTAGGAGAATCAAGTAAAATATTATGGGACGACTTCGCTACGACTTTCACTAAGACTGATAAATTTGGTGAGGATAAAACTTTAACGGGACAAAATTGGTTTGAATCAATAAATCAAGTTAGAGAATTAATTGGTGAAACTATATTAGAAATTCCACCGGCTCGTGATCTACCCATAGCAGTACCGGTAATAGAGTTGTTAATTGATGAAACTTCAATAAAATTAAATGTTGAAACGGGAATAGACTTTACTAACACTGCATTTCTAATTAGAACAACTTCACCATTTACCAGGACAACAACATCAGTAAGAAGTGCATTAAGATTAACCCGGGTCCTTGATCAGGCAGTGTCCGGAATAATTGACATTACAGCAGATTGGGAAGACACACACGGTATTCCATATCCTCCATCAACAATCGCTGTATGTATAAAAATTTCAAGCATGATACAGACAGTAAACAAAACTTCCGGAATTACAAGCCCAGGTTTAATTTTATCAGACGATTTAAGAATAGCAGTAGCTGGAATAGGAGTAATGATAATAGATAGCACATTTATAATAGGTTAATTATGGCAGACAGCAGAGCAATATTAAAAGCCTTTTTTGAAACGGGGGATGTCCCTACACAAGCACAATTTGCAGCATTAATAGATAGTCTATTAAGTTTAGAAGATGATAGTAATTTAAAAAACGGAATAAAAATTAAAAGTCAAACAGGCGGAAAATTACAAATACAAATTAGTGATACAGACTTAATCATAACAAGTGACGGGGATACTTTCAACGATAAATTCTTTAGCATAGGCAGTCTTGGATCTAATTTAATAAAGGCTAATTTAGGTGGATTCGTTGTTGATACATCATTAGTTATAGATACTGGTTTCAATATAAGAGCACCAGGAAAAATGAAAGCAGAAGGATTACTAACATTCGCAAATAACGCAGCAGCTTTAGCAGGAGGCCTGATACTAGCGGATATGTACAAAACAGCAACGGGTGAATTAAGAATAGTAGTTTAAAAATGATTTTTCACACTTATATATTGACGCTTAAAAATAATACATACTACACCGGTATAACAAATAATAAAGTAAGAAGATTAAAGGAACATCAAGACGGTAAAAGTAAATCAACAAAGCATTATAGACCTGTAAAAATGATATATGAAAAAGAGTTCAGTACAAGAAAAGAGGCAAGAAGATTAGAAGTTAAGATAAAAAATTTAGGAGCTAAAAAATACTTAAATAGATTAAAATTCAGTACAGGGGATCACTAAATAAGAGAATAAGTAAGCACAGAATAAGGCCACAAAGTGATAAAATAAGAGAGTAAGTAATGACAGGATAAGACTAAAGGATGATAAAATAAGAGAGTAAGTAATAACAGGATAAGACTAAAGGATGATAAAATAAGAGAATAAGTAATAACAGGATAAGACTAAAGGATGATAAAATAAGAGAGTAAGTAATGACGGGATAAGTCTAAAGGATGATAAAATAAAAGAGTAAGTAATAACAGGGTAAGACTACAGGATAATAAAATAAAAGAATAAGTAATGACAGGATAAGACTAAAGGAAAGTAAAAGTAATTAAAAATGAACTATGTAAAATTTGATAGGGCTGAAAGATAATAAGAATTAATATTAATGGCTTTAACCTTTGGCTTAATTACCACTTTTTTACCAGACAATAAGCGTCATTAGCAGATGTTTTTTTTTGAACTTTAAATTTAAAAAGCCCTAACCAACACCCTATCAACACCCCATTGCCCTATAGCCACGCAATAGCAAACCCCCATTGCCATAGCTGCCCTTCCCTCGCTAATATCCAACACACACGGGCAGCTTTAGCCGTCCAAAGGTGTTCGTTCACACAGCCCGCAGAGCCTAAGTCGGCAAGGGATCATGCCAGAGTGCCCAACGCACATAGCCTGTACCAAACACTCTGTCATGCCCCTTGCTTTCTCCCACCCTCTCCACCTGTGGCTCACTCACCGGCAGCCGCAACTACCCGGCAACCCTTTAGCTCGCCCTTCACACGGTTTTTTTGTGTGTGCGGCTTGCTCTGTAGCTTGGCATCCCTGATTTTTTTTTCTATCCCTGACCTACAACAGATCCCCTGCTATGACCTTACACTATGCCAACCCTAAGCCCACGCTACGGGGCTTGCTGACGCACTGACCTGCACAACGCCCCTTTGCCTTTTCTGTAGGTGTGCCAAGCTCCAGAGCGGCACACAAGCCCACCCCATGACTGCACAGCTTTTATCACTTTCATTTGGACTTGTTTACGATATGACCTCTTATTGTAAGCTAATTTTAAAAGACTGCTCTGCTACACAAATTAATGCAAGTATTCCCCCAGAAGTACCCTAATCCAATACTTGCCTTAAATTGTTTGCTGACTAAGGCGAGAATTAAAATTTTTTCTATCCAACACCATTGGCTCAATCTCAAAAAAAATTTTAACACTCGCCCACCTATTGACATTATTAAAAATTTCTGCTACCATTGCATTGACTTAAAATTTTGCATAGGCTAAGATAAGCCTCTACCATCCGCAAGTCAAGGTCACGCTCTGTTTTGTGATTTATTTTCTTTACCCTTGCTGAACCAAAAATAAATAACAAAAACCTTGACACTTTCCAACCCGCAGGCTTAAAAATCGCCTAAGCAAAATTTTAAGGAAAGTTTTATTATTTTATAACTAACTAAGCAGGATATTAGTAGAGCGCAATTAGTTTTGGATTAGTTCGGGATTAGTTCTAACATAGCGCTGGATTAGCCTCTATGGCTAAATGATAATTAACAAATAGCTATTCGCAAATGATCTAAAAAATAAAGTGAAAATAATTGCCTTTTTATTTGCGTTTTACAAACCTCTGCCTTATATTTGCGTATAATCTATAAAAGGTTGATCATGTTAAGCAATGGGGATCACCTACCACTGATCATGTTGGGCCCAGTGGATCACCCGTTTACAAACAGCATTTGATCAAAACTAAAAATGTTTAACAAAAAAGAATATCACCCCAAATGGTCACTGATCAGGCGCATGATCCTACTCCGGAGAGCTCTTAATAGATGCGAATTTTGCGATGCTCCAAATGGAGAATTTATTTACAGGATAGAAAAAAACAAACCATATTGGGCACCAATGCCGGAAGGCCTGGAAACAGAGGCCATGGACTTGGACGGCACTAAATTCACAAGGATCCTTCTGACAATAGCACACAAAGATCACAATAAGGATAACAACATATTTACAAACCTTGTTGCGCTTTGTCAACGATGCCATTTAAAGCACGATATTAGGCAGCATATTATGAGTAGAAAGTACGGGCGTAAATGGAAAAAAAATCAATTCTCATTCACTTTTACAATCTAAAGGATAAAACAATGAAAAAAGTATATTTACTCCGCCACCGCTCAGCGGTGATTATGATCAGTTCTAACCTCAAAACCTGCTACGAGAGTATGCTAAGCGAAACTCCCGCCCACCTACACAAAAACTTCCGGAGCTACAGCCAGGTCACCCGTGTACTCCACAAAACGCAAGAGGCAGAGTTCCCTCTGCCTGACCGGGACTGGTATTATATAGAAAAGAGAAAAGTTTTAACCAAATTTGCACCACAGACTAAAATTTAATTATACCTTTCGCCCTTTTACTATGAAAAAGATAATCAGAATAAGTTACCAAGGCAGGGGAGATAATAAAACTTTTCTCATCTGTAAATTTGACGGGCAAAGCACAATCGGAGCAATATGGTCTGTTATAGAAGCATCAAATAATAAAGATAAAATAATTACATCGTTCACCTCGGAGAAATACGATGACTACGAAAAATGTGATGAAATTAAACAATATTCTCACCTCATCAATAAAGATTGCTAAAAGGTTGTTAAACCTTTTGCCCTGCGCCTGGCTACTTACATCGCACTGTGCTTTACCAAGTAGTCAGGTTAGCGTGGGGTTTCTTACTAAATAATGGCAAATAAAAGACGCACAGTAATTGTTAAGGTAGATCAGGTCAAATTTGTAAAATATCAATACGTAAACAACCTGGTGAGCTTCGCTAAATTTCTGGACAAACGTTTTCCCGGGTGGCGGTGGGCTAATTTCTATGATCACCGGTCAGGACAGCAGCTTGGTAGCTTTACAAGCCGTAACCGCCCCAAGGGGCATATATGATGAAGGGAGCAACCTTTTAGCACCTTTCATCATTTTTTTTGGGGGTGGGTGCTACAATGTGCCTCTAACCAAGTTACTGCCTTAGGAGGCTTTAAAATGGATTTTAATTTTGAAATATTACTAAAAATCGTACTTTTCATATTTAGTTTAATTTCTGGCTTATGGACAGCGAGACTTGTTTTTAAGAACAAAAAAAGGCGCCACTAACGTTACCTACACGTAGTGGCACCCAAAACCGATAAAGACTATGGCATTAGCCTTAAAGGAAAGCACAAATATAATAAATCAGTTTATTGATTCCAAACAAATTGAAACAAATATTTGTGACACTGATTTTGGACACTCCCTCCCTCTATATAAAGATGATGTAGTTAAATCTCCTTATCTTGACATATATACGCAGAGTTACAAAAACAAGGAACCCTTAATACCA
>JANBVJ010000016.1 GCA_024239055.1 Patescibacteria group bacterium | reverse complement strand
AAATATACCCCTTGCCCTAAATGTGGTAAGAAAGTATTAATAAAACAAAAAGTTATTGGCACTATAGAAAAAGATGAAATGAAACTTCTTTGGCTAAGAAAGAATCTAAAAAATGACCCCCTCCACTAAAACCCTCTACTGGATATTAGGAATCCTGATAATTCTAATACTTATTGTTGCAGGATATTTGTTCTTCAGTTCAGGAAATAAAGGAGAAGCTACAATTAAAATTGTGGTTGGGCCTATATGTGACTCAGACACCTACAACTGCGATGATTTTACAACACAGGAAGAAGCACAGGATGTTTTTGATGAATGTTTCGCAGAGACAGGAGATATCCACAGATTAGACAGTGATGGGGATGGTGTGGTTTGTGAATCATTGCCTTAGAGAACAATAATTCTTAAATAATAGTTGTATTTTGATAAAACATGGAATATATTGAAAATGATTACAGTCACAGATATACAATGTTTATTGCTGAACAGAGGTCAAATATCAATAATATTAAAGAAGAACTAAGTGAGATGTCAACAATAAAAGAACTTGAAATATATAAAAATAGTCTTAGGCCACATGGGGTTCTAAATTTTCTAAGATACATTGTTAGTGATAAAATGGATTTAAGAATGCGTGCTGTTAATGAAATGATCAAAGATAAAAAAGAAGAGGCAGAAGCTCTTGAGGAAGCTGTGAAATCAGACAATGATATGGAATCTATTCTAGTATAATAATTCTTAAACCCCAAAACCCTTTCATCAAGCCAAAGTAATAACGGGAAAGTAGTTTTAGACCATAATTATATTTAAATAGAATATAAGGATAATCTTCTTATGGGAAAAAGGGTTATCTTAGGAATCGTATTCTTTTCGGTGTTATTAATTATCTTATCTGGTTTTGTTAGTGGTGTGACGCTGAATGTGATTCCTTCTGATTTAAGTGTAAAAAATAGTGCTACCGCAGATTTAATAGGAGAAGTCGCCCACCTTCAAACTACAGGAATAGTTGGCAGTGGTGATGAAGCAAGAATTGTTATTCAAGCTAGTGATATCGGAATTTCAACATTAAATGATTTAACTTCTATTTCTTGGGATGTTAGTTCAGGAACAGGATATGCTCCTCACGTTGATGTATTTTTAGATAATGGAAAAACATTAGTGTTTGAATATGCAAAAGTTGACCCTATTCAGTGTGATGATTCAGCAGATTATCCAACAGGAAATTTTAATACTTTCAATGATAAAGGAATCGTTGATAACTCTGCTTATGCTTGGCTTTCAAGCGGACCTCCGGGACCTTGTGGAGATCCAACCTTTGATGCAAACCATAACTCTCTTACTGAATGGAAAGGAACCGATGGAAGTGCAGGAATTACAAAAATTGAAATTGAAATTGATAACTGGATTAGCCAAAGTGAAGCTAATGTAGATAATATAATAATAAATGGTATAAATTATTATATCTCAATTCAAGATGCAATTGGTGATGCAATTGCGAGCGATACAATTAATGTAGCAACAGGAACTTATAATGCTACATCTGTAATAACAATTGATAAATCCTTAACAATTCAAGGAACTGGGATAGATTCAACAATAATTACTGGAAAAACAAAAGATGGTTCTATACAAAATGGTGCAGATTTAATGTTTGATGTTCAAGCAAATAATGTTGTCATCAAAGATATGACAATAGATCTTGGTGATGATGATAGTGATTTTGATGTGGGAATATATACTGGAAATGATGCAGGAATACATGATCTTACAATAGACAATTCTAAATTTTTATATGCTTCATTTGGAAATGCAATTGGTGAACAATTAATACATTTGGGTGGTGGTACTGGAACAAATAATATCATAATACAAAATTCTATATTTGACACTGCAAGTGGCAATTCAGTCTGGTATGTTGGTGATTTTGCTTTAACAGGTTTAACAATAACTAGTAACATAATTACTAATGTTGTTGGTATTGATGCAGATGGTGGTGGAACTGCTTTTAACCAGATGGCTCCTGTGACTAACAGTGTAATTTCAGACAATAACTTTACTAATACAGGCATTGCAGTTTATCTAGGTTCAGGAAGTACTTCAACAAGTGGGATAACTGTAAGTGGAAATATCTTTACAAGTACTGCTGGATTTTTAACCAATTATGGGGCTTTAATTATAACATCAGAGGTTGATGGTGTTTCTACAGAGAGTATAACTATTACTGGAAACACCTTTGATGCTACAGAATCAAATGGTGCTATAACAATATTTGATTCAAATACTCCTGCAAACGCTGATGTTGATGGAGCCTCTATTACTATTTTGAATAATAACTTCCTAAACAACATTGTAGATGCAGTATCCGTTGGTGCTGGTGTTTCTGGAACAGTAAATGCAACACTTAACTACTGGGGAACAACTGTTAAGTCAACAATTCAGGGTTTGATAAGTGGATTGGTTGATTTTGAACCGTATTATGTTGATTCTGGTTTGATAACTTTAAGCAATATTCCTCCAACTGTTGATGTTAGTTTAGATGTGCTTTCTAATATTCAATTTGTAAAAGATGCTATTGTTACTGATGGTGGAAGTGGAATTGCAACTTACTTATGGACATCAGAGTCCGGTCCAGGAACAATTACTTTTGGTTCTGCAAGCGCTGAAGGCACTACTGTTTCAGCAGATACAGATGGGGTTTATGTTATAAGATTAACTGTAACAGATAATGCTGAAAATACAGGTTTTGATGAGTTTCAACTCACATGGGACACAACAGCTCCTGTGATAACAATATTAGGAAATGATCCTGAAACAGTTGAAGTTGATACAATTTATGCAGACGCTAGTGCTACTGCTTTAGACAATATCGACGGAGATGTTACATTATCTATTATTACAAATATTAGTGCAGTAGATACCTCTACCTTGGGAAGTTATGATGTAACTTATACTGTCACGGATTCTGCAGGAAATCAAGCAATTGATATTAGAACAGTTAACATTGTTGATACAACTGTTCCCGTGATAACAAGATTAGGAAATGAACCTGAAACAGTGGAGGTCGGAGATGTTTATACAGACGCTGGTGCAACTGCTTTAGATAATTATGATGGAGATGTTACAGTTGATATTGTGGTTGTAAATCCTGTTGATGTGAATACTCTCGGTAGTTATATTGTAACATATAATGTTATGGATAGTTCTGGGAACCCAGCAATAGAAGTTACAAGAACAGTTAATGTTGTTGATACAACTGCCCCAATAGTGACAGAAGTGACTCCTGTAACAACTCCAACAAATAATAATATTCCCAGTTATACTTTTAACACGGATGAAGACGGAACAATTTCTTATTCGACTTGTACTTCATCAACAACAAGTGCAGTTTTAGGAGATAATACAATAACATTTGATACACTTGCAGACGGAACATATTCTATATGTACAATAACTATAACAGATGCATCTGGAAATCCAAGCACCCCTCTTACAATTACATCCTTTACAGTTGATACAACAACCCCTTATTTAACTTCAGTAAGCATAACAGGTGCTTATTATAATGGAACACATTATTTCTTTTCTCCTGTAAATCAGGACGGAGTTTACGATAATGTTAGTATAGATTTAGAATATTCAGAAACAGTGGATTATAGCATAGATATAGAAAACAGTATGGGGGCAATTGTTAGAAATCTTTACTCAGGCACTGCGAAAAATCCTCAACCAAAAATTTGGGATGGGACAATGGATGACTTATCCACATTTGTTCCCGATGGAGTTTACACAATAAACACAACAATTACAGATCCTTCTAGTAATACAAACACAACTTATGTAGCAACTGTTTATGTTGATAATACTGTTCCAAGTGTTACAGTAAATTCTCCATTAACTCAAAGTTATACAACAGATACAATTTTATTCAATATAACTGCAACAGATAGTAATGTAATAAGTGCATGCTGGTATTCTTTAAATACAGGAGCAACAAATGTAAGTTTAACAAATTCCGTAGGAAACTTCTGGACAAATACAAATTCATCTATGATACAGGGCTCTCACACTGTTAATTATTATTGTGATGATACTTTAGGAAATTTAAACAACACAAAACAAGTTACATTCTTTATTGACTCAATTATTCCTATAATAGAATATACAACAGGAACAGAGAATAATGATACTTACTTTAGCAGAGATTGGATTTTTGTAAATGTAAGTGTTACAGAAATAAACGAAGATACAATAACCTTCTCTTTGTTTAATTCAACATCTCTTGTAAATGAGATAAGTTATACAGATTCTACAAGAACAATTAACTGGACTGGTTTGCCAAATGAAGTTTATTATTATAATGTAAGTGTAAATGACTCTGAAAATAGTATTAATCAAACAGAAACAAGAACCATCACGTTAGATACTGTACATCCACAGGTTAGTATTATTGAACCCCAAAATATTAATTATACAACAGATTCTTTAGAAATTAACTTTATAGCTTCAGATGATAATGCCCTTGATTCATGCTGGTATACAGATGATGATGGAACAACCAATCATACTTTAACAGGATGTGCAAATACAACCTATACTGCATCACAAGGTACAACACTTATGATATTGTATGTAAAGGATGTTGCTGGAAATGAAAATTCTTCAAGTGTTACATTTTTTGTAGATTCAATATTCCCAAATATCGTGGGTTTCTCACCTTCTGAAACAACACCTGTGATTAGAGCAGGAGAATCACAAGACTTTAGTATTACTACTGCTGGAAATACCTTAACTTACGAATGGTTTGTTAACAGTGTATTAAATAGTACTACCGGATCTACATTCACATTTAATTCATCTGTTGTAGAAGATGTTAATATACGTGTTAATATAACAGACATACTTAATAACACTGCCTTTAAAGAATGGCTATTAATTGTAACAGAAATCCCTGTTACAAGAACTTTCACAGGTGGTGAAACAACTGATTTATCACAAGTGGCTGATATTAGTGCGGTTGTTGATTTCACACTTGCAACTGGTGAAGGAAAAATAAGTTTCGGAGATGAAGTTTTGGATTTAAGCAATGTTCTTGACTTGGATAATAATGTTAAAATTGAAAATGGAATAGTTGCAATAAATACAATAAAATATACTCAGTTAGATAAACCTGCAAACATCACTTTAACAGGATTGAGTTATACTAGTGTTCCAGAAATCTTTTACAATGCCGGCTTTACCACCAATGCAAATCAGATAACCAGTAAATGTGATTTTTGTAATATTGTAAGTTATACCCCTTCTCCAACAACTGATGGCACACTTGTCTTTGAAGTAGAGCATTTCAGTTCATTTAAGGTTGGAGGAAGTGGGGAAGAATTTGATTTAGACTTGCTCGATGGTTTAGATAAATGTGATGAAGGAATCCAAGGAAATTTAGAAATAGATATTAAAGATCCTGATGAAGGAGATGATTTTAAGATAGGGGAAGAAATAAAAATTGATGTAGAAGTAACAAATAATGCAGATGAGGATAAAGATATTATTGTTGAGGCAACATTATACAATATTAATGACGACGATGATGAAGAACAAGTTGAAAGTAATGATTTAAAAATAGATGAAGGAGAGGACCTTGATTTTGAATTGTTATTAAAGGTTGCTGAAAATCTTGAAGAAAAAGATGATTATCTAATTTTTGTTAAGGCTTATGAAGAAGATGAAGAGGACACTCAATGTAATCAGGAAATAGTTAGTGTTAACATAGAAAGAGAAGAGCATAATGTAGTTATTAAAAACATAATGTTAAATCCTCAAATGATTTATCAGGGAAAAAATCTTGAAATAATTGTTAAAGTTGAAAATATAGGAAGTAATGACGAAGATGATGTTTATATCAGTGCGGAAAGTGAAGAATTAGGAATTTCAAATAGAAGTGAGTTTTTTGAACTTGAAGAATTTGGTGAGGATGATTCTTCTTCGGTTAAAACACTTTTAATAAAAACTCCTTATGGTGCTGAAGAAGGAACATATGAAATTAAAGTACGAGTTAATTTTGATGATGGATTTGATGAAAAAATAGAAACATTTTATGTTGCTGGAAGAGTGGTTGTTGTTCCTGAGATAATATTCTTAACAGACCTGAGTGTTGAAGAATTTACTGAACCTGAAGAACCTAGTATAGATTCAATAGATTTAACTGAAACTACATTACCTGAACAAAAACAAAGATTTTTTGCAGGGTTAAATTTAATTTTAATTATTAGTATATTAATTTTAGTGATATTAATATTAATTACTCTTTGGAGAAGAAATAAAAACCCTTAAATACCCTCAATCATCCATATTTTTGTAGGCTAGGTTGGCGGGTTAGCCCACCGCTGTTTGCAAATGGGCTTCATGGCAGACTGCAAGAAGGTGCGTGATTAGTGCGTTGAAAAGTCTTTGTTTGGACGTTGACGCTTTGTCCGCTTTGATCTTGCATATGCGAATCGGGTCAGACCTTGATCGGAGCAGCCCTAAACATTTGTTGAGATGCTTAGTGGGTCGCAGAGCCGAGGAAGAATAGAGGTTGCTTTTCATTAATCTATGAGCAAACCTTCGGGCCTACTTTGTTATATATTTCTAAGGACAATAATTGTTATAAATGGCATAGTTCCTATTGTTTTATGGCATTAGAAGACCAGACTCTCGCTTCTTCCCATGCACTAAGTGCTAGCATCCAAACTGTAAAAGAAATACAACTACATATAGGTTGCATTTATGAATTAATAATGGCAGGAAAAGTACAACACGATAGTCTTCAGCTTACTGATCCTAATACAGGAGGATTTATTGCAGGATTAACTGAAGGGGATAAGATACTTGTGATACAATCTGGAAAACATATCAAAGCTATATATGGACCTCTTCAAGA
>JANBVJ010000015.1 GCA_024239055.1 Patescibacteria group bacterium | reverse complement strand
ATAATTTGAAATTATGGTTGGCAAGTCATTGAAGCTGTAAGTAATTCTGAAATAGTCACAATTAATTGACGTGTTTATCTCAAGAAGTGAGGAATTCATAGTAGTTAAATTATGTGTGAGGGAATAATTATTCTCAGGCAAAGATTGATTTATAAGAATCCCTACATTTGATGTGTAATTATATGCATAAAGATCTTTTACTGACAAGAAGGCCAAATTATAATCAAACCAGCTGTTTAGTATTGTTTTGTTGTATTTATAGCTCCCCAATGTTGTATCAGGAATGAATTGGAACTCACCTATTGAAGCTTTTTCTTCAGTAAGCTCTACATCAAGCTTCGCTTCTAAAATTTCCATAGCAAAACTTCCGACAAGTCGCTTACCTTGATGTGTCCCATTAAAGAATGCAGTAATATTAATCCATAATTGATAATCTCTTGAATTAAAACATTTCTCAAGCTCATCTATGTCAAGTCCTTTATTCCGTAAATCAATATCCCTTAGAGAATACATATTATACCTGTAAAGTATATCGGTAAGATCTTCAACCTCAATAGAACCAATTTTATCGGTATCATCGGGCTCACTATCTAATGTGTAGTATCTATAAAAGTCAAGTGTGAGACTATACACACTTGTATCATCCTCAATATTAGTAATTGAACCCTCAAATGCATCGTCTATTCCTACAAAGAATTCTAGATCTAATGAAATATTTAAGATAGAAGCATCTGCTTCTGAAGTAAGGGCAAATGGGAATTTAATCTCATCAAATACAATTAATTCCTTACGATCTACTCGCCCAGCAGTATCTGTATTATTAACATAATGAATAACTGCTAGTACTTCTTTATTTGTAAGATCAATCTCATCTGAAATTGTAATGAAATTAACGGACTTATCGGCATTAAATGTAAAGTTATAAGGCTCACTTCCATAATAACTGTAATCATTCTCAAAGTTAGCAGTAAGATAAGTAATCTCGCCAGTAATGGTATCATTCAATATTACATTTTCCAAGAGGGTAACATTCTCGGTCCAGCTTGGAGGAGCATAATCTCTATCAACTGTATTTTCTAAAGTATACCACTTCTGATAAGTGAAGCTAATGTTATCATAATTCAATGCTGCTTCTTTTGAAATGTTAATTGCTCTCCTTGTCCTGTCGAATGCCCAGAAATCACTACGATCCCAAGTATCGGGTGTAGGGTCTTGTATTACTTGCCGAGTAACTGGACCCGATGTAATTCCGAACACGTCCACTATATTTGCTATGTTACTTATCTCCGCTTCAGTCATTTCCGCTGTAATATTTATCCAAGATTGGGCGAGAGTCGCATTATTATCAAACTGTGGGGCCATGGTAATATTCTTGCGAATGACATCCGTTTCTCTAAACGTTTGCAGGTAGGAGAACTTTGGTTTTAATACAGTTGAAATATTCATCCTATATAGTGGATCAAACGTTTCATTATCATAAGTTATTTCCCAAGCCCCTAGCCCAGAAGAGTTATATTTTCCGGGGATGACATATATTATAGGCAGGACTCTTAAAACTGCGTTTGGATCCTGGAGGTCAAACAACTTATCAAAGTTATTATACCGGTCATTCTTAGATAACCTAAATATGACTGAGCAATTTTCGGTCGATTCTTGCATGTCGTTGAAGTAGAAGGTTTCTGGATGGAGTAGTTGCATGTTATCGTATTTACTTGATGAATCACCCGTAATATAATGCAATGAGTTATTATATACTACTTGATCGCCCACATCACTATAAGCAAACATAATCGAATCATAATTGATCCACTTTCCATTTCCTTCATTATCATCCCATATTTTTAATCCGGGTCTCCATGACCAATCTTCAAAGAAGTTAGCAACTGTTGTATTAAACTCAAGCTTGAAAACTACATCAGAAACATCTTGAAGATCTGAAGCATCTACATTATCAAACTGAATATCAATAGGAGTGCCTAAGGCCATTTCTTGCTGATTCCACCATGATGTTTTGTATGGATAATTACTATTTGGAGGATCTAAAACTGTATTTCCCTCAGTATCTGCTAATACGGGAACAACACGAAAATCGTTGATTGTATTATCAGCTGAAATATCGGCACCTACATCACCAAATGAAGGATACCAAGCCTTACTTGAAACTCCAAACGTTAAAGTGTTGCTACTGAAAGCGCTAGGGAAAATATACTCATTTATATTATCATTTTCGCCCTCAAAATCTAATAAAGTTCGGAGAGATTCACCTTGACCAGAATAATCTGGAGTACTTGAAATTGTATCTTTATTCATAGCCCGATCATAAACATAAAACTCAGTAAGTGAATTATGTCCTGGAATATCGAAATTTTGATTATATAACATATTTTCAGGAGAGACCGGCTCGCTTGAATAATATACTATAAAATTGATTTCATCTACATACATATACATATCATTAGAATCATGAAACGGCATATCTTCATCACATTCGATAATTACTCTGTCCGGCATAAGAGCGTCGGTGAATGGAACCATATTTCTGAATTTAGAGTCTAACAATTCACTGCTATCATAATACCTATAGGAAAGGGCTGGACCCATGGGCGCATTATTTTCGAAAAAGATATTATCTCTAATCTCGCCCCTATTGTACTCTACTTCAAGGTTTATGTCATATTTGGAAGTTTGACCTCCATACAATCCTCTATTATTTTCTACATAGAAATCATAGTTTAAATACGCAGCATAAGCATAATAGTTTTCTCGATTACTTCCAGCGGATTTTGTAAATGCATCCGACTCATGATTGGGATTTATATCCATTTGAATCTCATCATCGTGTCCTGTAAAAGTAGCGTCCCGAGTATTTACGACAACACCATTATCAGATGCTAACCTTCCAGCCCAAAGCGACTGTGTTGTGGGAAATATTGGGTCCTCTTGGTGTAAATAGTCGCCCTCAATATATGTATGATCCCAAGTTCCTGAAGGGCTGATCAAGTACCAACCAGCATAAATGGGATCATTCATTTTAAACACGGGGACTGTAGAAACATAATCACCTTGATCTGAGGTGGGCGTACTTGTACCTATCTCGTATGTCGTCGTATCAAATTCAAGATCAGTCCATAAAGATACATCCTCAAACTGCCCATTAATGTCATATATATCATCGTTAAAGGCGTAAATAATCTCCCTATCAAGGGAGGCATCAGCATGAGTAAGGTTATAATCTGCAGAACCTACACTATCTACAGTTTTACTTATTGTATCTGAATAATCGGCTGACCAACTGCTTGAATCAGTATAATCGATTTTATTAAAAACCTGATTCTTGATACCCACTATTTCTAGTTGTCCGTCCCTAGCAAGAGAAATGTCTGGATATAAATCTGTGACTCCTGAAAAGATAGAAGAATTAAACGATTCATCTAAAACTCCATCTACATAAAATTCCCATAACGGGGCAATTTGATTACTATATACCATCTCTAGCGTGTGACCGGTTCTTCCATCATCTAGATAGGGTGACTGATCAACCTTTTCGGGATCAAATACATGGTAATTAGATCCTCCAATACCGAAATTAAGAGGGAACCCTATATCCTTATCATCTGAATTAAATTGAAGTGTTGCCCTATACTTAGTATCCGGATTGCTATCAATATAACTCTTTGTTGGATAAGCTTTGTATCTATCGTTTAGAAAAACCCCGCTAGAGTCAAATGTCAGACCGTCGGAACTTTCATCAGCATATCCAAATCCAGTGATATTCCAATTGAGATTGTTAAGATTATTCTTATCAGTTAACACTATTGCACTCATGTGATTGATAGCTAAATGATTTGTAATTCCAGAGGGAACGCTTTTGAGGTGTGCCCGTACAGTAAAAGTATTGCCATCAGTAAAATAATTATCACTGCTAACATCAAGAAGATTTGTAGGAATTCTCAAATAATTATAGTCATAAATGTGATTCTGATAAGATCCATAAATGAATTGGAACTTATTTTCACCTATCTCTTTGAAGTATCCGCCATTAATATTAGTGGGGCCAAAGACGTCTATCAGAAAATCAGCATCTGAAGGAGCGTTTGAAACTCTATAATATTTATCAGAAATAATTTGAGATTTGATTGACTCTCCAAAATTAATTGTTTGCTTATAGCTACCTCCATTAGTCAAGGCTTGAAATTTGTTGACACCGCTGGCATCCTCAAAGTTAATAGATGTTCCATCTCTATCAAGGACAGAAAAGGTAATATCTCTAAATGAGGCTGAATACTGACCAAATCCTACGGAAAGTAAGATGGTCTTAATTGAAGAGGAATCATCGTTGTGATCAAGCCTAAATGGAATATCAATGATTACGTCATGACCTGTCGTATCATAAACTCGAGTTACATCAGATCTATCTTTACTTTCTAAACTTTGAACATCCAAATTTTCAGTCCCATCTCCACTATAAGTGATTGCATCTACTATTTGAGCTCTGTAAGCAACTGTATCTGCTAAAGATAATTGACTATAAAGATCATCATAGAGGCTACTTGGATCATCGAGAATATCATCCATACTTGCTCCTAACTGAGTATAATCTGGTAAATCAGTCATGAAATCGACTGAACTAGATAAAGAAAGATCTTCAACCCAGACATCCATATATGAATTCTCATATGTATTTTGATAATCATTGGGACTAAAGAAGTCTTGACCTGTTGCGAATTGACTGAGATTTGCGCTAGCCGTAACCCAATTACTATCTGGACCATTACCAAATCCGATGTCATAATAGTTCATTCTCTTATTATCAAATTCAGTCAAACCAGAGAGAGCTCCTGCTGAAGTAATACCACTGTCAATAAAAGCCCCAGATTTAAGAGTATAAGGTACTCCCGTAGTTATAGGTATATTCTGATAATTCCAATCCGAAAATGATGTTCCATAATCAAAAGTCCATTCATTACCAATATCAAACTTATTTCGCAATTGAAATCCTAATTTATTAGAATCAATATCAGAACTTGAAGCAGAAATACTACCATTATGAGTAAATTCCGATGTACTGTAATGACCAGATACTAGACCGGAGGCTTCGGCTAAAGTAGAAGTATAGAAATATTTTACTTCATAGTAAATATCATCTTGATTTTCACTTCTTGGCCCCCATCCAAAGTAGTCCCAATCACACGCAAGTCCTTTCTTGTCGGGGCTGATCTGATATCCGATTGAGGTAATCTCTTCGATTTTATCATAGACATATGCTCCAGAGGAATACTGTTTAGTATATTTATTTACACTAATAATTTCTAATGCTGGGTAGCTTGAGAAAGGAAGTATTGCCCATCCTGTTGTATCATTATAATTATTTAAGTCCCATTCTCTGAATGAATCGACAGCATAAAATATTGCTGTTCCTGCTTTTTCAAGTAATTTAGTAACTACTTTAGTTTTATAAATACCTTTACTTGAAGATATAACAGCTTTATCGTAAGTTCCCTCATCAGAATACACAATTTCACGTATTCTGTAATCGAACGTTTCAGAGGCAAAGTCATTTGAATCAGAATCAGGGGAGAATGATGTCTTATACCATTCAGCTACAGCACTGTCATATACATAGTAAATAACTTTATCATCCATTGAGTAGTTATCCATACTAATACCTGTCACAATTACTTCACCTAGTTCTGAGTTAATTGATTCTAGCTGAATGACTATGCCTTCCATATCAGCGTCAAAAATATCGTAAGTAGAATTGTCGAGAGACTTATCTATAGTATAAATAGCTGAATCTGGCCGAGTACTGTTAATGTCCCAAACAGTTCCAATATATACTTTTTCGCTAGTTATATGTAGGGATGTTGCGGGTCTATCAATTGAAGTCTGGGTTGCATCATTATCTTGAGATTTAGTTAGATAACTGTCAAAATCTAGCTTTGCTATGAAATTAACATCTAAAGAAGAGTTGGATATTGCAACATACATTGAAACCATTGAAGTCCCGGTAAAATCAAATTCGATTTCTCTAAATTTGGGCTCATCTGGAGCAAATTGGTAAGAAATTCCTGTATCTGCTAAAATAGATTGATTATATACAAATGAATCTGTTGCATCATCAAAAATGTAGAATGTTATATTATCTGCATCTGAAAATCTATTAAATAACACTAGATCAACAAGTGAATCATTGGAAATATCCAATGCTTTAATTTCCATATCATATAGTGAAATGCCTAAATTATCTGTGAAATTAATGTACCACTCATGACTTGATTCATTATAAGCATAAATGAATACTTCGCCGTCCATTGCAACTAAGAAAGGTGAAATTGTTCCTGAAGAGTCAAATTGACCGTATGATCCATAGAAGTATGTCCCCGGATGGTCATCATAAGTGAAATTAATTGGAACATATCCGCTCTGATATTTCATTAGCCTAAATAAAGTCTCATTAGAAATTTCCCAATCAACTGTAAAAGTCCCATCAGTTGTGGTAGAGGTGCTTAAAGGAAGCCATAGTTGGTCTTGATAATCATAATATGAGATTTCTACAGAAACATCGCTCTTATTTGCATTTGTAATCCAATTATCCAATGTACCGTAGAATGTGTGAGGGTTTTGCGTATAATTGATATCTTTGTCATAATATATTATATCTCCAAACAAAGTGGCATTTGAAACACTGTAATCCAAGTCTTTATACACATAAATATCTTGGATTGTTATATATTCATTCCCAGCTTTATCAATAATTTTTGCTTTGACATAAGACATTCCCTCATCAAAATCTTTAGCACTTAAAACAAACTCATAAGTAGATAATGGCACAGTTGTCGGATTCAAGCTCATCTCTCCCAAGAAGCTGTCAGAACCATTGTACAGCTCGATCTTCTCGATATTATGTAAGAACATGAAACCTCCATCAATATAGTACGATTTCTCAGTTGAGTTGTAAATATATCCTGGTGTAAGATAAATTTTCCTATGTTCTTGATTTGATGTACCAAAAATAATATTTCCTATGTTATTTGGAGCTCCAAGTTCCCAGAAAACATCTTTAGTGAATCCACTTGAATCTGGCTGAACTTGTCCGAACGTTCCTTTAGCCGTGAAATTATCATACCTCGCACTATATGTTTGAGTAATAATAGTATTGCCGTATTCGTCTGTAATAGTAAAGTAGAAGTCAAATCTATCTCGACTATAATATTGAGGATAGTCATAATGATAATTCCAAGAGGAATCATCATTTTCGAACCCAAATAGCTCATTGTACCATGCAATCCCATAGGAATCATCTAAGAAGCTAGCAATATCGAAATTTAATAACTGCCATGAATCTCCGCTCTGAGTTAAGGGCTTTG
>JANBVJ010000014.1 GCA_024239055.1 Patescibacteria group bacterium | reverse complement strand
CTAAATCATCATCCATATCCCAGTGATTGTGCAGGTTAGTTGTATTGGTTATTCCTTGAAAATCATCCAATACTTCCTGAGCTGTCAGAGGAACATCCCAAATCTTTACATCAGATATAGCTCCTAAGAAGTCATTAGTAACAGAAGCATTTCCAACCTTGTTAGCAGCTCCTATCCTCATAGTATCAATAGCATCTGTCTCGGCAAACCATGAATTCAAATCTGTTGTAGTATCATTAGTCTTAGCTATAGCTTTACCATTTACAAACAAGTCTACTCCAAGACCACCAGCTCTTTGAGTCACAGCTACATGATACCATCTGTGTGGTTTGAAATCAATCTGGTCTGCCTGTGTTACAAACTGAGGTGTTGCTCCATCTGTTACTCTGCATGTTAATAGTCCAGCTTCAACATTTAACTCAATAAATTCTACTAAGCTATCATCCCCAGCCCCAATGACTGTAAAAGTCCCTGTAATGTTTGGCATATTAATCCATGCCGTCCAAGTTCCAGAAGCATTGTTAGCTGCAACTAAAGCTACTGCAGCAGCATTAACCTGAATATAGTCATCACTTACAGCTTGAGGAAAGGCAAATGATTTTCTTCCTTCAAGTCTTCCAGAAACATAGTGAACGTCTCCAGCTGTCATTTTAACTCACTGCTGCTCCATGCATAATTCCACTATCTTTAAGAGCTTGTATTATTGCAGCTATAGCATTACTCTGGACTGTATCTGTTGCAGTGTTAGCATCAAAAGAAGTAACAACCTCTGAGTTAGTTACAGTAAATGCTGCGGGAACAATATCACGCTGACTTCTTGCCACTTTTCTTTGCCTCCACTTTAGGTTTTTCTAATAATGGCAAATTGAATCTTGTTCTATAGACATCTGAAGATTTAAATGCCACTTTCTTTTCCATTTCAACAGCTCTGACCTTGGCATTAGTGACAACATCTCCCCAATCTTTATGTCCGAATGGTGGTGGAATTGTGCCATCAGCTAAATCATTGTAATGTTTCAGAAGTCTTTCGCATTCCTGAAGTGTCATTTTAAGATACCGTAGCGGTTATTTGATGAACCGATTTAGGATTAGTTAATAGTCCCTCACCCCTTTCCAGAACTCTGATTTTCTTTCCTATTCCCGGGAACACAAGTATGTGTGATGTTAGAGATGTGAAGCTTCTCCACTCTGCACTCCTACCCTCGATAAATTGCAATGCATTATTAGTTGTGGCATTTTGAGAGACAATGACTCTATTGCCTAACAACTCCATGACTTGTCCTTTAACCACAGCTTGTGAAGAGAATGCAGGAATGCTTGAACCCTTTACAGTTATTAGATGTATCATCAGGTTTTGATGTTCAACAGGATTTATGTATAGAACTATCTTATTTGTGTCATAACTTTGTGCTCTAATCTTTCTATTCCCAATCAGAAGATCTGCAATTGGGTCTCCTGCTACTGTATCATCCCATCCTCCGCCTGTTGCAGCTGTTGTTAAAGTATTACTAGGTGCAGGTGTAGTTGGCGTTGCAGCTGCAGCTTCAATCAGTGTAGAGTAAATCCTAATATCTACCTGGTTAGCTACAGCTCTTATCAAGTCTCTTAGTGTTGTAGCCATTGCGTTAACATCGTTGTCTAGTAAATCTTCTTCTGAAATCGTTTCAGAATCAACCATGAACTTCTTAACATAACTTGTATTTTTTGTCCATGTTGGTCCTATAATATCTGGCAAAGCTCTCTCTGGAACATTGAATATTCTTGATACTGTGTTGTCAGTTGTATCAACAGTGTCTAAGAAACCTGCGGTTTTCTGGAACCATCTAATTTCTCTATTCTTAGTTGTTTTAACTGTAACCAATCCTTTAAGTAAACTATCTTCATCAGCAAATCCTGTTACGAATTTGGTATGGTCTATGCCACGAATGTCCTGTTCGCCTACTGCATCAGCTACCATTATTTGTTAGCCATCCTTTTGTTTTTCTCTGCGTCTTCTTTTTCTTCCTCGGAATCTTCTCCTTCAGCTTCTGGCTTAGGAGAATCTTCTAAAGGTTTGTTTTCATTTTCCATTATGCTAGTACCGGATTTGTTGGATTTAAAAAGAATCTGAATGACTGAGTATCTGTAACTGTATCGAGGGCTGTTCCAACAATTCCCTCTTCGTTAGCATCAGCAGTCATTAATTCATTGACAGCTCCAGTATTTGAGTCAGTCACTATTGCTCTTCCAACAGTAGTCCCGTCTAAACCTGCAAAGCCTTTGAATATTCCTCTCATATAAACTCCAATATTAGTTTTTCCGTCGTTAGCAACTTTCTCTTCTGCTGCAATGCCTACAATCTTATCGACATCTCCAGCAGTAATCAGAACTGTAGAAGGGTCTGTGGCGGTAAGGAGTGAGCCTTTAGGGATAGCTGTGCCATCAGCACATACAAAAGAAACTGCGGGTTCTAATTCAATCAGTAATGTACATTCTAGTGCCATTGGATTTATCCAGATAACTGATTATTTAAACTTTTCCTTTTCTTCGGCTATTCTCTTCTCAGCCAGTTCAAGCATGAGTTTCTCGCCAATCAGGGATTCTGTATATTGCAGTATTGAATTCTCCATCTTTTCTTTAACAGCGGTCCAGAATACCTCTTCTTTGGAACCAATCTTAATGCCTAAATCCTTGGGGACTTTTATATCTTCTTTCATAATCCTTGCACCATCCTATCAGCATATTCTCTTGGAGTTTCTTCCTTGGGTTTTTCAGCTTTTTGTCCACCCTCTGCTGTTCCGTGCATTTGTTTCTTTGCATCATCCATTATTCTTTTATCTCTTTCTGTTTCCAGTTCTTTGATTCTCTCGCTCTGCTGCTCAATGAGTTCAGTTGCCTCGGACTTATCCCCTTCTCCAGTATCTTCTGCTGACTGCTCTTCTTTTTTATCTTCATCTGTCATCTTGCTACTTCCTGAATGAATCCAATAAAGATACCCAGGGCATAAATGCTTCCTGTTATATATGCCAGCACAATTCCTGTCTTTAACCATCCACTCAAATCATTAAATTTTATATTCATTTTTAACCTCCTTACAAGAGACCAAAATTTAGATTGCTTGGTCTGTTATCATTAGCGATTTTTAATGCTTCTTTCCTGTATGCTATCCAGAAGTCTGCTATGGCCTTCCTGTCTTTTTCTTCCAGTCTCCTTTGATTTTCTTTTTCTTTTCTCCAGAACGCAGCGTCTTTATTTCTTGCGTCTCTCTCTGCTTCCCTTTCCCACTCAACCATTTGTTTTCTTTGCTCGTTATAATAATCTATATTTGCTTTCTCCTGTTCTGCCTGCTCTTCTCTTACCCTACTCCACTTCGCATCTTCTGATTCTCCTGTTTCAAGCTGGATTATGGCATCTGCCATTAATTTGTTATTCACTATTGCCTGCGCTCTTATTGCATTCATTTTATTTCTAAATGCCGTGACTATGTTCGCTCCCGGGATTAATCTTGCTATCTGCTCCCATATATTCTTATCTACTATTTCTGCCTGTATTTCCTGGAATTGTCTTATTGTTTCAGGGTCTCCCGTATTTATTGCCGACCTCGATGAGAATCCTAAAATCTCCCCTGCTTCTGTCTGTGCCCATTCAGCCCAGGGATATGTTCCTATCATAGCGCCTATTGCTGCTACAACATACGCTGGTTTCTTTAGTTGTATAGCTATCTTTGAAATCATGGAGATAGAGCTTGCTATTGTCTTTGGGTTTGTAGCAACCTTTCCGATAAGAGCTCCTGTTTTGGATAAAGTCAGTGTCTTTGCTGCTATAGAAAATCCAGGAGCAAAAATAGCTGCTTTTTGAAGACCATCAAATATTCTTTCCCTGCCTTCAACAGAATTTATGTCATCTAATCTGATTGATGTTGTATCTTCATCCAGCGCCAGTTTAGTTTTCTGAATGTTCTTGTTTACATTTGCCAGGAGTTTTGATAATATCCCTGTCTTTTGTTCCGGTCTCTCTGCTTTGATTGGGGCTTTTGCTGTTATTGTTGGAAGCACTGTTCTTCTCTGTTTCTTTCTCCTTTCTTCCCTTGGCTCTCTTCTTCTTTCAATCTCCCTGGACTCTTTAGCACTCTGTCCTCCTGGTCTTCCCTGCTGAGCAGAGGATTCCCTGATAAGATTAGCTTCTCTCTGTGATACTTTCCTCGTCGTGGCTTGTCCCAATGTAAGCCTTTTTTTCTTGTGTGTCATTTTATTTTAGTTTGATTTGTGGTAATTGAACACCGATTGCCAGGGCAACTATGCCTATTACAGTTGTAAGCAGAAGTCCATTAACTCCCTGATACAATGCGAACATTTCCATTGCTGTTATGGATAATATTCCTGTCATCACGACTGACTTATCAATTTTGTTTTGTGTCATTATTGTCCTGCTCCTGCAGTTGTTTCGTTAGGCTGAACAGTAGTTGGTTCCTCGTCTTTCTTCTCATCTGAAAGCAATTCATTTTCCAGGCTGACTGGGAACTCCAGTTCTATTACCTTGTTTAGTTGACTAAGCACCTGCTCTTCCATATACAGTTGCCTTCCTTCTATATTTTGCTGGTAAGCCAGATAAACTATTGATGAGGCTTTTTCTGTGAATTCACTGCTTCCACCAACGACTATTTTAGGAACTTTACCTACCTGATAGAACAGGTTGTCAAGATAATTAATCCATTGCATTGGGTTCAGTGTTGCGTTTGCTGCCATTGCCATAGGTTCAATTTCTACAGCCCCTGTTGGAAGATATAAGTTTTCTCCGTCTGCGTTTGCTTTATCAGCCTTTGTCTTGAATGTTGCGATTTCTGCTGTGTCATCAGTATCAAGTTTGAATATCCAGCGAGGAACTACATATCTGTGCATTGTTGTCTTGTTGTCTTTCATGGCTTCATTCTTCATGTCCATGATCAGCTTTAGCTTCTGGATTATTCCTCTGCCATGGATCTCATCTGCAACCCTGTTTCTTTGCAGGAAGAATATTTGGTCTGCTTCAAATTTCATGTCTGGTTTTCCTTTAGTCTTGGACATTTGTGAGAAGTGAGTTATTACTCCTTCCCTGTTTGCATGATGTTTCATCACGCTTGGGTCCAGAGGCCTTAGATTTAAAAGATTACCTTCTTCATCAAGTATTATCTGCGCATAAAAGTTTCCTCCTATTGACATTACCCTGTCTGCGTTTTCTAGGATTGTGTTGAATGTATCAAATCCATTTCCTTTTATTGTGTCCAGCTGCATTGTTGTTGCTTCATCTGCCCTGAATCCCTTTCCAACAGTCCATGTTGCTGCAGTGTCTATAATTGCTGTTATCTCAGGGATTTTCTCGTCTGTGTAATATCCAAAGTATTCATCCCATCTGTTGTCGAACCATATTGTTTCTTTTTGGTCCTGCGGACCATCAGTTGTTTCTGAACTTACTGAGAAGTCTTTGACTACATTGGTCAAATCGCTTGCGACTGCGCTTCCGATGTCTGTTTCTGGCATTTTATTTTATCCTCATTATCCAAACCACATCATAGAATGGCGGTCTGTTTTCTGCATTTGAGGCAGCGTTTGTTGATGGCGTTGCGTTGCTGTGACCCCAATCCCCGGCTCCTGAAGCTGTAAATGTCGTATCTAATGAAATTGTGTGCGTGTGAGCCATTGTATCGCTTCCGCCTGTTCCTCCACTCGTAGAATTTCCTCTTGGGAATTGATTGTCTCCATTTAAATCCGGAAGTGTTGCGCCATCATAGACACTATCTGCATCACTCAATACAGAACCATCACATTCTACATAACCAGTTGGTAATGCAGGTGTGCTTGCAAATGATTTTAACCATGGAAGAATTGTTCCAATAGGAACAGCTTCTGCTGATGCAAGAGCTGATGTTGGTGTTTCCCTGACATCTCCCTGTCCTAATATTTTTCCCGGTATTTCTAAAACCATATTTGTTCCCTCTCTGACCATGGAACTCCATGATTGTTTATTATTGATTCTGCGCTCATTCTCATGCCACCATAAATGACTTCAGCCAGCAGCCTGCCCCACTTTTCAACTCGCTGTTTTGATAATAGTATTTCAACCATTTTTCCCAGGATTCGGTCTTCCAGCCATGACTGGCTTTCTTTTCCGCCTCTTTCATCCAGTTCAGGAGCTGCTAGGTCTTGCATCCTAATTGGAAAATCAAAATCTCTTTCTGGGATTTCAACCCTGATAGTATCTCCATCTGTGACCTTGATCACTTTTGCTGTGAAATCTTCTGTGATTTGCTTGTGTGGACTATCGAAATAATAGATTTGCATTTGTGAGTTTGTCAGTTCTGGAAATCTTTTGAAATCATGTGCCATTATGTATCTTCTCCTCTAATGAATGTCTGTGCTTTCTTGTCTCTGATTATTGATAACCCTCTTAGCATTCCATCTCTCAGGACATTGATTTTGTCTTCAAATTCTATCCTGTTCATCAATCCATCCTGTCCTGTTGGTTTATAACGGAGACCTTCGATAGCTATGAAACTTGAGACTATGTCAGAAAAGATACCTTTCACATCTGCATTCGGAGAACCAGCAAACCAGTCAGAGAAATTGTCTCTTGCCACGGCGTTTACCATGCTTTCTGCCCTGAGACCTGCAGCAGTTTTCATTGCGTCTGTGAAATTTGTTGAGATATTATCACCCAGCTTTTCATTTATCTCTGCCTCTGTGGACATGATGCTTGTGACTACCATGAGTTTTTCAGCGTATCCAAATTTTTAAACCTTTGTTTTTTGCCACCCATACTGCTCTTACTATTCCTTCACATATGTGAGCGTAAGTTCCCCAATATCTTTTTGTTCCGCCTTCTTTGAATTCAATCTGGATGCTTTCGAAAGATTGTTTTACCGCGCCTTCATCGAAACATTTTAGTTCTCCTCTCCATCCCATTTCTTCAACTAGGTCATACATATATTCTTTCAGGAGTTTGGTTTTCTTTCCGTCTTTCATGTGTTCTGTCGGTCTTTGGGAGTTATCAAGGGCTACTATGCATCGTTTTAGTGATGTGTTCTCCAGCATGTAGCTGAAAGTTCCACTGCCTAGGCCTCCTGAGTCGAATCCTATAGAGCGGCGGTTGTAGTTGAATCTGGCTTTCAGGTTTTCAATCTGGCGTTCGATTTTCGGTCCTTCTATTGTGTTTGAATAGATATTCAGCGTCTGAGAGATTCTTTGGGTATTGTTGGCATCAAAACCTTCGAATGTTGTATCATCAGGACCAGCGCCTGCTACATCTATTCCTAAAAACTGATTATTTTTTGAGAAGATAACTTCTTCCTTGTTTATTGTGCATACCTTTTTCACCCATTCTTCACTGAATTTTCTGTTGTAGTCATCTATGAATTCTCCGAGATATTCTGTCGCGAAGGCTACAGGTGACATTTCTGCTTGTTTTCTGTCTAAGAATGCTTTTGTGTGGCGGGGGCAATCACGGGCTGATATTTGCATTCTCATATAGCTTTCATTT
>JANBVJ010000013.1 GCA_024239055.1 Patescibacteria group bacterium | reverse complement strand
TTAGAATCTCCGATAAAGATAGTAAGATAATCACCCTCTTCATCATAATAGATTCTCATTTCTCCTTCCATTTTATGTTATATTTTTAACAAAGTAAGTGGTTATTACAAAACCCCGTCCATTTAAATACTTAACTATAACACGAAGAAATCTAAACGGCAGTTTCTTGTATTTAAGATATTGATAATAAAAATGCTTGTTTTTTTCTTGATTTCTTATTTTTATCGGATTACGAAGTGTTAATTTTATTTAATCTTCTCTAATTTCAGGATGATCTCTCTTTATATGTTTCCATTGTTCTTCTGTTAAATGTATTCTTCTCCCTGTTTTATCAACTATTTCGAAAATATAATTCATTCTTAATCTTTACCCGGGAATAATGCCTTAAGCATTTTTCTTAAGTTTTCATCTAAAAAACATATGTCTTCCACAGCGATTTTTTCAATAAATTTTGTGAGTTCACCTCTGCCATAAAAGCCAGTTTCGTTTGCTTTTTGTATTAGTTTCTTTTTTGTTTCAGAATCTAGATAGATTTTAACAGGTTGCTTCATTTTCCTCTTTTTTACACTATAATATTGGAATCTGTATTTTATAAATCTTTTTCCTACTGTTTTTTTGGTTTCCCTACACCTTTTTTTACTATCTTTTACCGACGGTACTTGTAGTTTCTTCTTTTTACTTACTCTCAAATCATTGTAAGATAACTCACGAAAACGCTTTTAGTCCTAAAATACCTGTTTTTAGCCCCATAATAGTCCTCAATTTTTATCATTAGTTTCAATTTCTTATATTTATGTCAGGTAGTGTATGGTTTCTTACAGCTAGAAAGAAAAAGATAGAGTTCAAAAGATATCCCGCTAAAAAACATAAAAAGAAAATTAAAAAAAAGAATAAAGGCAAAAAAATCTTAGTTAGTTTGTCCTTAGCATTAATATTAATCCTGATTTCCAGTTTTATTTCAGCAGCAATAACAGATGATCTGCATTTGAATATTCAGACAACTTATTCAAACGGAACTATACAAACAGGAACTTTCGCATTTGCGTTTAATATTTCCACAAGTTCAACATGTTCTCCTGTTGTTTATTCAAATTTAACATCTCTGACAACAGACTCGAGAGGTATAATTTCATATTATCTTCCAGCTGTTACTCTGGATTATGATATACAGTATTGGTTGTGTTATTACAGGGATGGGACTCTGATAAATAATTCAAAACTTGCGCGGGTGCCATATGCTTTTAGGGCAACAGATGTTAATTTGAGCGAGGTTGAAGTTGATACTAACCTTACTATGCCAGACTATAATATCACTGCAGATTATGGATTTTTCAGTTATCTTGGTAGTCTAGTTAGTAGAATAACTGGTTTATTTGTTACAGATTTGGATGTCTCCAACAATTTGACTGTTGGGGGGAATTTGAGTGTGGGCACAGATACTTTGTTTGTTGATTCTAATTTGGGTAGAGTAGGAATTGGAACTGCGAGTCCTTCAGCATTTTTAAGTATTAGAAATGATGCTTCTACAAATGCAATATTTGTTGATAAATTTGGTTCTGAAGGTACTGAACTATTTTCAGTAGGAACATTCGGCAATATTCAAGGAGGAGCCACATGGTTAGCTCAGAAGTTATCGTTTAATGATAATGTATTAACTTTACAAAATTTAATATCTGGTAAGAGTGCGTTAAGGATAAGGTCTGCAAATGGGCAAACAGCAGATATAATGTTTGTTGCTAATTGGAATGAGGTAGATAGATATTTTACAATTGATGCTGACGGAGATGTAGGAATTGGAACTGCAACCCCACAAAACACCTTAAATGTTCTTGGAGATGCAAATGTTACAGCAAACTTTAGTGTTGATAATAATGTTCTCTTTGTTGATTCAAATAATGATAAAGTAGGAATTGGGACGAGTAGTCCAGGAAGTAAATTGGAAGTTAATGGAACTACAGGTATTAAACTTACTTATGATTCTAGTAATTTTGGCAAAATATTTCCTCAATCAGATGGGGATATGACTTTAGAAAGTAAAAGGAGATTTGATTTATTTGGAACAGGGGGTCAGGGCTCGCAAATTGCTCTTTTTAATGGTACTACCCAATTATCTTCAATTGGGCATGATGCTGTTGGTATGACTATTTATAATGAAGTAGGAATTATGCGATTGCAAAGCAGGGGAACTGATGGAAGATTAATTCTTGGGACAACAGATGTTCTAAATGCTTTAACTATTGTTAAAGATGGGTCTGTAGGAGTAAATGATGCCGCCCCTGCATTTAAACTAGAGGTTAATGGGAAAGATACTTCAGGATATTTTGGATTATCTAATGCTGTTGATGGAGATGTTTTTGTTGTTGATGAAAATGAAAACGTAGGAATCAATACCTCAACCCCTCAAAACACCTTGAATGTAATTGGAGATGCAAATATTACAGGAACATTATATTATGGGACTTTAGATGGTGAAGCAGATTTAAATGTAAATGATTCCTCTTTTTTAGATGGCTATGATTCAACCTTTTTCGCACCATTAAATAAATCATTGATCGGCAATTTTAATATAACAGGAAGCCTGAATATTGATGGCAGTTGGCAAGATGGTGGAGTTACAATTGATGGAGGAGATATTTTCGCACAAACTATTTATGTGTATGATATAATTGGATTAAACGTGAGTGACCTCAATATAAATGGTTCGCTTCTTCCTGCTGCGGGTTTTGACAATACTTTTGATTTGGGCTCTGCTAGTTTGAGGTGGAGAAGCGGATTTTTTGGAACAAGTTTGAATGTAAATGGAACAGGATATTTTGGAGGGGATGTAGGAATTGGGACGAGTAGTCCTGGTCATGAATTAGAAGTTGCATCTGGAACAACATCAACATCCCTGATGATCAATGCAGATGGCTATACTCCTGATAGAACATTGACACTTACTTCCGGAATCAGTCAAGAGATAACAGGCACAAACTCTTTATTCCTACGACCTGCTGGTGCTATTGTTTTCGATCCTCAAGATGATAGGGTGCTTTTAGGAGACACGGGTGATAATGTTGATCTTCTGGTGAGGGATGGGGGGGTATGTATTGATGATTTTGATTGCACTGCTCCAGCTGATGGAAATTTAATTGTTTCAGGTCAAGTAGGAATTGGGATGACTAGTCCTGATACAACACTTCATATTCACGAAGGAAGCTCTGCAGCAAATTTCTTAAAGATTACAAATACAGGAACAGGAGAAGGTGCTACAGATGGATTTATAATAGGTATTGGTGCTGATGAAACGGCTCAAATATGGCAATATGAAAATCTAGATATGTTATTTGGAACGAATAATGTAGAGAAAATGAGGATAGAAGCTGGAGGAAATGTAGGAATTGGGACAACAGGACCAAACTCCACTTTAGAAGTAATAAACGGCACAACACAAGGAGGATTTATGGTTAGCTCAGATTCTCAAGGTGCTGGTGATTTGTTCATAGTTGATGAAAGTGGAAGAGTTGGAATTGGAACGAGTAGTCCTGATGAAGTATTAGAAATTGTAGGAAGCGCTAAATTAACTGCCTCTACAAGTGGACAAGTAAATCTAACTTTTGGAATAGATGGCACTGATTTTCAATGGATTGAATATGACGATTCAACAGGAGATTTGGTATTTAAATCTAATACTGGTACAAGGGATGTTGTATTTAATCAAGGAAACGTAGGAATCGGGACGAGTAGTCCTGGATACCCACTTGAAGTTAATGGTCAGGCAGATGTGGATATATTGAGTATTGGTAGTAATCATTTAAAATTTTATGAACAAACCACAGATATTCTTGGATATACTCCAACAAATGCAAATAAAGCTGGTACTATACGTATGTTTGCTAGTGGTAATTCAGGTTCTTTTTTACAATTATTTTCTACAAATTATGGGGCTGATACTACAAATTTTGAAACTTTCCAGTTAAGGTTTCCTTATGCAGGTGATGCTATTTTAACAGTAGGTAAGGGTGGAACAGGAACATATAGAGACCTTGGATTTGAAACAGGTGGTACAAGAAGAATGACTATAGATACTTCTGGAAATGTAGGAATTGGGACGAGTAGTCCTTCTAACAAACTTCAAGTTGAATTTTCAGGAGATAATGGTTTGAGAATTAATGGCACTGATAGTCATGCAAGTTTGTATATAGATTCTGGTGGGGCTTCTTTTGGGAATTATATTCGTTTTAGTCAGGCGGGGACTAATAAATACTGGATAAATGGAGAAACTGATGGGGATTTGGCATTCAGGCCTCTAGCTGGAACAGCCGCCGTTACTTTTACTGAGGCTGGTGATGTGGGAATCGGGACGGGGAGTCCTGCAGCATTATTACATACAAATACATCAGGGCAGAATTATTTGAAAGTTGAGACTACTGGTGCTGCTAGCCAAGCAGCTTTACAATTAAAAACAGGCACTGCAAACGCAGACTGGATTACGTATATTCCTGGAAGTTCTACTGAGTTGAGATTTTATCGTGGTACAGATAGAATGGTGTTAGATGCTTCTGGAAATCTTCAGTTTGACGGAACCTTGACTGTTAGTGGTGCTTCTGGAACAATCGCTGGAAGCACAATATATCACGCAGGCAACGATCCCCTAGATACAATAGCTGAATGGGATACATTATGTACAGATTGTGTAGGTAATGATGACATAGGTCCAAATGCAGTTGATTTAACAAGTGATGCATTAAGCACTGCTTATGCTGGAGTTGGTATTGGTGGAGGAGGAACAGCAGCCTTAAGTTTTGCTGCAGCAGATGTTGATGGAACTTGCTTAACAGGAAGTGGTACCACATTAAGTGTAACAGCAGATTGTATTGATGATGCGCAAGTAGCAGCTAATGCTTTGGATGCAACAAGTCTTGCAGCAAATAGTGTTGCTGCATCTGAATTTAACGAAGGGGATGCTACCCTAGAGAACGAGATAGAAGCAATGATTTTTGATTCAGACGCACAAAGTGTTCCTGGGGTTTGGACATGGGGTTCTGGAGTAAATCTTCAGTTTGCAGATGCAGGAACATATATTGATGGAACTACTGCAGTAATTACTATAGACGGTGATGATTTTGTTCAGATAAATGCCGATAACGCTATTACACTAAATGCTGTTGCAACTACTATTACTGGAATTGGAGTAGTTAATGGTTTACTTGAGGCTGAGCGAACTACAGATGCAACTGGAACCGCCGGAACTGGTGCTGCTGAATTTGGTGGAACATTGAGAATAGATGGGAATGAAATAATAACAAATACTGGTATGCTTATGGCCCTCCAAAATGATAATAATGGTGATCTCCAAGTTGACGCAGGCACTATTTTTGTTGATGCTAGTCTGAATCTGGTTGGAATTGGAATGACTGAGCCTGATGTAAAATTAGATGTAGCTTTGGGGAGTAATACCGATGGTATTAGGTTAAGAGGTTCTGATGAAACAAACCAGATTGTAGATATGTTTATAGGTACACAAGGAGCGTTTATTATTGACCTTACTGTAGGAACAGAAACCAACAAGTATATCAGTTTAAGACCAAAGAGCCCAACTCATGGATTTATAATAAGGGAATCAGATGGAACAGGTATAATCACTTATGCTAATTTTTATGTTGTAGATGCTGCTGATGATTATCTTAGTATTAATGTGAATTCTGCGGTAGATGGTGATGCTTTGATTGTTACTGCGGCTAATGAAGTAGGAATAGGAACTAGTAATCCTACTGCTAAATTAGAGGTTGCAGGTACTTTTAAAACAAGTAGTACTGTTCATCTAACAGGTATAGGAGAGACATCAAGCGGAGTTTATATGAGATGGTTTAATGGAGGAGTATACCGTCTTAGTTCATCGTCTAAATTTAAAGAAAATATCACTGATTTAGAAGAAGATTATTATAAGATTCTTGATGCAAGACCTGTTTCGTTTATAGATAAAACAACTAAAGAAAGACAGATTGGTTATATTGCCGAGGAATTTGAAGAATTAGAACTTAACAATATAGTAAATTATGATATAAATGGAACTGTAGTTGGGTTAGAGTACGACAAAGTTGCTCTTTATTTGAAAGAAATTGTGAAGGATCATGAAGAAAAAATAAGTGAACAACAAAATAAAACAGAGCAACAACAGTCAAATATATCGCAACTTAAATTAGAGAACGAGCAGATTAAAACAGAACTCGAAGATATCAAAAAACAAATAGAAGAAATTAAAGAAAATGGTGTTATTGTGAACAATAACACAGAAAATGATAGCAAGACTATTGATGAGGAAGTTAATAATGATTCAGAGCTGGTTGAAGACTCATCATTTAACTTGTTCAAAGCTATAATGAGTTTGTTTCAATAGTTCTTATTCGTGGTGTTGAGAATATAAACCAGAAAGGTTTATATAATTATATTTATATAACTTATTATGGAAATTGAAACAAAAACAAGGAGATGGGGGAGCTCTTTGGGTGTAATTATACCAAAAGAACTTGTTAAAGAAGAAAGACTGCAAGAAGGTCAGGAAATCAGAATAGATATTTTAAGCAGGAAAAAAACAACAGGTGCAGATATATTTGGAAAGTTGAAGTTTAAGAAACCTGTCCAGGTTTTACTTGACGAAACAGATAAAGATTTTGAGCCAGCAGAGTAAAATGGACTTTTTCTATGATACATATGCAATTATATCCTTAATAGAAGGAAGTGAAAATTATAATAAATATAAAAGCAATATAATAACTACAAGCATTCTTAATTTTGCAGAATTATATAATATTTTTTTGAGAAATCAGGGAAAACAAACAGCTGATTATTGGGCAAAAAAATTAAATTTTAACATACTTGAAATAGATAAAGATTCTATTAGTAAGGCTGTAAAATTAAGGTTTGATAATAGAAAAGAAGATTTATCTCTAACAGATTGTGTGGGATATATTTTATCCCTGAAAAACAATATAAAATTTTTGACAGGAGATCAAAAATTTGAAGATAAGGAGAATGTTGAATTTGTGAAATAGATGGATCTTGCTCCAGAGACAATTCTTATTTAGGGGTCAAACTGTAATTAACTTTATTAATACAATTCCTTTTTATCTAACATGTTGCAACATAGAGAGGGAATTATATCTAGAGTGGTACTTCTAATTGTATTGCTGATATCCCTCTCTTCCTTCTCATCTGCTGATATAATATCTGTGAATTCAGGGGGAGATAATCAGATATGTATAAATCCTGGAGGAAATATAGAAGATTGTTTTTTTTGTGTTCCTCAGACTTGTTCTGATGTTAGTGTTGAATGTGGAAACACTGTGGAGAGATGTGGTTTGACTTTGGATTGTGGTTCCTGTGCTTCTGGATTCACCTGTACTGCTGGTAGTTGTGTGGCTGATGTTACTCCGCCTGCTCCTGGAGCTGGTGCAGGAGTAATTACCCCTACTGTAAATATTAATGTTAATCCAACAGAAATAAATCTGAACATGGTCATAAACACAGTTGTTGGTCAGGTAATCAGGGTCACTAATTTAGGAACCAGCACACTGACTGTAAGTGTCAGCCAGCAAGATCTGGATAACATGGTTATTCTTGAAACAACTTCTCTTGCTCTTGCAGCAGGTGAGACGAAAGATTTAAGTGTTCGTTTTGTAGCACCTGGTGAAGCTGGGATTTATACAGGAAAAATAATTATTGGCGGAAAAACAGTCTCTGTAGCTTTAAATGTAAAAACCAAATTGCTTTTGTTTGACTCAAATATTGTTGTTTTAAATGATGATTATAAAGTTCCGCAAGGGCAGAAGTTGAAAACACAGGTCACCTTAATCCCGCTTGGAGATAAAGAAAGACTGGATATAACCCTCAACTATGAGATTAAAGATTATGCCGGAAAGATTTATCTGACAAAAAGCGAGACCCTTCTCGTTGAAGATAAGGTAGAATTCAAGAGAGATTTTGACACAGGAATGTTGCCTTTAGGAAAGTATATCATTGGTCTCGAGCTAATATACACAAACGGGGTTGCACCTTCGAGCGCTCATTTTGAAGTTATCGAGCCTCTTCCTAAAAATATTCTTAGTAGGATTGTCTTTTTCTTGATAATTTTAATTTTAATAATTGCGATTTTGATATTAATCTTGATGATAATAAGAAGTAGAAAGAAAAAGAAAATGAAAGCAGCAGCTGGAGCAGTTTAACGAAAAGATTTATAAATATAGTCTACTATAGGTTACTATGGATAATATTACAACCATTCAAGTGGATAAAAATTTGAAAACAAAACTTGAT
>JANBVJ010000012.1 GCA_024239055.1 Patescibacteria group bacterium | reverse complement strand
TCCTTTGTTCTGAAATTACTATCTTGCAAATCGAATGTGTTGAATGTTATTGTTTTTGCCATTTTATTTAAAGTGTCTTAAAAATTGTCGACGAGATAATACTTCTTCGACAGAATCTGCTATTCTTCTAATATCTGATTCGTCTCTAACAGTAGGATTATTAATATTAACTGTGACAGGTGACTGATTTGCTGGTATGATAGTTTCACCTCCATGCGCAATAATTGGTACTGCTTGGCTAGGATTACCCGGCACAACACCACCATCTTCGAAACCAAATAAACCTCTAGCGAAGCCAGTAACATTTTGACTAGTTCTTCTGAAAAGATCATCGAATCGTGTCGCTTCTGCTAATTTTGTGATCCAATTGTTAAAATTTGGATCAGTTATATCTCTTTTCAATGATCTGAACTCATTTCTATAATGTGTGATCATGTCAGTGACAGATGCTATTTCAAATTTAACAATATCGCTTATAGCACGTCCTGCTTTTTGTCCAAAAGATGTAGCTTCTCTTGGCACTTCTTGAATCAGTCTTCGCAAATTCTGATATTCTCCTGTTGTGTTTTTAACAGAGTCAGCAACTCTTTCATTTGATGTTTTCAATGCATCGTTGCCCATTAACATTGTATTAACCATATCAGTTGCTGATTTTGTCTGCCCTTCTGTAGATTTTTTTGTTTCTGCTAATTGCTCTTTCAGATCTACGATTCTTTCGTCGAATGCTCTTCTCATTTTTTCGACCTCATCTAATATTCTAACATCGACTACTTTAGCAATTTCTTCTTGATGTTTTTTCTGCAATGCTAATTCTTCATCTAGTTCTGATTTTAATTTAGTTAATCTTTCATCGAATCGACTTGTTTCTTCTTTGAGATCTTTATCTTTGTCTGTATTTAGTTTCTTGCCTTGTCTAGAAAAGTCTTCGTTCTCTCTCTTTAAACGAAGCTTCAAACTTCTAATTTTTTGCTGGTCAGCCCAAATACCTTTTGAAACTTCTTCGTCAAGTTGTCTTTTGATGTCTTCTGTTTTTCTAGCATGTGAAATAGAAGCATCTTCGAACGAACGGTTGAAATCTTCGTTAATTCTGTTGACTGCATCTTTGTAGTCTCTCTGTAAACCAGTAATATCTTTTGTTATGTCTTCGACTGCCTCTTTGTTTTTCTTAGCCCATTCTGCTATATTCTCTTTAAATGTTCTAGTCGTGAGGAACATCTGTTTTTCTAGTTTCTCGATTTGTTTCTTTATTTTTTCAGATGCATCAGATGCTGCATCACCTTGTTGTTTAAATGGATTAATAGTATCTTTAATTCTCTGAGCTAAGTTCTTCATGCTATTAGACCACTTATCCCATCTTCCTGTTAGTTTAAGAACTAAGAATATTATACCACCTATGATTGCAGCTAAGGCTATGAATTTAATTGAAGTCAGTAGTGCTGCTTTTCCCAATAGACCAAGACCGCCTTTGAGACCTGTAAAACCAGAAGTCACTAGAGGTACTATAGCACCTAACGCTGCTAGCGCAGCAACCAATGTAACCATAACAGTTACACCAGAAACCATGATACTTACTAATACAGCATTTGATTCAGCCATCTCAGTAAGTTTAGTAGATGCACCAGACAAGACGTCTGTCAACGAACCAACAAGTGGTATTAGTGTAGCACCTATTTTAGCTTTCATTATCTCTACAGTAGTGTTTAGTCTGGACATAGTACCACCAAAAGTCTGCATAGCTAATTCTGCTCCACCTGCGAACCTCTCTGTTTCTTTCAACAAGAAATTAACAATAGCCATCTGTTTTTCTTGCGTCGACATCTCCGCAGTAGTTTTACCAAGAGTCTTACCGTATGCTCTCCATACTTGGTCTGCTCTGAAGTTAATACCAATCGCGTCAACCTGTCTTTCCTGTAGAATACGAATACCAAGAGTGGATTTTTCAAGAGCACGACCGAATGTATCTGTTAAACTTTCTTTTGATAGTACTGCAGTATCAAGCATCTTTCTTAGTAATACTTCAGCTGTATCTATATTTAATCCCGTAGCAAGCAAGTTAGACAAAGAGTTAGATGCTTCAGTAACAGAAACAAGACCAGTTTTAGCCAAGTTAAGTGCAGAAGCTTGTGCCTTATCCATGCTTTGTCCTGTTGACACTGCAAACACACCAACTCTTAGAGTTGCTGCTTCCATTTCTCTAGCAGAGTCAATGAAACCTTTTACTAGACTGATAGCACCTATTGCTAATGCGCCAAAAGCAATAGTCATGAATCGGAATTTGTTACCCATTCTATTCAATGCTACTTGAACATCTTGAGTAGACTTTACAGCTGGCTTCATCGATGTTGATGCCTTGCGCCCCAAAGACGTTACTGACTTTTCTACTTTCTTTATTTTAGCTGAAGCTTTATCCTCTGCTTTTAATTCTATTAGAATTGTTTTTGCCATGTGTGTTTGTTGATTTAGTTCTTATCTCTCTGTTCTGGAAACTATCTTCTAAGTTCATTATTTCTGTTAACATTTCTGTAGTGTATAATGGCAACTTTTCTATATCATTATATGTCATACCTAAATTCTGCCAAAAGCTCCTTAGCATAAAGAATTTTCCTAGATCGTCTGAGCGTACCTTCTTTGAACTAAAAGATACGATTACTCTTTGGAGCTCACTTCTTTTTTTTCAGTCATTGTTTCCATTATATCGCCAACTTGTTCCATCATAAAAGTAAAATCTCTGGCTGGTAGTTTGCCTAGTGTTTCTTTTGTTACATCTAAAGTCTCATCTTTCTCATCAACAAAAGACCACGCTTTGATAAGAAATCGAAGTGTTTCGATTCCTCTGTCGTAGTCTTTCTCTAAGTTTGATAATACTTCAAACTCAGATGTTAGCAAACCATCCCAAAGCTCTACTTCTGAATCAGGGAAAGAGGGTAGTGCGATTTTTATGGTTTTTCTTGTGTCGAATAGCTTAGTTTTTTTCATAGTGCTTTTCGACCGAGAAAAGCAAATACGAATTGGACATTGGTATTTTTACCTGTCTCGATCGCGATTAGTAACTAGCCGTTTGGTTAGTTATTATAATTTCAATGCTTTTGGTTTCAGTTGGATCGTATTGTGCAACGAATGTAGGGTTTTCTGTAATAAATCCAGCTGTAGCTGTGTCCACACCTCTTTCACTTAAGTGGAAGTTAGGTATTCTAATTTGTATCTCTTCTGTCTCAGCGCTACCAATACTATCCCCAGTGAACGAAATAACCATTGCTCTTACTGCATTTGATCCGTCTAGCAATGTTTCATAATGAACTCTATCAGCTGTGCTTTCGTAGAATAGAACGAATTCACCGTCTATTTCTAATTGACCCATTGAAATCTGAGCTGCATCATTATCGCCACTAAGGTACTGTACCTCAGCATTATTATTAATTCGCAATGTAAAACTACTTATTGCTGTAACACTTGCTCCATCTGCGTCTGTTAATGCCGCTGTTCCTGTAGCACCACTTCCAAACTTGACTGTGTAGTCTTTGAAAGCTAGTACTCTTTCTTCTGTTATGGCTTGTGAGCCAGTACCAGACGAAGGGAATTTAGACATAAAGTTAGCAGAAATTGTTGCAAGACCATCGGCAACGTTTAGTTCTAAGTTGTTTATTGTAGAGTAAGGATATTTTCTAGTGTCTTGTGTATCGTTGTAAATTAGAGTTACTGTCTTTGGCGGGTTGCTTGCCTTTCTTGTTATCGTGTGCTCATATACTGAAGCTTCTCCAGATGCTGTGCCTGAAGAAATACTACCAAGAGCTGGATAAAGAAGAAGAGCTGCATTTTCTACGTCTGCATATATTTCTACGTCTCCCTCTCCATGTTTTTGTCCTGTTATTGCGCCCCATACTTTTTCTCTGACTCCTTTTGCTGCTTCATCTGCTATTGGTTCCTGCATACCTCGTATAGTACAAGTCACAAACGGAAGATACTTGGATGCTGCTACTGCAGTACCCGCTGTTGATTCAATACCGACACCTAAAAATGGTTCTCTACCTAGTTTTACTGTCATACTAGTTACTTAATAATTAATGATTAATAATTTTTCTTTTTTCGACCTTTGTTATGATTAAACGATTTGTCTTCCGTAGTCTTTTGTTCTTTCTTTTCTTTTTCTTCTATCTTCAAACTTTCATGCAACACTTCTTCAATTGAGGCATTTCCTAAAATACCTTCAAATTGTTCTTCTGTCACTTCCTTGATTTCATCTGGCTCTATTACTAAATCATACTTTGGGAAGACCAACCGAGATCTATTGTTATTTATTACTTTTTTCATGTTTGTGTTTACCTTTAATCTCTCCTAATATTTTAGAGAGCCAAACTGTAAAATAGTTGAAATGATTACACGCATAGCATTTGACTTCTATTTCAACTCTTTGTCCTTTCACTTTATGTTTGAATTGCAATTGTCTGCATTTCCTGCATCTAAATTGTCCCATAATGTTAAGCTCTATTAATTATATACTCTATTTGTAATGCTGCTACTGATTCAAGTGTAATTAATTCTTCAGTTCTTCTTCTCACAGTATAATCGATCGTTGATATATTTTGAATCGTTCTGTTCGACCCTAAATCAAGATTTCTTCTTAAGATACCAAGTATCGTTGGAGTATCTATGCTACCTGCAGAATCTTCACCTTCCATTGTTTCCATTAGAAATTCTGTGCCGACCATTTTTTCTGGTGTAGCATCAAAATATTGTCTAGCGTCAACAATTAAAGATACTTCTATGTGATGTATGTGCGAATCCCTCTGATTATCTAATATATTTGTTTCTGTTTTTATGGGATTTAACATTATACACGGAAGTAGAGAAGATGGAATTATCCAAGGATCTCCAACATAGAAAGCTTTTACTTTTCCTTCCATTTCTGCTTGTAGCTGTATCTTCAAAAGATTTATTGATTTTTTCATTATCTTTTACCTGCTTTATGTTTGGTAATTAGTTCCTGTATCCAGTTTTCGAACGTTACTCCAACCATATTTATTCTAGCAGTATCAACTGCTGCTAGGACTCTCTTTGGGATTGTGACTTTACGACCATTGAAATCAGCAGCCCCTCCTTCTTGATGTATTTGTGCATATGTTTGAGTGTTAAATATTCTCGAAAAATTAAGACCTGCTAATTCAAAACCAAAACTTCTTCTCATCAACCCCGTTCTGACTAATGGTTTTTTAATTGCTATTGCTTTACCCTGTTTTTTCAAAGCCGTTTTAATTGCTATAGTTGCTGCACTTAATGGTGCCCATGCTTCACCGAATGTCCGTCCTTCGTCTCTGTAGTTAGCAGAAATTGCGTTCAAATATTTTTTAGAAGATCTATCTAACGGTACAGCTGTATTTTTAAATTCTGTAGATATTTTTCTTAGAACACCAGATGTTTGTTTTGCACCTCTTACTGTTATTTTAATATTTGCTGGCATAATATTTTATTTAAAACCTGTGGCTGTTGTTGTCTTACGTCTTGAATCAGCCAGTGCGTCTGTTGGGTCTGTCAGTTTGAAGTGTTCATCACCCAAATTAAACATCTCGCCTTTGTCTGCTACATCTGCATCGAACACATTACTACTTGATGCCATGACGTCTGTTCTTTTTGATAATTCTGTACCATCTTCACCAATTAATAGCAATTTATCATCGCGTATTTTTTGTAATAGATCTTCTGCTCTTTCTATTTTACGTTGTCCTGTCTTAGATATTTCAACATCTGCTTCCATACCATATTCTTTCGAAAGTAGCAAACCCGCTGATAAAAGGGTAACAATTTGTTGAAATATTTTGGGTTGTGATGAAAATGGAAGCTGGTATTTACCAACTACAGCTCCATCTGCTTGAGCTTCAGCTTCTGTTCTATATCTATCAACTATCTCAATACCAATATGTGGATTGTTTTTAAAACCCGCTTCTTCTTTAATTTTAAATATTGAAGTATAGTGTTCAGCGTCTCCCGCCTGTACTGCGACAGCGTCATCTGTAGAAGATTCATTAGATGTTGTCGAATTAAAATATGTTGCTTTGTACCATGATGTAGATGAACCTGTTGAATCTTCGAATTCAGTGCCTTCTGGATTATCTACTTCTATATCAACCGGAGAACCTTCTGTCGAAAGATGGGTGAAAGTGCCCGATTCTGAGGTGCTTCTATAAAACTTACGTTGATTATATCTTATTTTTTGTATTACTGCACCACGTAGATGTTCGTGCAATGTAGCTGATGAAAGAGTTATTTCTTTACCATTCACATTAACAGAATCAATCTTAAGTAACTCTGCCATTTCGTTTCCGATAATTCCTAATATAACATAATCATTTGCTGCTAAGCCCTGGTTATTTTCAACAGAAATAACAGTCTGACCAATCGCTTCGTCAGCTGAAAAGAATGTTTTTTCACCTAATACTATATCTTCTAATGGTGCTATAAGTATTTGCATATATAAATTATCTTCTTATACGATGGAATAAATATGATTTATTACCTTTCGTGAACAAATATGTCTTGCGTTTGAGAGGTTCTACTTGACCAGATTCTTTGATTTGTTCAGTTATTGCCAAAGAATCGATGACTGTTAAGCCGTAATCTTTTACTAAAGTTTCTGCTATCCCCTCTAGTTCTATTATACCTATAAAAACGTTTCTTGAAAACTCTTCGCTAATGCTAAATTCATCAGTACGCGTTGTACCAAAACCTGGTACTGTTTGATCTGTTATGATAATTGTTACATCTTTTCTTTTTTCTGTACTGATTTCCATGTTATCCAGTAATGCTATAGCGTCTAAGAGATCTTTATTAAACGTTCTAACAGCGTCTAATTCTTCTGCGATTGCTATTTGATCGACTGGTGCTTCGTTTCTACCACGTATAATTGAAGAGCTTTCTGCTATCTCTACTGATTCTGCAAAAGATAGAAGACTTATATCTTTCAGTAGATTTTCAGAGATAACAAGAGAATCAGTATTTGTCAAACCTATGAATTTCTTGAACACTTCGGTTGCTATTACTGTATCTATAAATACCACTCCATAACTCTTTTTGATTTCTTCTGAAATAGGTAGAGATTCTGTTCTACTATATGAAGAGTCTTTAGTGATTTGCTCTATAATATTTAAACTTTCAACAAGTGTTCTTTCTGCAGAAAATTCTTTAGACAATGTCTCGACAAGAGACAAAGATTCTTCTTTAGAAATATTAGAAACAAATGAAAGTTTTTCTGCGATGCTGATATTTTCTACCGGATCGACGTCAGTACCAGATTCTGATACGAAATTATCAACTATTGCTACACTATCTAATATTGGTATTTCTGCTTCTTTAGAAAGCACTTCAGTAATTATTAAGTTCTTAATAAAATTTTTCTCAAAGACAGAAACAAAGGAAACAACTTCAGCGATTTGAAGCGTTTCGGAAAATTGTCTTTCTATTATGCTTTCTCTATTAGAAATTTCTATAAGTGCTACAGATTCTTCTTTCGTTAGTCCAATTGTGTGTGTTAAAAATTCTGATAATGCTAAGTTTTCTGTATTCAGTACATTTATTTCAAAGACTCTATCTTCGGAAGTTGTTATAGTATTAGTGAATATTTTCTGTATTTCTTTTTCTAGAATCTCTAATATGTTTAGTGTTTCAAATAGAGCTCTTCTAAAAGTATTCTCTGTTTGAAGTGTTTCTAGAATAGTAAGTATTTCTGCGACATTTTTCTCAAAAGTAGACGTGACTAGTAGGGTTTCTGCTAAATTAAGTGATTCTGTGAAACTTAGTTTTGCTTCTTTTAGTATTAATTCTGCAAGGGATACGACATCGCTTTTTTCTATTGCTGAACCCAATGAGACAGTATCAATTAAAGACGCAATATCTGTAGACGTTTTTTCGATTTCTTTGATTTGTGTTTCACCTACAGAAATACTATTCAGTTTCTTCAATATTGTTTCTTTTTTGAAATTCTCAGTAAAAGAAAGTGCCTCTGATAGAGCCCGCTGATATACAGATATAAGTTCTATGTTCTCTGTCATAGATAAAGAATCAGTATCACTTCTACCAATATCACTTTTATTTGTAATAGACAGATTTATAGAAGCTAACGCATTTTTAACATAAGAAGAGAAATTAGACTCGCTCAATTGCAGACTATCAGTATCAATTCTAGTTGGAGTCTTTTTATTATTTTCGGCTACAGATAACGAGTCTGTCAATGGTTGAGAAACATACGTTGACTTCCACGCCATCCAATAAATAGTTTCTGTATCTTTGTTTACAGTGTCATCAGTACCCACTTGAAATCCATCTGTTTGTATTTCCTGTATTCTATCTGTTAAATTGTTAGTTGACCCAAACTGATGTGATTTAGTAGCAGCAGTAGTGTCAGTAACAAAAATACCTTCTAACGTAAAAAAGTTTGGAGAACCACCTGGTGTTGAGTTTTTAACAATGACAAAATTGGGTCGAAATCCAACTCCACTTATGTTCTTGTTATCAAGACCAGTGCCAGCAAATTGTCCCTGCTGAAACATAGTAGTATTAGATTTCATAGCTACATAATTATATATAGTTGTATCATTGTTTACTACATTAGATGTCCCTAGTTGAAAGCCATCTGTTTCGAAAGCCTGTATTCTATCTGTTATTACTCCAAAACCAGCAGTCATATAATCACCATAATCACCATGATCAGCGGCAAAATCTTTATGTCTGTATATAGCAGGTCTTGAGTCTTCTGCTTTTA
>JANBVJ010000011.1 GCA_024239055.1 Patescibacteria group bacterium | reverse complement strand
CAAAATCCTCTTTCGTGTAGTCAATGACCTTATCAGCTCCCAGCGATTTCACCATTTCTAAATTTGTGGTACTGCATACCCCGGTCACTTCAGCCCCATAGTATTTGGCAAGCTGTACTGCATAAGTACCCATACTTCCGGAAGCGCCATAGATAAGCACTTTTTGTCCGCTCTGTATATTTGCCTGTCTCAGAAAATGCAATGCAGTTATTGCCCCAATAGGAACAGATGCTGCTTCCTCATAGGTCATATTGGCTGGTTTAATTGCCAGTGTCTTATCTTCTTCCAGACATTTGTACTCAGCATAAGAACCAAAACCCGCCAACCCAGTAGGTGCAAAAACCTGGTCACCTTGCCTAAATCGTTTTACATCTTTGCCTACTGCTTCAATTTCCCCGGCGAGTTCCATTCCAAGAATTGGACTTCTTGGCTTTTTAAAACCGAGCATTATTCCCATGGGGAGCCAGAACAAGGGAGGGATGTTAAAACTTCGGAGTTTCACATCCGCAGCTGTAACTGATGTCGCATGAACTTTTATCAGTACTTCATTGTCCTTGGGATTAGGTTTTTCTACCTCTTTGAGCTGAAGAACATCAGGTGATCCGTATTTTGTGCATACAATCGCTTTCATGAGTTTCCTCCTAATTTACTATGATTTGGTCATTTTCAATATAGTTCACTACAATCTATCCTATAAGTTTGTGAAACCTAACGGCAAAGGTCACTTGCTCATTCGTAGCGACCAAAGGGAGCAAAGAAGGAGTCAAGTGCACCGTCTTGTTAGTTTGCCATTTTTCAATCTAGACATGAAAAAAGACTACTTATTTTTCAGATAAAATTATTTTTGCTTCTTTCAGATCAATTCTACACTTATGGCCGTGCCTTTCTAATAAATGCAGTAAATTGGAACCATTAAGAAGCGTAATTGGTTTACTCTTAGCGAAATCATACGCATCAGGACCATAATCCGCTGTTGTGACAAGAATTCCCTTAATAGCACCTTCATTCACGACGGTTCCATACAAATCACGGACCGCAGAGACTCCTACAACATTTGTATACCTTTTTGCCTGTATAACAATTTTACCACCACGAATGGGATCTGGATCAAATGCTATTGCATCAACGCCACCATCGCGACTAGCTTGTGTTACCTTTACTTCGCCTCCACCGGAGGCAAATTCCTTTTCAAATAATTCGCGTATAAGATGTTCAAAGTCTTCCCAATCCATCGCTGCTAGATTCGAGGTTTCATCGAGGTCAGCTACAACTGTATACGCATCCACAAACCGCTTGTCACTCTTATCGATTTTGAGAATTGGCTTTATGGGAGTTATGCCACTCAATTTGCTGCTTCCTACTCCTTTTAAATTTTTGAAACAAAGTTTAGGATCAACATTTGCCAAATCCAACTCCATGAATTCCTCTTTTTTGGCCAGAATACTCAATATACAGGTGTTTTCTCGTATACCAGTGGCTTTGTTGATTGAATTTATCCACCCATTAAATGAAATCGCCTGCAATGCGTTAGATTTATCGGCTTCAAATAGTTCATGCAATGTTCTCAGTGCTATCTTGTACATCGTGCTATCAAACATTTTGTTCAATTCTGATTCTGATATGTAAGTCTCCTTTAGCTCTTTTTTTGAAACAAGGTATTTAACCTCCTTAAGAGTCGGAAAACATTCGATAGGTGGCAATGAGTATTCTACAATTAGTATCTTTGTTTCGGGGTTATAATCAAATTCAAAATTCCTAGGAAAAGACTCGGGGCATTGAGAGTTGTTTAGTACCATTTCGCAATACTCTATCGTTGCGGTAGGGTCATTTTGCCTATACTTTTCCTTTAGCAATTCTATTCCTTGGTTATATTCATCTTTCTTTTTTAAGAAGATTTCATTTTCCTTTTCCCATGTAGTTATAGCGTTGTTATATTCTTTTTGTATTTCAAGGTTCTTTCGATCTATTGTGAGTTTCTCTTTGTTCCAATTTTCTAAGTCAACTTGAAATTGTTCTTGTAGTTTCTTCTTTTTCTTTAACCGTCTTTTCTTTGATAATTTGTCAATAAATCTGTATACTGGTTGATATTCTTCATCGTCTTCTGTTGGTTTTTTGGGGTACTCTACTTTCACCTGCATAGCCGGTTTAGGCTCTGGAAAGCAATCATGCCTTTTTAGCGTATCCCAGTCTATTGTGTCATCAATATCCAGTGTGTATAGAAGGAGATTGTCTATTTGATGTAATCTATTGATTGCTTCTTCAGTACGTTCTGTTGCTTCTTCAATATTCGCTTCCTTTTGTTCAACTATTCTTTGTTTTTCCAAAAGAGATTGCCATTTTGTATTCCACTTATCTGCCTGGATTTGAACCTTGTTTTCAAGCATATACAATTCTGGAGCGGAAATTACTTTATATTCGTTTAGTCCTTTATGCACCATCTCTAACTGGTATTTTAGTATTCTAGTGCCAGCAGTATTGTAATATGCTCTTGCTTTACCAATCTCTAGTTCTTCCATTTTTCACTCCTTTTTTCTATTTTACACCTGAAAACTATGCTTGACAAGAAAATGCGAGACTAAAAGGTTTTCTATAAATGACTCGTTGGATAATATTTGAATGAAGCTTCTCATGGCAAACTAACAATCTTTTGAGCTGCTTCGCCGATTAAAAGGGCAGTGACAGTTTATCCGCATAGAGCCACTGTTACCGGTATCAGTCTCGAAGTCTGCTCCAAAAGCCATGTTCTGTGTATGATTTCTTTTAAATATATATATTTTCATTATCGTTTTTCAACAATTTACATACATTATTGGATTTTGATTTCCTTTTTTAAAATACGAATCAATATTCTTAAATCTATATTCTCCCCTTATTTCTTTATCTGCTATTATTCCAACAAATTCATATCTTTCTGGTCTTTTTTCATTACTGTCTTTATTTTTTTTAGCTTTAAATGTTGAGCTATCTGGTAACCAAGTTGTTATTTTATATACTTCTTGAACTAATGAATTATATACGGCAAATGCATATTCTGGCTGATGTTTTTTTGGATCAATTTTCCATGCAGATCGAGTAATATCATAGAGTTCTATTGGACTTAAAGAATATCTGAAAGTTTTATTTATTCGAATTAATATGATTTTATGATTATCAGATATTTTTACTTTTTTGGAACTATATAATGATAATACTTGTTCAATATTCATTCTACCAAATTCAGACGATTCATATCCATTATTAATATTTGTAAGTTTATCCTTTTCTAATAAGTCTATAATAGAAGCTTCAATTTTTTTCGCAGTGTATTCATCAGAAATACCATGTACTAATATTTCTATTTTAGGTTCTAATCTAATATTAATGAGTTCTTGAATCTTTATTACTTTTTCTTTTTCAGATATATCTTTTAAATGTTGAAATACTCTATTGTTTTTTCCTTTTCCGACGTAAAATATTTTATCATCTCTTGGATCTGAATATAAATAAATATAATATTTTAATTTTTCAATTATTTCTTTCGGAAAAACTTCCATTTTATTCTCCTATCATACACAGAACGATGAGTTGACCCGCCGCGCCGCGTCAACATTCACTGACAGTACACGTCATGCGGCCGACCGTGCTCAAGGGAAGCTCCGCAGTCGGGTCCAACTAAAGGTTATATGACGCGCAGTTTTTTTGAGGTCGAAATAATAAATCAGTCATATCCCCATTCTAAAATCTGAAAGTGTGCGCCATTTGAGAATTAGTTCGCGAGCGTCAGCTCTTGCTCGTTGACGAGAAAGTCCCTGCGTCCGCAGTTTCTTTGTAAGAACTGCCAGAAGCATAATGTCCCAGTCATTTGAGAAACCCATGTCAGGAACCTCCACTATTAGTCTCGGCCTTTCCAATGAATTAGTTATCTTGTCTCCAGGACGTCCTGGTTGAATGTACAACGCTTGCGCCCGGACTATAAAATCAATAAGCGAATACTGTTTACTGAGGTCAAAGTGAATCATGAGCACGCACCGCGAAGGTCGAGTGAATTTTAAGATGAGGTAGAGTGGATCGTGATTACGGCTAAAAGAGGCCCAGCTACTTATGACATCGCCGGGACCGATTGCCTCGTGCACTCTAGCTAGTTCCTCGATGTCTGGTCTACTGGCTGTGTCCACAATAACTAGGGGAATGAGCCGTCCTTCGGCCAATCCGCGCCGGGCGATAGCTGAATCCGCAACCACATACAGTGGAATGCGTTCAGTGGCGCTTAGTAGCTCAATCTTTTCTCGATGCCAGTTCTTTTTCATCTAGAATCTCTCTCACGACTACGGATCCAAGTTCAAATGTCTTGGAATGTGTATCATAGGCCCTCAAGGTGAAAGAATCGATTATTGCGTCAGCAAAGTCCACATCTTTTATCTTGAAAAAGGCCCAATCTGATATGCTCTGATGGGCGGGAATTGGACTCGGTAGTTGCAAGGCATGAAGGCTCATATGCTCGAAAGCTGGCGCGAGTGTCTGGTCATAGGCATATTCTGCTGAGTAAGGTCCGCTATCCGGTCTACGGTAGCTTACAACGAGGGCCAGGCGGGATAAGCTGTTATCCGTATCCGAATGGTTGCTGACAAGTAAGCAATACGCAAAGATACGGTCGGCTTCAGCAGTGCGATGCTTCACAAATGCGTCAGAAATGTAGGTTGCCAAATGCGGGTGTTTGTGTTCAGCCTCTAATCGCGATAACTTTGCGCTTCGCGAAGAAGATACCGCGCTATAGATGGAGACAGCAGCAGCTAACCAACCGGTTGCAGCCGATAGTATTGTAATCCATAGGGGCATATCTATCGCCATTTTGCCTCCCTTGGTCTACGCTGTAGCAATAGGTTATGACATTTATCTGCGCCATATAACGCTGAGCTCACGAGCGCCCTCGGAGGCGCGATAGCGCCGAGAAGACGTCTCTGTGCAGCGACATGTTATGTGTCTTCCAAGTCCTCAGTGATAGATTCACTTTCTTCCTTTGCTTCCGGTATATCTGGGAGTATGATCAGTCCAATTGTTGAAAATATCGTTTGTCTACATTTCTTAGCAAATTGCTTATCACTGTTTCCCGAAAGGTATTTCGCGACGTAGAATAGATCAAGCGAGCTAATTAAGGCTATACTGTTTCTGGCCGAAGCAGTTAGGCACTTATCAGTAAAGAAATCTCCTCTTTCCCCAGGTTCTTGAAGTCGATAAGCATTTCCAATGAGTACGCCCTTAGCCATTTTTTCCACATCGTCTCTGGCAAAGTCTTCATGGATATTCATCTCCAGCTGACGAAGTTTACTAATATTTATGGGCTTATTGTCTTTCCCTTCCACTTCACCAATAAGACGACCTTCTTTGCTTTCAAATACAACGTCAAATTCGGACTCGGCATTCTCGAATCGAGATACATTAAATCCAATCAGCTCTAGCGCAATATGGACAGCTGACTCCAGCGGTTTACCATTCTCATATATAAGCCGTTTTAGAATAGATTCCTCTGCGATTTCCTGTTCGCATTTTTCCTTTTGCTTCTGCAGATCTTCCATCTTCGACATTATGCCAGCCAGCCTGTTTCTAATCTTTCTTTCATTCGGTAGCAAATACATATCCTGCCGTAGCCAGTCAGGTATAGGTGATAATCCTGTAGATGATTTGATTGCCTCATCGACTGCACATATTGAACCGATTAGCTTTTTTCCAAATGCAATTGCTTCATCATTCCAATACATCTCTCCGTCTTCCTCATTTTCATAAGTATACTTCTCAATCTGGAAATCAATGTATGGCAATAAAATCAAGCTTCCGCCAGCATTCTCATAGCGTAATACTGCACCAACGGTTTTTCCTCCAGTTTTTGTCTGCACGATAGGCTTCAAGTCTTCTTCATCTAAAAGGACTCTGAATTCTGATATTTCCCCTACTGAGGACCAATAAGGGGCTAGGACACAGTCTTTGCCAACAAGAGCCATTGTAGAACCTTTAGAATTTGTTACGCTAATACCGTCAGGGACAATTGCATAATTTGAGATTAAAGTAACGTGTCTGATGGTTTGTCTATTTCTTCCAGTACCAGAAAAGCTTTTTTCACCGGTAGCAATAAATACTTCTTGCTTTTCGTTTAGGAAGAAAAAAACATTTTTCCCGGCCCTAATAGCTTCGAATATTTCCCTTCTCCAATGCTCAAGATGCTCCTTCAACCTAAAAGAGTTTGTATCATCTAAGCATGGCTTGCCTTGGTAATCCTCGTATCTGTATCCGTAGAACTCATATATAACTGGATCAATGATTATAACGTCATAATCAAGAAGTGAAATTTCTGAATCAAGACCAACATGCTTCGCATCAGAACCAGGTATTTCGATTCCCAGAGTGATTATGCGTTTTTTTGACATAAGCAACCCTCTTGCTCGGCTATACTACACATAACGCTTAATTCAGCAGCAACCCCGACGCCGACCATCGGTAGGCTTGGCGCGGGTTTTGCTTTATCATTTTTACTATGGCCAGACGCATTTGATTATTATAATCCAGTATTAAAATGACCTTTTTCCCACTGCAAAACCCGTGTCAAAGGGGTTGACTGCTGCAATTTCTTGTTAGGCTGCCCCTCTATTTTGCTCCAGTTAGTGAATAAAAACTACCTGAGCTGTCTTGCCCTTGTTTGATTTGTATATTTGTAAACCCTTCTTCCTCCATGACCTGTTGCACTTCTAAAGATGTGTATAGATTGAATCCATGATTTGTAACTGTTTGCTCACTCATCGATACTTTGTCACCAAAAGTAAGAACTAAAATCCCATTTTTCTTTAGCACTCGTTTTAATTCTTTTATTGCCTCATTACAGTCTTCCCAAAAATAGATTGTATTTACACTACAGATTTTGGTGAATGTTTCTGTTTCATAGGGAAGGTTCTCTACACTAGCACAATCCAATTTAAGTCTACCTTCTGAAATGAGTCCATGCATCCTTTTTTGGCAAAGTGCAACCATATCTTGGGAAAAGTCAGCTCCATAAAATACCGCTTTAGATTTGAGCCTTGCCATTTCGGTTAGGAGAGCACCCCCTCCAAAGCCTACTTCAAGAACTCGGTCAGAATCTTTGAGTTCAAGTGAAGAAAGTGTCACATTGTTCATTTTGGCATTGGCCTTATTCAGAATTCGAGATATTAGTACTCTGCCAATAAAACCGTTCGGTTTCCGTAGTTGTGATGCTATGTATTCAGGTATAGACATTTTTTGTTTTTTTTGCCTCCAAAATGACTTTTTCTAGGGAATTTTTCATTGGTCAAAGGAAAAGGGTAGTACGTATATTCTTATTTGTCAAACGCCTAATTTGCAATTGCTTATGAATTAGCAACGCTCTCAGCAGCCTAACATTAAGCTGAGTAGCTTCGTCGAGGCAAGAGCAGTGACAGTTTATCAGTTTAAAGCCACTGTTTCCGGTATACATCTCGAAGTCTACTCCAGCGTCAGGTTATACGGTGATATTATTTCTACCAATATCGCCTTTTTAGATACGAAATTATAGAGTTTGTATCTTCTAAATTACTACAAGGTTCGATCAGTTTCATTGGCGATAATGTTTTATATTTATATGGATTTTTCAGAGTTGATTTCCATGCTTCAGAAATATCAGATCCTCTAAGTCCTGGAGATGTTATTTTGTTTCTTAATTCAATATTTTCATCAGGTATAACATGAACATGGATGTAATCATCGCATTTATGATCTTTATTTTCTTTTAATTTGCAACCCAATAACGTTTGTCGCATCATTTGGTAGAAAGGTTCATAATATAAAACTTTAGGATCTATTTCCTTAAAAGGAGAATTATTACTTAATATTAGTTTATCGTATATGGACGAACGTTCTAGTATATATTTATTCTCTATAGAGTATTCCTCTGTATATTTCCATTCTATTAAAAATAATATTTTCTTTTTATTATTATCTTGGCCATACATTACAGCATCAATCGATGTACAATTAGACCCTCTTGTAAATGATTTTTCACCCAGATATGGTTTTTCTCCAATAAATTCAAATTCCAAATATCCGGAATCAAGAATTAATGCTTTATTTATATCTGAATGTATAGTTTCAAGTATTTTTGTTGCAACATCATTTGTACACACCGCTCAGAAATTGACCCATCCAACGCTTAAAAAGTGACCCACCCTTAGAACAATCTCCGATAACTTTAAGGTTGAAGAATCTCTAAGCTACCGGAGAAAAGGATGCTAAGGATGGATCAAGTCAATGTTATCAGACACAAAGTGCTTGTAGAAGGTCTCTCGATACGAGCGGTGGCTCGTGAAATGGAAGTGAGCCGCAATACGGTACGTAAGTACCTGGAAATCAGTGAGCCGGAACGACGGCAAACAAAGTCCCGGGAAAAACCTGTAACGGATAAGGTGGTGCCAAGGATCGAAGAGATTCTTGAGGAGTGGAAATTAAGAACCACTCCAAAGCAGCGCGTTACCGGAACCCGAGTACACCGGCAGTTGGTAGAAGAAGATTACCAGGTAGGAATCACTACGGTGCGGGAATATCTTCTAAAAAAAAGCGGAAATGTATGGAGGTGTACATCCCACTAGTTTATCGTCCGGGAGACTGCGCCCAGGTTGATTTTTTTGAGGTCACCGGTGAGGAAGACGGGGTGAAACGAAAGGCGTGGAAGTTTTTGATGCGGCTAATGTACTCGGGGCGTGATTTTGTATGGCTGTATGACCGCTGTGATCAGC
>JANBVJ010000010.1 GCA_024239055.1 Patescibacteria group bacterium | reverse complement strand
GGTCTCTCCAAGGGTTCTAGAGCGCTTCTAGAGCATAATAAAACGCCAGTTCCCGTAGCATCAACTTCGATTAAGCCTGAATGCTCGTTAGGGTCTACTGGCACTAAATAATCGTCCTTTTCTCTGTATATGTTTAGAATTGGTTTTTCTTGATATATCCAAACTGGACAACTAACTATGTCTTTGTTTAGATCAGCCAATTCTAGTGGATTTTTAGGTGGTACATTATCAGAATCAATCTGTAATAAGTAATCGCTGTCTGATTCTAAAAAACGCTTCACAATAGTATTCCTATTGTGGGCGATTGGTCTCAAAAAAGATGACTCGAAGTGGACAGTATATCTCTGTCTTACTTCATCTAGCCATCTTGGTAGTTTTATCGCGAGTTCTGAACGAATCCATCCCTCGTTAAGTATTGAAAGGTATATTTTTTTCATGACTTGGATTATTTTCTTTAAAATCGGCACGCTGACTTTTAAGATGCTCTCTCATGTCTTTATTCCACTCTTCCTTTGCCTCTGGGCTTAAGTGGTTGAAGTAAAATTCTTCTGTTATAACAATTTCTTCTCCAATGTGACCAATTTTTAAGTCTGTGTCAATTAAAATTTTATATCCAAGTTTTTTTGCATTTTCACAAAAAGTCAAGTCTGACGAAAACTGATGATCTCTGTAATAATACCAAGGTTGCTTCATTTTTCTAAATACATCTATGTGTATTAAATGTGCGGGCATTCCAGTCGCGTCTACTTCTAATAATCCTTTTGTGTATGCTGATGTTTCATAACATCCTTCTTTTTCGTTCCATTTGAAAATACAAGGGTAGTGTGGTTTGATTCTTCTAAAAGCTAAAGCATTTACCATCGGTACGTCGTGCTTTAATAATCTAGTAAGCATGTCTGCTGGAAACACCATATCGGCATCAATGAAAAAGATATAGTCTGATCCATTCTTCATTGCTTCTTGCACTATTCTATTTCTTGCAAATGGGAGTTGGTAACCGAATATCATGTTGAAATCAATTTCCGCGTTTATCGGATATTGAAGACTCATCAGACTTTGCACAAATCGACGATGCAGATATTCATTAGAGTTAGGAACCCCAATTGTAATTTTTATTTTTTTATTTTGCATGTTATAAACATTAAACTGTTTTTACTAACACGACCTCTCTACCCCGACTTCGGTACTTTGAGAGAGGCTTGAGTACCCAAATCGAGGATGTGTTAGGTAGCTGTTCGAACAGCCAACTACGCAAGTAATGTACCGTATAGATACACGACAAGAGTGATTAGCTAGCTCCGACCGTAACTGTCCAAGTGATTGTCAATGTGTCGCTCGCACCTTTGTTAATAACAGAAAAGGTTGAAGCTGCAAGCATTGTTCCCGCGTCAGTTACTGAGGAGTTGAAGATACCAGCTTCAGTGATCGCTCCAGTTGCGTCGCCTGCTGCCCAGTTTGCTTTGTAGACAATATCATTGTCAGCTGCGCCGATAGCTTGGTCCGGATAAGAGCTGTTCAACGCGTTCTTGTCAATTTCTGAGTTTAGAGTAGTACTTGCAGTTGTGAATGCAGTTGAACCAGTACCAACGGACATAAACCCCATTGCTGCTTCATCTGGTGAAACGTCTAACTGGTCTGCTACGTGAGCATCTCCTACTGCCATGAACGTGTTATCTTTCTCAACGATGCTTTTAAGATTTCCTTCTTCGTCGAACAATTCGATCTTAATGTGACCCTTCATCAGTGTTCTATCTGTTTTTGTTGAATTAATCATATTTACTTGTCAGCTTCTTCGTTTGGAATAAGTGCGTCTACAACGACTTCTCTCGTTACTTTCTTAACAGTATATCCAGGAATTTCTACGCAATCTTTCGATGCAAGAAGTGCTGCTGACGATGCGTCAATTTCAAGAACGTCTCCTGGCTTTCTTAACTTGCCGTTCTTCATCATTGGTGTTATAAATTTTACTTTTACTCGCATATTCTTTAAAGAAGCTTAATATTAATGTTTCTAATACAATTAGGCCGACCTCTTATCTAATTGTAGGGCTTAACTGTGTTTTTTCTGAATGTGCCTCTCTAACCATTTCTCGCTGTATGTTTCATATTCACATTTAGCACAATTCCTTTTAATTTTACCATTTTTTTCCGAAATATGTAACGTTATGTCCTTTTGTTTTCTTTTCCCCTTTGTCTTGACTTCTTCAGTATCTTTGTCTACTGGTACGTCTTCTGTTTCAATCACTACTTTTACATTGTTTATTGCCCATTTGGGTATTTGTGAAAAATACTTAAAAGTCCCATGCGTCATATGTGGGTCTTTACCAAAATTAAGTGGAGACGTTACTTTATACATCTTTTTGAGATATACTGGTTTTTTGTCTTCTTTTTTCATTTGTTTGTCTTCGTCGTCCATTATTATTTCAAACCCATCTTTGTCTTCCAGATACTGTTTACAATTAATAATGAACTCTTCAAAATTAGTGGACGATCTCTTCACTTTATCAAATGTTACTCTATCTAAATACTGCGGAGCAATCAATTCTGATACTTTCATAAACCATACCTCGTCATTATCTATTATATTCCATCTTTTCCTATCCGTAAAATAAGAATTGTTGACTCTTCTTTGTCCATAAGCGTTATCTATGTGATACACACTTAAGTCTTCGACTGCAATAAACTTTCCTACTTTTTGTGCATGATCATATAATACAGAATCAACTCCCCATTTGTCTTCGAGTATTTTTAATTCTTCGAGAGTTTTTCGTGGAAAAGAATTAAATATTTTGTTAGTAAAAACCATACAACAACCAGAAGTTGCTGCTGCATCATATTTTATAGCATGTCCAGCATAAAACTGTATTGTTGTATCATATCTATCTACATTTCGTACACCTTCGATTCTTGGCATAGTACCACTGACTTTTTCTGGATAATTAAATACGTCTAATATTTCTGGAAAGAAATTATCACTTAATATTTCTACATCACTGTCAAATTTAACATAATAATCGTAGTCTAGAGGAATGTTAAATAAAGATAGATATAGACGTTTGAAAATACCAACTCTTTCTTTGTTCAAGAACAGATTGAAGTCGTATTTTTGTTTTAATCTTAGAAGAGTCTCTTTTGTTTGTATATCGGAACAGTCATCAAACACGTAATGGTCTATCTTCATACCCGCTCTTTTATATAAACTTTCGAAAGAGCGTTCGATATACTCTGGTCTATTGTGTGTAAGGGTAATTACACATATTTTAGATTTAGAAGTTTTTCGCTTCTTTTTTGATGCAGTCTTCTGCTTTTTCTGTCGGTTTTCTACCGACGAAGTCTGCGATTTTTTGAATAGATTCATGAACATTTTCTATTAATTCTTCGTAGTTAACGATAATTTTTGGATATGTTGTTTCTTTGATGAAAGCATCGACCAATGTGTTTCTAAAATTAATTATTTCTAAACTTTCTTCTATAGAATAATCCGTCCATTTGCTAAAAGACTTAGCGTTTGATTCTAAATTACGTTTTACAATTATAAAGTGTGGATTCTCTAACAAGTCTGTTAGTACTCTCCACTGGTGAATGAAAACTGGATTTTTGAATGCCCAGTCATCATAGACTTTGTTTCTGACAACGACCTTTTTACGAAATTCTTCTCTTAATACTGAATAGTCATTTTTATTCTGTAATTCGTATACATATTTGTCTCGCGTTGCTGCTATTTGTTCTCCACTTCTAGGGAATAGTCTCCTCTCTTGTCTCCATAGACAATTCCCTATACCCAACTCTTCGTAACTTCCATTTCTATTCATCTTGGTTTTCATAAATAATTCACCAACACTGACACCTAAATTATGTAATATTTCCATCAGAACAGTAGTACCGCTTCTCGACTGTCCAAATACTACTATAGTTTTATTCATATTTTTCTTCTATTATTTTTATAATTCTATCAGCTGTCTTACCATCACCAAACGGATTGCTATTATACTTAACATCTTTCATTTTAGAAAGTATTCTAACTTTTTCATACACATCTTTACTTTCTAGTGAAGAAAGAAAAGCCAGCTTGCTCTTTAATATTTCCTGTCTCTCAGTTACTTTTCTTAAAATTAAAATCGGTTTATCAAACGATGGCACTTCTTCTTGTATTCCACCAGAGTCAGTCATAACGAATTCACAGTGTTTCAAATACCACAGAAAGTCAGTGTAGTTCAGCGGGTCTATTGTAGTAATACCAATTTCCTTTGCTACTTTTCTTACGTTTGGATTTGGGTGAATCGGATAAATTACTTTCATTTTTTTAGAAAGTTCTTTGACAGCACCAAATACGTTACCCATGTCTTTCTGAAAGCTTTCTCTTCTATGCATTGTCATTAGAACGTATGGTTCTTCGATTGGTCTTTTTTCTGATAGAGTTGGTTTTATCATTTCTAAAGCATCTACTATAAGATTACCTACTTGATGAATATCTCCCGTGACTCTTTCCTTATTCAAGTTCTTTGTGTTCGTTTTTGTTGGAGTAAACATTATATCAGCTATCTGGTCTATCATTACTCTAAATATTTCTTCTGGATATGGATTTCTTTTATCGTGTGTCCGCAATCCTGCTTCGACATGTACTAATGGTATTTCGAGAGCAAATGCAACCCAAGACGTGATCAATGCTGTCATAGTATCACCAAGCACCCATATTCTTTTGGGTTTTATTTCTTCGACTACTCTGCTAATAGCAGAAGCTCCCTTAACCATAAAGCTAATAATTGTCTGATTCGCTTCCATTAAGTCTAAATCAGTATCGGGTTTTATGTCAAATATCTTAAATGCTTCGTCTGCAAGTTCTCTGTGTTGTCCAGAATGTATTACATACGGATTCATTTTTTTGATCAGAGGTGCCATTTTTATTATGTCTGGCCGCGTACCCACGACAAAGCATTCTTTTTTATTTGTAGTCATGTTTTATGTTGGTAGATCATTAGTAAATTCTATAATCGCTCTAGCCAATATATATCTATCCGTCGAACATATTTTCATTATCTGTATATTCTTGCTAATTTCACTTAATAAATTAAAGACATCTGTTGTAGAATAAGACCATATGTGTGCTGCATCTTTTACAAAGTTGTTATTTGGCGTTGTTATAATAACTGAACCGTTTGGGCGAGTAACTCTCATCATTTCTTGAATTAGTTTTTCTGGCTCTTCAATATGTTCTATTATTTCTAATGCAGTGACAACATCGAAAGAGTTATCTTCGAATGGCAGAGAATGACAGTCTGCTACTTTCCAGGCTTGCTCTGGAAATCTGGTAGCTGCTAATTCTATTAACTTTTCTGATAAATCTATTCCCGTGAATGAATTTATATTTCTGCGTTTTTCTTGAATAAAATTATAAAGATTTCCATTCAGACATCCCACATCTAGTACTTTTGCATTCGGTGGTATAAATTCAACTATATTCGAAAAACGACAAATATTACCACCTCTGTTTCTGTCTGCTTCAGTGTACGCGTCATTTGCGAAACCGTCCCAATATTCTTTTGTGTTTATGTTTTCTTCTGTTACTCTTTCCATACTTTTTTGTGTGTTTTATTATTAATGTTAAAATCTTTCAGAATGTCCTCATGCTCATTTTCTGGTATTGTGAGTCTTCCCAATTCAGTCGCTTGTTCTCCGACAACATATACAGATCTTCTATTGTGTTTGTGCACCAATATCATGTACTTGTTTTCTGAAAGAACGATAGAATCTAATTCTGAAAAAACTTGATCGTGTCCATGTATATCTAAATATTCTCTTCTTTTAGTTTCATCTAAGAAAACATCTTTGGGATACATTATTGTCGTGTTGGGAGGAGATTGTACTTTGTAGTGTTGCAATCTATTGTCTATACAATCGTAACAATATCCCTTTTGAAACACTAATGCTCGTCTCCAACTATATTCGAAGCACTGAATTTCTTCAACAGCGTCTTTTCTAAATAGATCGTCTGAATCAATTCTTGTCGAAAAAACGTACTTAAAATCTGGCATAGTATTCATCTTATCTTCAAAATCGCCTTCTACAGATTTATCAATTAAGAGATATTTTAGACCCGAACATTTCAATATTTTTTCTAGTTCTTCTTTCAGTGGGAATCTGTAGTCAACTAACATCATTAAATAGAAATTCTGATTAGTTTGATTGACTATACTATTTAATGTGTAGTGCTCGTAAAGAGATAGTCTATATTTCCACCATTCTAAACTCTGACCTATACCTCTTGAAAATTCGTTTCCTATTATATGTATTGTGTCGTTTTTCATTGTGTCTTTACGACTTCAGAAATAAACTTAAACTCTGGCTTGATTTCTGTACAGAATTTTTTTAATTTATCTAAACATTCTGAAAAATTCTTATTCTGCAGATGGTCATAGTACTCATAATAATCGTCATATGTCATTACTTCTCCATCTTTAGGATATGTGTACCAATATTTTTTATTTCTGACTGGCACTGTTGGTGATGAGCAAGTCCAAAAATCTAATTCGTCGCACGCTTTAAAATGATTATCTGACCATTTGTAAGCTGGTGCTTTAAATCCTTTTTCAAAACCATATTCTTGGAATTTCAACAACCACTCTTTAGTTTCTTCTACTGTCCAATGCTGCCAAGCACCAGAATGTTCCCAACTGTGAAATACAAGTTGAGACCAAGGTCTTTTTATTTTCTTCAGAAATTCTTCAGAACAATTACCAGTTATAACAAAGAATGTTATTTTTAAATCCGGAAATTCTTGTGCAAATTTTTCGAACTCTTCCCAATGGTCGTTTCCTTCCCAGAGATCGTCATACGAAATGATAAGTTTATTTTTCATATTAGATGGGTGCAGGTAACTCGTTATATCTATCCAAGCTGGGGTCTAATTCTATTCTTCTTCGCCAATCTAGATGACCTCTTGCTTCCCATTCTCTTTCAGTGAAACCCCATTTCTTCTTGAAGTCGCTTTTAGCAAAATTATCGTGGTGTAGATATTTGTCTTTGAACTGATGTTGGTTGTAAGTTTTTCGACCATAGTGTCTATAACCATCGATCAGAAGAACGTTGTCATCCCAGCCTTCATACATTAAACGATAGAGATAGTCACAGTCTTGGGCGTGCCCTAATGGAAAATTCTCTTCGTCGAATCCACCGATTTTGTCGTAAATCTCTCTTCTGATTGCGAAAAAAGCACCACTGAATCCACCGCTTCCGTTCATAGATATAGTGCCTATCTTTGGTTTAGATTCGAAGCGTCCAATCAATTTTTCAGCCCAACCCGTCTGATTTATAGTTATATCATTATTAACAAACACGAAATATTCTCCAGTTGCAAGTTTCATGCCGACGTTTATACCACCACCCCAACCTCTATTTTCTTCTAACCTCACATATATATCTGCTCCCTCTTTCATGTATTCTGAACCATGCGTGGACGCATTGTCAATAATGATAAGCTCACATTCATCGATCATACCCTCACGAACGTCGTGTATCATTTGTTTTGTCATGTTCGCTAGCTCTTCACTAAGCGACATGATAGGTGAAATAAGAGATATTTTCATATTGTTTTTATTCGTCCCAGGGGAAGTCGTCTAAATGTTCTTTATACCATTCGACAGATTTTGCAATTGCTTCGTCTATTGGTGTTAAATCTTCTTTCGAATAACCAATGTGTGTTTCTAAGTCTTTCCATCCCTGTTCTGATATTTCAACAACAGACGTTTTGTCTTCTCCTGGTCTCATTGGTACACGATTTACAGTTGACGTTGAATTTGTTGCTTTGAGTACTGCATCGACTGCCATGTTAATAGTCATCGCACCACCAACCCCGCCTTCAAATATTATATCATTCGGTATGTTATCATTTGTTGCGACTCGCACGATCATTTCAGAGATATCTGGAGCATAAATCAAATCCATGACTTGTTCTCCAGTTCCGTAAATAGTAATGTCTTTTCCAAGCAATGCTGGAATAACAAGATTTGGAAAGATTTTTCTAATTGGTCTATGTTTCTGTCTTTCACCGTAAACATTCATACCACGAAGAATACGAATGTCCGTACCATGCTCTTTATTATACATAAGAGCAAATCTTTCTGTCGTGTTTTTTGTAAGAGAGTACGGATTATTCATCCAGTAATTACCTACTGCAATCTGAAATCCTCTCTTCTTATGCATTCTAATTGCATCAAATACATTTAATGCACCAAGAATATTTACTTCAACTGTAGGTATTGGATTTTCTATCATTTCCTGTGTTCCAAGAAGACCTGCGAGATTAATGACATTATCACAGTGTGCAACTGCATCAATTACTGCATCTCTATCTTTAATGTCTCCTAATCGAAATGTAACGTCTTTATCGTTCCAACCGCATTCGTCCCACATCCACTTATCTGTTCGTCTATCGAAAATTGTAACGCTATGTCCTTTTTCGAGCAAATTATCAATGACATGACTGCCAATGAAACCTTGCCCACCAAATACTAATGTTTTCATTTTGTTGTATCGTTTATATAGCCGCGCATCCCCTCTTCAAAAGAGATTTTGGCTTTCCAATCTAATAATTTTTCGGCCTTAGAAGTATCAGAATAAAGATGCTTCGCTTCACCTGGTCTTGGTTCTATATATTCTATTGGGCATTCGAAATATTTAGCCATTTCGTTAATAGATGCTGCTTTACCAGTGCCTATATTAAATGCCTCGCAGTCTTTCAAGTCTGAATACATAGCTGTTATGTTTGCGTCGACAACATCAAATACATGAATCATGTCTCTGCTTTGTTCACCATCGCCTGTCACGTATATTTTACCATGCTCTTTTTTCTGTTTAGAGAATGCAGCTAATACGTTAGGGTATGAACCTTTTTCAGTCTGTCTTTTCGTGCCGTATACATTGAAATATCTAAGCATTACTGCTGGTACATTGTATAATTCATTGTACAAACCTACGTAGAGTTCCTGCATATATTTCTGTACAGAATATGGTGTTCCCATATTGATTGGCGCGTTTTCGTCAATGGGAAGTTTTTCTTGTGGTCCGTAAATACCACACGATGAAGAAAGTATAAATTTCTTTACTTTATTTTTAACTGCTGCTTCTAAAACGTTAAGAGTGCCAGTGACATTTGCGTGATGACACTCAATGGGGTTTTCAACACAATATTGTGTTCTTGGTATTGCTGCTAAATGAAAAATGTAATCTGTGTCTTTTGCTAATTCTATCAATTTCTCTTTAGCACCCTCACCGTTTACGTCTAAGTCTTCAAATCTTGCTACACTTGGTATGTTTTCTAAACTACCAGTACTCAAGTCGTCTACTATCGTTACTTCAAAACCAAGATTTATTAATTTGTCTGACAGATGCGAGCCAATAAAACCAGCTCCACCCGTCACTAATGCTTTACTCATTTTTTTTATGTGCGTTTAAATGGATGCAATCATTGCGTCCATTGTGAATAATGTTGATTTTGTCGACGACTAAATCAGCTCTTTCTAATAATGCTTTTAACCAAGTTGGTGTAAATGCTGACTTATGCAACTGTTGTCCAGACTGATGATGTTGTCCGCCAAGTATATATTCTATTTTCCAAGACCATTTTGCAGGATCTGTCTCTTCTGCTTCTAGAAACGTTCTCATACATGCTTCTATTTCTGGTACAATGATTTCTATACCTCCACCTTTTGTTAACACTCTTTCCCAATCTTTTAACATTTTTGGTACAGCCACCATTGCACAATGTTCTAGAGCGTGTGAACAGTAAATTTTATCTACGGTGTTGTCTTCGTAGGGCAGGGTTGTTTCGATATCGTGCACAACGTCTACATAATCCCACTTGTGTAGATCAATATTAATATAACCTGCATCCTGCATGTTTTTAGAGTTTCCACTACCTAAGTTTAATTTTATGTTCTCCATATTGTTCTATTATATTTTATCATAATACCTCAACTTTATATCATCAGGACACTTGTATGGTATTGCTCTCTTGAATGCGTGTCTGTTATAACCGGGATGTATGTCTTCCATTTCTGGTGTCCATTTCTTCCATACTTCATCAAACCAACTGTCATACATTTCGTTTGCGTGACTGAAGTGTTCTAATTTGTTAAGTATTCTTTCGTCTGAGCCAGCAAAAGTGAAATGAAATAAAGTAATTTCTTTGGGCATTATCTTAGTCTGTAGAGTACTTATATTTCTATTGTACTTGAATTTTAAATCAGTAGAATAACACATTGGTATTATTCTTTCGTATTTTGGTATAATTTCCCAGTTCTCGTCTTTCCAAAAAGTAACACACGAATGTACATTGTATCTTTTAGCTGGGTTTTCTTCTATAAACTTCTTAGCTGTTTCGATGTCTTTCTTAGTATAATATTCATCAGCATCGACTATAAAAATATATTTGTAGCCTGCAACGTGTGCAAGCTTTCTTATATATTCTCTTTCTTCTGTCTCTGTATTAAAATCTTCATAAATAACTTCTGCTCCCATTCTTTTCGCT
>JANBVJ010000009.1 GCA_024239055.1 Patescibacteria group bacterium | reverse complement strand
ATAATCACCATAATCACCATGATCAGCGGCAAAATCTTTATGTCTGTATATAGCAGGTCTTGAGTCTTCTGCTTTTATGAAAAGAAAATCAGGTTGAAAACCAACACCAGTTATACTTCTATTATCATTATCATTTCCAGTATATTCACCTACTTTGAAGTCATCACTACCATCTGCTGCAAATGCTATCCAATTGTAAAGAGAACCACTGGCATTAACATTAGAAGACGTGCCAAGACTGAAACCATCTGTGTTTAGTGCTTTTATTGCACCTGCGTCATTACCGGCTGCTACAAAATAAGCAGAGTCATTGCTAGCCATAGTACTTGTATACCATCTTGCAAATCCTGAAGAAGTGTGGTTTTTAATTATAACTAAAGCAGGTGTAAAACCAACGCCCGTTATCGTTGTATCTGAGCCTGTCCCAGTATATTGTCCAGTTGCTACTTTCATATTATTTTGTAAGAAGAATTGTTTTACCAGTTCTTGTTCTTACTATTGCTGCATTTTTTCCGGTTAATAGTATTGTTCGACCATGCACCCCACCAAGAGACTCTGATTCTACTAAAGAGATAACATCAGCTAAAGTAAATGCATCTGTAAATAATATGTCTCTAGTAGCAAGGAATGTATCTACAAGAGAAGCCTGGTCTACTAGATTAACAAAGTATGCAGAATCTTTAGAAAAGATCTCTGAGATCGGTACATTTTCAATTAAGCTTTTATCTATATCTATAATCTTCTCTTCAGAAATAATCAACACTTCGTCTTGGGGTATTTCTATTCCTTTCTTGACAACTTCAGCGATGTTAAACAAATCTTGAAGAGTTCTAAAATACTGTTTTTGAGAACTTATGCTCTCTGTTATAGGTACTAATTCAGCCAAAGAGCGCTGATATACGCTGCTAGATGATAGTAAATCACTGAACGTGATGTTTTCTACATTTTGTTTTGTTGCTTCCTTTCTAACAGCATCAGAGAATATGATAGACTCAGTATTCTGTAGACCAAATATATGTGATATACCATCAGATATTATTAAAGTTTCTTGTTTTCGTGTACCAAATATTTTAATAAAGCTTTCTACTATATTCAAAGACTGATCTCTAGTCATACCATAGTCTTTTGATAGCTGTTCTGAAATATTGATCGTTTCAGTTTGTATCAGTATTGTGTCTACGGCTCGTAAGAGAGTCTCAATTATAGACAAGGAATCAGCAACATTAAGACCGACTTCTTTCAGGATGTTTTCAGCTATATTGAGAGCATCAGAAAGAACTACTTTGCTTGGTAATTCAGTTAACAGGCTTTCACTTATATCAAATTGTTCAGAAATATTAACGCCAAACTTTTTCTTAAGCGCTTCAGCGAATACTACTAAATCTGTAAGTGCTCTTTCATACGTCGACAGAACTTGTATAGTTTCTTGTACTGTTAAGGTCTCTATAAATTGTTTTTGCGCCTGGAACGTTTTAGCAATTGCTTCAGCTATAGCAATAGAATCATCTAAATTAAGACCAGTCGTCTTGCTTAGCTGTTCTGTTAGTAACACAGAATCAGAGAAAGTTCTAGCAAATATCGACAATGGTAATATTGCTTCAGTTATTGTAAGATCTTCAGTAAGTCTTTTGCCTGTATCTTTTGTTAGCACTTCAGAAATAGTGAATGTATCATCGAATATCTTATCTAAACCAGATGCTATAGCTTCTGAAATATCTAATAAATCAGAACGCACAGAACCAACAGCTTTAACTATATCTACTGTCATATTCAAAGAATCACTTATTCCTTTGTCTGATGACGCCCCGACAATGTCAGAAATTGAGAACTGGTCTGTTAAAGATAACGTTGGTATTTTTGATAGGGCTTCTAATATATTGAAAGAATCTATAAGAGATAGATCTGTCTTCTTAGATAAGCTTTCAGAAATTGTTAGAGTATCTGCAAACGATAGAGAAGAAAAGAATTTAATGAGTTCTGCCATTAACATATTTTCAGAAAGACGAAGACCAACGTCTTTTTTAAACTGTTCGGTAATTGACACAACGTCCGTAAGATCAGTTTGTGTGCCAGTTATGCTAGCAAGATTTTCTACTATGGAAATTGCTTCACTGAAAGGTTTTCCTGTGTTTTTTGCGATAGCTTCTGCAAATGCAACGATGTCCGCTATCTGTAGTTGTGAGTCAACTGTTCGTGTAAAGGATTCTGTCAGTAATACTACTTCTGAGAGTTGTTTACCAGAAAGCTCTGATTGAAGCTGTTCTGCAATAGAAAACAAATCTGTAAAGTTTCTCTTGAATGCTATTTCTCTAGAGAGTACTTCAGCTAACGTTAATGTTTCTGTTAGAGTTTTAGAATATTGTGATTGTTTAAGAATCGATTCTACTATGCTCACAGAGTCAGCAAAAGAAAGACCAGCTCTTTTAGACAGAGCTTCAGTAATAGTTAGAACTTCAGACACTGCTTTTTGAAATGCAGAAGAAGAAGACAGTGCTTCTGATAAACTTAAAGCATCTGACCGCTGGACATTTAAGCCAGAAGCAGTAGAAATTAATTCAGCTATTGTTTCAACGTCTACAACAAATTTACCAACGTCTTTTTCTATTTTTCTATTGTCTGAGTAGTATACTCTAACTTGTAACTGATCTACAGACAGTGTGTCTCCAGTACTAGAGTTTCTTGGTACAACCGTAGCAAAAAAAGCAGAATCATCAAAATCCGAAGGTGACCAAGATATTCCCCATAAATCAGTTGGCCCACCGAACGTGTAAACAACATCTGTTGTTGTTACTGTTATATACGGTTTCTCTACCAATAGAAAGCCTTTGACCCCTGCTCTCATCTCTTGACCATTAGTATCAGACTTAGCTTCTATTATTACTTCTATACCTACTATTGTCGCCGTACTTGGTATACCAAGACTAAAGTTTTCGTATGACTGTCTATGCAAAGTTGCATCATCATCTATTCTAGTTGCATGTAGATTGTCACTAGAATATGCAAAAGTAGGATCAGTCCAAGAATTGTATGTACCGCCAGTAGCATTTGGTATTTTTTGATTAGAAACAGTTTCTGTTGGGTTATCTAAAACAGAAGCAGCATCAGTGAATATTCTTTTGTATCCAGCAATAAATAATGGAGATTCTGTCAGGCTTAGAACATCTGCTTGATCTTTTTGAAAAGCAGAAATAGTCGATATCAATTCTGAAATAGATAAACTATCTACTAGTTTTTTAGTTGCATCAGATAATCTATTTTCTGCTAAAGTAAAAGAATCTGTAAATATTTTAGAAAACACAGAGCTCTTGAGAAGTGATTCTGTAAACTGCACAGTATCTGTTTTATCTATTCCTAGTTCTTTTTCTAGTGTTTCCGCTAGAGTTAAATTATCTTGTCTAGAGAATGTTAAGCTCTTTACTAATGCTTCTGCTAAAGCAAAAGAATCATTAAAGCTCTTACCAGTCTTTTTAGAAATTGTTTCAGTCAAAGCAAATGAATCCGAAATAGACTTTTCTTGTAAGTGTGCAGTTGCTAAAGATTCTGCAAAAGCAAATGACTCTGTTAAGGTAAGACCAGTCTTCTTAGAAATAGCTTCTGATATGGAAAGAGCATCAAGTAGTGTTCTCGTAAATGCAGTTGTCAGAACGATGCTTTCTGTCATTGGTAATAATTCAGTAAATTGTCTTTCCGCACCGAATATTCTAGCTGAAATTTCTATAAAACTCAATGTTTCTGTCTTTGTCAAACCTACACCTTTTATTATAGCTTCTGTTAGAGCAACGTTGTCTGTTAGCGTCCGTATAAATTGTAACGTTAATATCTCTGATTCAGTAATAGACAGAGTTTCTGTTAATTCTTTACCTACTGTTTTTGTCAGCGTCTCAGAGAAATCAAAAGTATCAGATAATGCTGTTTTTAATTCTTTTAGTAAAGACTCTGTCAAAAGAAAATCGTCTGTTAAATTAAAACCAAGCGTCTTTGCTAAAGCTTCACTGATATCCAATTGTTCCGTCTTTGCTAATTTAATTGCTCTAATCAGAGATTCAACGAAGCTAAAAGTATCTTGTATCTTTAATCCAGTTTCCTTAGAAAGGCTTTCAATAATCTGGAATGTATCAGTTAATATTTTTTCTGTTCCTGTCGTTAGAACAATGTTTTCTACTAGAGCAAAAGAATCAGAAACAGAAAGACCCGTAAGTTTTTGAATCGCTTCAGCGAAAACAAAAGAATCTGTGACAGCTTTCTGTATACCAGCTGCACCAATTAAAGATTCAGTAAAAACTAAAGAGTCAGTCTTATTCTTACCAAAACCTAATTTAAGTTCGCTTTCATTTCTGTTGAAAGTTATAGCATCCCAAGTTGAAACATCTCCCACCGCTTCTGCACCGTTACTTACTAGTATTCCTTCCACTCCTTGAAAAGTAGTATTTACTGGTGGAAGATAAAAGTCATGATACGCTGTCCAGTCCCCTTCGTCAACACTAACACGAAACTGACCATTGGCTCCTAGAGCGCCATCAAATTGAATATCTATTTTGTACCATTGATTTCCAGTATATGTTTGTATAAGAGAAGTAGTGTTGCCAACAATATTGATATCACCATAATCAAAACTTACCATAGCAACTCTTATAGACGCTGATGGTGTATCATCTCTTTCATCTAGTAATTGGAAAACTGAGAAACCAGTACTATTGGTTTTTACATAATATCTAACAAAGCCACTCTGTACTGGTTCTGATAACAATCGCTGTGCTATTTCTTCTCCGCTATCATCTCCAAAAAGTGATTTAGAACCTTCGAAGGCATCTGTGTCTATTACCTGAGGATCTCCACTACCAGAAGTTGTCCAACTATCTTGTCCGCTTATACTACCATTAGTTAGACTTTCGAAATCCTGTGAATAGATAGTGTTAGCTAAATTAACACTATCTGTTAGAGCTCTTCCGAATCCCTGCGACCGTATAAGAGATTCAGATAAAGAAAGAGAATCAGCTGTGCTTAATCCAACTATTTTAATAATCTGCTCAGCTAAAGTTAAAGATTCTGAAGATGTTATTTCATATGTAGAAGTAGTTTGTATAGATTCTGCAATGTTTAATATCTCTGTGAATATTTTTTCTGTTTCTTTCTGTAACGCCTCAGAGATAATTAAAGAGTCAGTTTCTGTTAAACCAACATCTTTTATAAGAGATTCGACAATTGTTAAATTATCTGTTTGTTCTATCCCTACTGATCTAAATAAGCTTTCAGCTAAAGCAAATACATCAGTCTTGCTAAGCTCGGTTTGCTTAGTCAATGTTTCTATGATATTTAAGACATCTGCTAAGTTCTTTTCTGAACCAGAAACAAAAGATATTGCTTCTACTAATGCAAGAGCATCGATGAAACTTAATCCAAGTTCTTTTCTTAATGTTTCAGTAATAGACAATGTCACAGAAATATTTAGATCTGCTATTCTTATCAGAGATTCTGTAATACTTATTGCTTCTGTCTTCGATAAAGAAGTTTGTTTTGTTAAACTTTCAGCTATAGAAAGAGGGTCTACTAATTTAAGTTCTGGCGCTGTAACTATTTGTTCTGCTATCGTAAGAGAATCTGTAAAGGGGAGACCCGTTTGTTTAGAAATAACTTCTGTAAATAAGAAAGCATCAGTTAATGTTATTTCAGACGACGTTGCGCTAGCTAATGACTCGAGAATATTCAATGTTTCTGTAAAGTTTTTGCCCGTTTCTATTGAAATTGCTTCAGTAATAGAAATAGCTTCTGTGAGACTTCTACTAAAAGCAGACGTTATAGAAACAGATTCTGCAATAGATAATGTTTCTGTTAAAGAACGTAAATAATCCTTTACTGTGCTGATAGATTCTGCTAAAATTAAAGTCTCTATCAGCGAAACTCCAACGTTCTTTTCCAAGACTTCAGCTAAACTTAATGTTTCTGTAAGAGTTCTCTGAAAGCCAGAAAGCAGTTGGATTGATTCATTGATTGTTAAAGTTTCTGTTTCTTTCTTACTGTATTGTTTAATTAAAGATTCTAAAAATATAAAAGAATCAGTTAAAGATTTAGCTATTGAAAATGTTTTAGATTCTGCGATTGACAGTGTCTCTGTTTGCTGGCGAGTAAATCCTAGCAGAGTAGATACTGCTTCTGTAATATTTAAAGTCTCTGTCTTAGTCAAGCCAGTTGAACGAAAGCTTGTTTCTAATAGAGATAATGTCTCAATGAATGTATTTTCAAAAGTAGAAACTAGACTTAACACTTCTGCAATAGATAACGTATCTGTAAATGTTTTTCCTACGTCTTTGATGTCTGTTTCTGTCACGTTGAGTGAAGCAGTAAATATTTTTTCTAGTTCTCTTCGTGCTGTCTCTGTTATGTTTAACAGTTCTGTTTGCAGCTTTTCAAACGTTGTTTTTGTTTGAATTATATCAGCGAATAAAACAGAATCTGCTAGTATTTTTTCTGGATTTAATATCAATGATTCTGTGAAAGATAACGAATCTGCAAGTATTTTGGATAGTTCTAATAGCTCAGATTCAGTAATGTTCAATGATTCTATTAATATTTTTCCAGTAGCAATACTAATCACTTCTGACATCAACAAAGAATCGATAAAAGTTCTTTGTATAGTTTGAGTAGTAGAAAGAGACTCAATTATTGTTAAGCTATCGGAACGAAGTTTACCAATGTCTTTAATTAGGCTTTCAGTGAAAAGAAAAGAATCTGTTAACGCTTTAGTAAAGTCAGTGCCACCCACTTGTAAGTCTGTAACAATAGACTCTGCCATCGCGACTGAATCTGCAAATATTTTTTCTAGTCCTTTTATTGATACTTCTGTGAAATTAAAAGAATCAGAAAGATTTTTAGATGTAGACAATATAAGCTGCTCTGTCAAAGACAAATCTATATTACCAACTCGCTCTAATGTCCAGGCCAAACGCCAAGACACACTTTTCATAGTCAAGACTTCTGCTACTGCCTGAGTAAAACCTTTAGATTGAACTGAAGTCTCTGCGAAAACAAATGAATCTGTACGAATAGACGCGGGAGCAAATTTTTCTGCTATCGTAAATGTTATAGAGTCTGATAGACTTTGTGTAAAAGAAGTAGCAGCAGATTCCTCTACTTCAATCATAGCTCCCGTACCATACATGAATGTATCAGCACCCGCACCAGTTGATTGCATACCTGCTTCCAAATCGTCTATAAGTGCTTGAGTCCAAGAACCACCAGCGTTTGGAGGAGTATCAAAGTAGGCGCTAAGTGTAATAGGTGTTGTTGTAAGAGAAACATCAGTTAGATTATCAACGTTGTTTTCTCTCATCAATAGTTTAGGAGAACCGTTTGGGCCACCCGCGCCTGCAGCAAAACAGAAAGGTTTAACAGATTTAAAAGATTCACCAGATCCTAATGTATAAGAACTGAGATGACCCATCTCTTTTACTGCTGTAGTGCCTACCTCTTGAATGTTGCTAGCAGTAGAGAGAGGAAGATCACTATAAAGAGCATATCTAGGAGAGGTGACAGGATTTTCTGTACTCCATGCCTGAGTAGTGCCATTGGCGTTTGGTCCGAGTCTAAGAATTTTAGAATCTTTGTTTTCATATGTGCCGTTATACACAAGGACATCATCAACATACATTATCTTGTTATTTCCGGGTGCATTTACCCACCCAAAATCCATCCGTGTAATAGTATCTGTATCTCCAACATCTAAATTAGCAAAACTAGCAAAACTTGTTCCGTCAATATGTGCTTCTCCACTATAACGTTTATCAGCTAAAACAAAAAAGTAATCTAATCTTAAATCTATTCTGTGCCATACCCCATCATCCACAGTGGCAGTACTATTAGAGCCTTGCTGTGTTCCAGTAGAATCATATAATCCAAGTGTTCCGTCACTGTTCATTCTTACTGAAACTTGTACAGCATCACCAGTAGAAGTATATTGTTGTAAGATTGGCACAGTTGAGCCGGGTGCTGTAGTGGTTTTTATATAAATCCTTGCTGTTACTTCCCCTGTTGCAACAGCCCAATTCACCGCTGTATCGTTTCCACCTATAGCCGTTCCGGACGAAGCACCGGAATCTAATTTCAAAGAACGAACACCACTACGAATATTCGTAGTTTCCGTTGTTGCAGCGCCAGTCCCCCCAACTGTTGTCCCAAAGTTATCTGAGCCATTAGCTATGGTAACTCTTCCTGTTTCCCAACCTGTGAAAGCTAGTCTTGCCATATTAACTTAATCTTAATATAAAATCATAAATAATTTGTTCTGGTTGACTTAAATCTGAAGTCAACAATTCGATGAAAGCTAATGCCTCTGTTCTAGACATTACGACCTCTGCTTTCATTGCTTTAGTATATGTTAAATTAACTGCGAAATTCTTTCCGACTGTTCTAACCTGCACTTCAGCAACCGTAACTGAATCTGACAAAGGTTGTTCTGTGCCTTCGGCACGAGCTGAAGTTTCTGATATTGAAAATGAAGCTGTCTTGTTTGCAAAGAAATTCAAAGACACAACTGTAGTTATTGTAAGAGCTTCAATCAAAGATTTGATGAATGTAGATTGTGTTGCAATTGCTTCAGTAAATATAAGAGATTCTGTCTTTATGGGATTTGGTGAAATCTTTTGAGATATAGTAAAAGATATAGAATCAGCTAAACTTTGAGTAAAAGAAGTACCAGAAGTTGCCGTAATAAAATCTGCAGCTGATTCAGCGTTACCACCAAACGATGTCTTTGTCGTAAAATCTCCAGTGACACTTCCAGTTGCCCATGTTTGCCAGTGATAATTTGTTGATGCACTTAAACCAGTAACATCTATGTTTGCACTTATACTTATATTTGGAAATTTCTGTGCCCAATCCCAGTTAGTTGGTGTAGCATTAGAAGCGTCTAATTCCCAAGTATTGTTTACGTTTAAGAAAGAGATTGCATCGTTTGCTTCTTCACGACCACCGTAAATATACAATTTTTTGTTTGTTCTATCATATCCGCCAACGAATGAACGTCTTGCTTCTGGTTTAGTTGTTGGTGTTAGAGAAGTCCAAGCTTCACTACCAGATGTCAAATCTAAATATTGAAGTTCGTTAAGAACAGCAGATTCTGTCGTGCCTCCAAAAATAATCATAAAACCATTGTTGTTGTCATACACTGCTATACCTCCGCGTCGTGCACTCGGTGTACCCGACTCTGCTGGATCACTCCACGCTCCGTCTTGTGAACTTGTATCAAGGAAGTCAGTTTCGTTTGTCGCCTGAGTTGTACTTATCTTTCCTCCCCAAACAACCATCTGAGCATTCGTTTCATCATAAATAGCATATCCCTGTCTTTTGGCAGTTGGCGGTGTTCCCGTCGGTGTCATAGCTGTCCAAGCTCCAGCTTCTGCGCCAGAAAAATCTAATTCAAATAAATCGTTCTGATATGCTCCATCGTGTCCACCAAACACAATCATTCTATCGTTGACCCTGTCGTAACAAACATTAGCAAGCCATCTAGCAGAAGGGGGTGTGCCCGTTGGTGCTAGTTTAGTAAGTACATAATGTTTATCTACATTTACTTTCAGCTCCCACGTGTCATTATAATAGACATTGTTAGAAGTAGCGTTTCCTGTAAGACCACCAAATAATATAAATCTATTTCTATTAGTATCATATATGCCTACACAGCCCTCTCGATTTGTCATTGTCAACCCTGTACCTTTTACAGGTTGAAACCATTCGTCTGCAGAAGGACTATACAACCATATTTCATTCATGTCTTCTCCTGAAAAATCGTCAGCAGTGAATTGTCCATCTGTTAATCTACCATATCCACCCATAGAAAGCATAATGTCTTCGTCTTCATCGTAGGCATAAGCCATAGCATCCCGATCTCGTAAATAATTGTTGAACCATAATTGCTCTAAAGTAATCGCACCACCTGCTGATAAATCAAGAGCAAACGCGTGTTTTGTTTCTTCAAGAGATTTGTCAAGACCACCCACAATGATCATCAATTTATTAGATGTGTCATATGCAGCACCATTTGTACCCCATGCGAAAGCTGGTAAATTACTACCTGTTCTGTCTGTCCATGCTTCACTGCTTGCAGTTAAGTCTAGTTCAAAGAAATCCTGTCTGAGGTCTGAAACAGCTGTACCATTTCTTCCACTCCAAATAATCATTCTATTATTAGTATCATCATACACTGAAGCAGTCAATTCTCTAATACTTGGCGCACTTCCAGTAATTCCCGTCTGTTCTGCGAAAGCAGAACCACCGATATTCCAGAACCAAACGTCATTCAATCTAGCAGATCCAGTATAGCCACCAAATACTACTAATTGAGTATTTGTACTATCGTATTCAAAGGATGGGTCGTTCCGCTGCGAGGGTGAACCAGATTTACCATCTTCTGCAAGTTCAGTCCACTGTTCGCTTCCATCAGTAACATCAAGTTCCCATAAATCATTGAATCGGGTAGCACCGAAACCTGCAAAGATATACATTTTCTTATTTGCATTATCAATAGTAGAACCGGGTTGTGCTCTAGCATCTGGTACACCATCACCGTCAGCGATGGGTGTAGCATCAGCAGTAATTGTAAGCGCTGCCCAAGCGCCATCGGCACCCCCACTGAAATCCAATTCAAACCAATCTGCTTTGTCTGAGCCGTCAAATCCAAGACCAGCTATCATTCTATTGGCAGTACTATCAAATTCTGCAATATGTGTTCTTCTGGCACTTGGTGGAGTACCTGTGGGGCTTAACTCTTTCCACTGTGCAGCAGTATCACTAAAATTAGTGTCAAGTCTCAATTCCCATACGTCATTATATTGACCACCGTCTCTATCGATACCACCAAATAAAATCATTCTTTTTCTAGTTGAATCATAAATTACAGTGTGTGATCGTCTATTGGCAGGCGAAGCTGGATCATATATTATAGCTGTTCCAGTATGACTCGCGGTGCCGCTGAAACCCGTGCCAGTTGGATCTACTTCAATTTTTGGTATTAGCGTTTCTCCTCTATAAATAGAACTTACAGGAATATGTAAAAATGGTTCGTTGTTAGAGTCTGTTGTGTCACCAACACCAAGAGTAGTAGAATGGTCATTGTCAAATTGTAGAAAACCACGACCGCTCGTATTAAGACCATTTATAGATGGACCACATGCAGTATCAGTTGTAATAACAGTCGTTACTTCAGAATCAGTAGTGTTAGTTTCAAAGACAACAGTAAGTGCAGTACCGTGGTCTTGTCCACTGGTAAATTCAAATTCCAATCTTAGTCTGTTAGTACAGTTGCCAGCAGTCCAATTTTGTGAAGCTATAGTAAATGTCTTTACCCCTGTGCTATTGAGAGACTGTAATGCAGTCTGTGTTGCAGTTTCTTGGACAGCACCGCTTATATTAATTCTCGAAGCATTTAGCTTCAAATCAAT
>JANBVJ010000008.1 GCA_024239055.1 Patescibacteria group bacterium | reverse complement strand
CTTCAATAATCATTTCTCTAGGGGGAATTTATGAACTAAAAAAATGTGATAATGATAAATATGATAAATCATATTTTAAGTTTGCATTCGTTAGAAATCCTTTCGATAGATTAGCTAGTTGTTTTAGGCATGTTATACAGAAAGGAGCAATGCAAAATATTCAGAATCACCCAAAATTATATAGAGAAATGCCTTTTGATGAGTTTGTCGACGTTATTATGGATATAGATATAAAGAATATGGATATACATTTTAGGCCACAATATACCTTTATTCCTGAGAAGCCTGATTTTGTTGGAAAATTTGAAAATCTTCAAGAAGATTATAATAAAGTTTGCGAAAAGATAGGGATTAAAAATAAGGAGAACCTTTTGCATAGAAACAAAACAGACAAGACAATATTCAAAGATTATTATAATGAGAAGATAATAAAAAAAGTAGTGAGGTTATACAAAAAAGATTTTGAATCATTTAAATATGATAAGACAATAAATTTATAAATATGTATTTATTAACTAAAATATGGGATTAGCAAAAAAACCAGTGAGATTTTTATTTAACGGCGATTCAGAATCATTTAGAATTTCAGTACCTGGAACAGAACATCATTACAGATTTTATAAAAAACAGCCATATTTAATTAAGTTTGATTTGGATATAGAATTCTTTGATAAGCATTTGATGTTTGATAGAGTTAGTGATGAAGTATCATCGACTGTTAATGTAAATTCTAGTAATAGTACAATGACTGAAGGGACGACGACATATACAACAGAAACAGACACAACCCAAGCATCAGATCCAGAAGTTTATACTAAAGAAGAACTACAGAATATGAGGAAGTCAGATGTAAGAGATATATTAAAAAAATTAGATCCTGGAAAATCAAGTCCAGTTAGAAAAGAAAATATAATTAAAGAAGTCCTGAAGGCACAGGAGAGTAAATAATGGCTATCGGAGATTTAACAACAGGAACAGTCACCTTTGTAGATTCTAATGATCCAGTAGCAATAGCAGCTGCAATAGATGCCCTAAATCTTGCAGCAGATACAGATTTTCTTTTTGTAGTTCCAGTAGCACAACAAAATAAGTTTGCAATATTCAAAGTAGAGAGAGCAACAGCTTAATTAGAAAAATATAAAAAACCCTTGTTCTTGGATATACTATGGATGAATACTGCTCAAGCGCTGACGTATTTGTATTTCTACAATTGGGGGCTTCTTCTGATGTGAATTTCACAGGAAAGACTGATTTCGACGCAAATACAAATCCCACGAAGACAACTGTCGACAGGTGGATAGATGAGTCAGCGGATTACATAGACCAGGAGACCATGCACGCATGGAGAACTGTTACAGTAACTAAAGAACAACACCACTTGGAAATCCCGCATTACCAACTGAGGGACGGATCTGAAATAAAATTACTACACAGAAACATTAAAACTCTTACTGCCGGAACAGATCTCCTGGAAGTCTGGGACGGAACTCAATATCTAGATTACCTGGCCAACAAAACAGAGGGCCGTAATAATGATTATTGGGTCAATGAACAAAACGGGGTTATTTTTGTTAAGACATATCCAGCATATCTTCCTAGAACATTCGGGATTAGGGTCACGTATAGGTTTGGGGACACCACAATCCCTGGGAGCATCAGAAGGGCGTGTGTACTGTTTACAGCGGTACATTTCTTGCAATCAGAAGATAGATCTGTTTTACTCCCTGAAGGATCAAGTAATATCTCTTATGATACTAAAAGTGAAAAATGGGAGAAAAAAGCAGAACAACTCATAGAGAAGAAGAAAGAAATACTTCTAGTGAGTACCTAAAATGGATAAAACTTTTATTGTTGATGCGATCCTAAAGAGGGCGACAGACAATCTCATTAACTCAGTAATTACACTTCTTGTAACGAATTGGATACCCGATAATACAGTATCAGTAACTCCCGCAATAAAGAATGTTTCTGATGTCAAAAGAATAGGGGGGGATAATGTATTGGTTTATTTGATTGCCTCTACTTCAGAAGATAATGCCTCTGGCGCATTAGCAAAGAAGAATGTTAAAACAATAGCGATGGATTGCAGGTCATTCACTAGTTATGCACAGGCCCTCTTGATTGCGGAAGAAGTTGAGAGAATCTTAAATGCAAATCAAATAGATCCTTTCGGGGACCAAGTCTATGATATTAGTGATGTTGAGGATATAGATCCAATAAGTGACAGAACCAGGGGGTTATTTAGATTCAAGATTCAGGCTAAATTCCAGCAGTTTAATAAAGCTATATGATTATAACTTAAAATGAAAACAGTAAAAGTCGCAAGTAGAACCCCTGGGTTGAATGTTGTTTCAAGCAATCCCAGGTTTAGATATTTCTTTGAAGAAAAAGATGTTCTTCTGGAGATTCCTGAATCCCATGCTAAAAAGATACTTAAAAATAGCAATTTCTATATTAGCGATGAGAAAGCTAAGAAAGTGAGAAAAGCCCCTCAGAATAAGCCTGAGAAGGAAAGAACACCATCTGGGAGTCGGATTAAGGAAGGTAAAATTATTTAAACAAGAATAACATATATTTATCATGGCCGTACTGCATGCAAAGCAACACACATTCTTGATAGGTCAAGAAGTCACTTTTGGAACAGCTGTCACAGCAGATAAGGATGTTGGATTGGTTCAGTCTTTCACACCTTCTGATAAGAGAACAATTGACGAAGTATACGCATCAGGGAGCAGGCAAGTACAAGAACTAGTTCCTGCCAAGTCTGGGGTAACATGGGATTTAGATATTAATCTTCAAAATGGAAGATTGTTTGAATATATTTTCGGAGCGGTATCTCACGCATTAACAGGTTCAGACACAAAACACACTTTCACCATAGCTACCACTCTGCCTAGCATGACCATTGAGAGTTCATTTAATGCTACTGTAGATAAGGTTTTTATCTATAGTGGCGGGAAGATAAATAGCGCGGTAGTTAATCTAGACACGAATGCAATCCTAAAATTATCCTCATCAGGAATGTCACAGGGATCTAGTTCGGCGACTGCAACCGCAAGTGCGGCGGTAATCAGCTCCCTAGCAGTTTTACATTATAAAAATTCAACCCTATCGACAGGAACAGCAGACGCTGAAACAAGCGTTGGTAAACTACAAACTTCCAATATAAATATAGAGAATAATATCGAAGAAATAGATGCTGCAGGAACGTTTGTCACACAGGAAATGATTGCGGCCAGTTTAAAGATTGCTTTTGATTTTACCATGATGTTCGAAGACCAGACAGAATATGACATCTTCCAGGGAGGAACAACCCCCCAACAAGATCCAGCCAAAAAAGGAGTTGAATTTAACGCAAATAACGGAGTTACACTAGGATCCGGAAGGAGAGAATTTAACGCGCAATTCACTAATTTTCTTTATGAGGAAGTTGGAACCCCTGTAACTGTCGGGGAGTCTGTTGTTCAATCATTCAAGGGGATAGCCACAGGTATTGGGACAAACGGAGTTTTCTATGTTGACAATATTGCCGAGGCCAGTTTCAGTTAGTTTTATAAAGTATAATTCTTTTCAGTTTATATGGCTGATTTTAATCAAGCAATTCAATGGCTGAAGGAAGGAAAAGAGGTTAGAAGAGAAAGTTGGAAAGGAAAATTCACAAAAGGATACAAACCAAATTATAAAGATTACAGATATTCTTTAGAAGATTTTGAAGCAACTGATTGGGAAATTTATTGTGAAGAGCATAAATGGGTATCTTATGATGATATTAGACCAACGTATCTTGTAAGAGATCATTGCAAAAATTGCGGAGTTGAAAAATCTGAAAATCCTAAAACTTTGAAAGATTTGCAGAAAGATTATGAGTGGAGATTGGATACTTATAATGCTGTAAAACAAGAAGCAATCAAAGATATAAAATCTGCGAGAGATGGCTGCTTTTTTTGTTTTGTATGCAATAAATTCTATAAGGGTTATGATGGCTCTAAAAATATTAAAGAACATATAGATAAAGAACATAAAATTATGAGATTCACTGAGGATGTAGAGACATATATCAAATGGAAATTTAACATAACCGACGAGGATTTACAATGAAAGAACAATGGAATTTTTACGTTGTAGACTTGGAAACAAATCAAAAAAATGGGTATTTCAATAGATTTTTAAAAAAGAATCCAGAATTTAATACAGATGAATTTAAGGCTTTTGTAATAAGTGAAAATAAGGCAGATAGAGATTCTGGAGAATTGGAGAGCATATCTAAACATGAAATATTGAGATTAGCTTATGAATTTGTGGAACATAAACATCGCTTTCCTAACTGTCATGCAGAGGATGAGATTTGGAACGATCAGGATTTACAATGAAAAAATTTAAAGGAAGCTGGATATTGCTTTGGTTTTGGATAATAGTATTTTTTCCAGTGGCGCCTTTTTATTGGCTCGGGAAACAAGAATAATGAAAATAAAAATAAATAGCCAAGGTGAAGAGAAAGAAGTGGAGATCAAGGGACTTAAAAGAAGTCATTCTAGGATTTGGTTGAAAAAGATGAGAACTATTGCTGAAAAGGCCAAGGCAGAAGATTTGTCCTCAGTGGGAGATGCAGAAGAGTTCTTAGATTATCAGGATGAGCAAGCGGTAGAGTTTTCTTCATTAAGCAAAGAAGAATTTGACAACCTGGACATAGAGGAAGCAAATAAGATCATAAGTGCAATAGGTCGATTGTTATTCCCTCAGTCTAAAGGTGAGAGTCTTTTTTAGAACTCCGTCAAGTATCAGCACTCTTGGAAAAGACGAAAGAACCAGGGATTGTTGATAATCTTGTAAAAGAGGGAAAAATTCATCCTCTAACGGTGGAATTGATTAACCTAGAGAAGATGTGCAGAATATATGGCTGGACTCCAGATCAGGTTGATGATATGGATCCATTTATTCTAGAGGTATTTGAGAATATTCTAATTGGTCAAGCAGAAGGTGTGGAAGTTCCAAAACCAAAAAAATAAAAACTACTTATTCTTGAATAATGCATGGCAGAGGGAACAATAAAGGTTATTCTAGATCCGGATACAAGGAAATTAGACAGGGCACTCAAGGGAAAGAGGGTCGGTGTTGGTGATGGAGAAACCCCAACCCAAAAGAAACAACAAAAAGAGAGTACTATATTAACAGGATTAACAAAGAGAGTTCTTGTAACTGTTGCGAGTATTGCTGCGGTTATAACAGCATTGGATTTTATTATAAGACCCCTAGCTGCTTTATTGACCGCTATACTGACATTGTTATTTCTCCCCTTGCTCCCGTTTTTTAAACCAGCATTACAAGCCATAGCTGCATTTCTCCCAATATTAGCAAAAGTTTCCCAGGAGGCGACAAAGATAGTGCAAAAAATCTTTGATAAAATTACAGACTTCTTAACTGATATTATAAATAACATAATAAAAGTGGGAAAAATTATCGTTGGAGTAATTAAGGGAATTTTTAAAGGAGTAGCAAATATTGCTAAGTTTTTATTGGAAGAAATAATAAAACCAGGATTTGAATTTCTCTTAACAATTGGAACTCTTTTATGGAATACGATAATAAAACCAGGATTTGAATTTTTGTCAGATATCGGATCTAGAATATGGAATGAGATAGTAAAGCCAGGGTTCAGTTTTCTTTTAGATGTTGGTCAAAAAGCATGGAATCTTATGAAATCTGGATTTGATTTTGTGAAAGATGCCTTAAGGAGAGCTGCAAATGCCATAATAACAGCAGTCAATAGGATACCTTTCGTGAATATCCCAAGAATAGCAGCAGGAGGGATTGTAACACGCCCGACATTAGCTGTAATAGGTGAAAGAGGACCCGAAGCAGTAATTCCTTTAAATCAAGCACGAGGATTCGGAGGAAATATAACAATAAATTTTAATAATCCTGTTATAAGAGAAGAGAGAGATCTTAGAAAAATCGCAGATCAAATATCACGTATAATGGCACAGCAAAAATTGAGGGGATTCGCATAAGGCAAATGGAAAAACAGAATTTAAAAAAGATTGAAAAAGAATTAGTAGATATAAAAACATTCACTATAGCTCAAGCAACAATACAAAAAGAAATACTCATGGAAATTAAACAATTAAGGAGGGATATAAATGGCCACTTTAGACGGAACGAATCTGGGGAACATCCAGACAGAAACCCAAAACAAAGATTCAAGTTTATTCAATCAGCCCTTGCCTGGTTCAGATAGCAGCACATCTATATTGTTAGATTTATTCGGGGTGACCAGAACCATCAGTATAGATGGAATAAAATCTGGAACTGCTGCGGCCCTTAATACATTCATAACTGTTATTGAAGCATTGATTGCCGGAGGTCAGTCAGGAGTAACTTTTGTTAGTAGTTTATCCACATTTGCAAACAAAACAGTGTTTGTCAAATCTTTTAACTGGGATTATGTGAAAGGAGATCCAAATAAAATAAGCTATAGATTGGAATTAACAGAGGGAGCAGGGGCGGTATAATGGGAAACTTATTGACCAAAGTTATAATTAATGGAGTCACAATAAAAGATGATTCTGATGTAGGAGATTTAAGATTATTAATTAATTTTGAATATGAAAGAACCATAGAGAGGGGAATTTCCGAGATGGAAATGTTAGTTTTACAGTCAACAAATGACACTGTTGCTTTAGCGGTTGGACAAACTGTTAGTGTTTTTACAGGCTTCACCACATCCACAGATGCTAAAATGTTTGAAGGATTTATTTCTAATTTTGGTCCAGAAGGAGGAGTAATAAGAATCACTTGTAGAGATAAGATGTGGGATCTGGTTAGAAAAATCGTAAATAATATTTATTTAGATACAGGCGTACAAGCGGGTCAAGTTAGTGCGATTGCTAAAGATTTGATTGAAACATTCGGAGGACTTACTTCTGCGGAACAAGTTACAGGAACTGCCCAAGGTGAAACAATTGCAGAATTTAGATGTGATCAAGCGGATATTTATGAGAGACTAATGGCATTGGCAAAAGCTGTACAATATCAGGTTTTTTATGATGCTATAAATGATACAGTACATTTTGAACCTCGAGGATTTACAACTAGTGGAACTATTTTAACAGTTGGAACAGAGATTCTCGGATTGCCTAGATGGTCCACTGATACTAGTATGATGGTAAATGACTTAAGAGTAGATGGGGCAGTTCATGAAACAGATTTAAGATTCCCTTTAAGTGGAGCAGGACAAATAGGAATAACGGCAAATTTCGAAACTACAGGGATAACCCTACCTGAAACTCCAGAATCAGCTAAACTTACTATAGATTCTTCTGACCCCCCAACAACAATTAGAGAAGGCGGTGGTGAGGATTCATCTACTACTAACTTTTGGTTTATGGATAAAGAAAACAAACAGATAAAACCTGCAACAGGAACAACTTTCGTAGCTAATGACTTTGCCTTCGTTGATTATACTTGGCTGGCTCCTGCCCCTGTCCATCAGATTAATCAAAATAGTATAGATACTTTCGGATCATGGGAGAAAGAAATAACTTTGGATGATGTTCAAACTATTGCAGATGCAGAAGCAAGAACTGCTCAGATATTGGATCGATTTTCGACTCCCTTTCTGGTGGGAGAAATACTTGTCAAGAGTGTTAGTACTATAAGTTTGAATGTTGGGGACACTGTTACAGTGGTTGATACTTTGAGTAAGCCGAATATAAATCAAAATCTTATAATAACTAAGCAAGTGATAAAATATCCTGGTTCAAGTCAGGAATTGACTGTTGGTGATGAGGCATTGCGTATGAGAGATTGGCAATTTAATGTTGAGGAGAGACTAAAAAGATTAGAAGAGAAAAATTTAAGGAATCAGGATTTATTATTGGAGTTATTCGATTTCAAAAATACTTTAACATCTTCACCAAGATATAGAAGACTTTTTACTGAAGCTTATAATGTCACAAATAATGTAATGATCTGGAATAATGTAGATCATGGAATATGGAATACTGATAATTGGGGAACTGCTGCAACAGCATTCGAGGCAGAAACAGATCACTTTATCCAGCAATTTGAGAATTCATACACGGAAGATTTTATCGACGAGGATTTCGAAGATACAAGTGGAACTGCTAGTTGGAGCACAACAGGAAGTGTCATATTCACATCAGGACAAATTGCATTAAGCAAGAGTGTTGATTTTAACAATGGGACCATCCTTGCTGCGACATTAAATTCTACCGAAGTGAGTGGAAGCTTTACTTATGAAATGGCTGCGGATGGTTCTACATTTGAAACAGTTACTCCTGGAACTGCGCATACTTTTTCAACAACAGGCACAGATCTTAGATTCAGAATAACAGAAAATGCAGCTAGTACAGGAGAAATAAGTCAAGTCACAATAACAAATTATCATTAAATATATAAATTATAAAATATACAGAATAACATGGCCACAGGACAGGTAATCACGAATAATGGAAGATTAATAACATTGCATAGGACTTTTACTGCAATTCCAACTATAACCGCACCAACCCAATTCAAGATAGGTACAGGGACTACGACTCCTGCAGTGGGTGATACAGATATGGCCATTCCCGTGAATATCAATGGAACACAATTCAAAGTTTTTGTCACGGGATTCCCTGTATTAGATACCACAAATTTTCAGGCCACAATTAGATGTTTTGTTTCTACGACAGAAGCAAATGGAAATAGTCTAACAGAATTCGGAATAATAAATACAGATGGAACGAGATTACTTTTCAGTCGCGCAGTTCACACAGCACTAACTAAAACAACCTCAATACAAGTTACGTATATTGAGAAAGACAAAATATTATAATGGTAGGATCAATTGAGAGCGGGCAACCAGCAGATGCAGATGAAGTAATGGATGCTTTAGGTTTGAATTTTAAAAACACTGCAAATCTATTATGGAATGCAACACTTTTAGGTTATGATGCTGATTTAGTTGCAAGTTTTTTAAATCTACAGCAAGATGATTTAGATGATAATTCTCAAATAGATACAACTAATTCAGATATTGATGATACGCCAGTTTTTCCCGCAGCAGTCATGGATAATCATGATGATTCTTCTATTGATGCAACTATTTGGACAATAGTAAATACTGCTAGTGAGAATACACAAGATATCATAGTTTCAAGTAGTGGGATTCAGACCAGTACAGCTATTGCAGATGGAGCTAGTTCATTGGATTTAAATTCTGATGGTCTTGTTTTTTTCGTTAAATTTAGAAGTTTTAGTTTAAATGCTTCTGGTGCTGGTGGTGATTCAGTTGCATCTATTAGTATAATTGATGGTAGCGGGAATAGTGTAATAATTAATGAGCAGCGTATAAGTTCAGGTAATGCTTCCGGAACACCAGGAACATTTAGAATTAATATTAATACTACCGGAAATACTTTGGGAAAAGGAACTGATATAACCAGTACTGGTGACACTGGAACCGATATTTCTTCTTTGGTCGATGGAGATGTGTGGCATCTTAGAATATTGGCCAGTAGTTCTTTTGGAGGCACTACTGCATCGGCATCTATTTCTTTTGAAAGATTTATAGATGGAGTTGCAGAATCTGACAATTTTATTTCATCAACAACTACAGCATTAGGGACTATAACTAATGCAATTCTGGTAGTGAGTGACGACACTGGTGCGGGAAGTATAGCTTATACTTTATCGGCAGATAACGGTGCAAATTATGAAAGTGTAACGCCAAATCAAATCCATAGATTTACTAATACTGGAACACAATTAAAAATGAAGGCTGCAATGGTATCAACAACCACAGATATGCCTATTTTATGGCATCATGCTACAACTTATAACTATTACTAATGGTAAAAACAAAGGATGAGATAAAGAACGAAATATCAGAAAAGAAAAAATTAGTGGAAACTCCAAAGTTCTCTGGAGGAAGCCTTGAAGAAATACAGGACACAATATTAGATCTTTATGATAAATTAAATGATATCAACGAGAGAATATGAGTTTTATAATTGAATGGTTAATATTTTATGTAGCAATAATGTTCACTATGTCAGTGGACAATATATTTTGGATTTCTGCTAGCCCGGAATATCCACAATTTAAAAAAGCTGGTTGGTTTAAATGCAATAAAAATTTCATAATGATGAACCAAGGAAACCACCATAGATATGATACCAAAATAGAATATATTTTTATTTATAGAGTTAAAACAGTATTAACACATTGGAGAGACATTGTTCCAGCGATTATTACAAGCTTTATTTTGGTGGTGATACCATGGTAAACAATGGTTTGGATATCAGTCTGGAGCAATTCAAGAAAATGAGAAGTACAGACAGAGATATCTTGATATATAATAACTTAGTACACATAAGAAGAAGGATAGGTGACACGAGGTTTCACAGAAAGATACACTATGCATGGCTTTTTGTATTGACTGTCGTCCTCGGATTAAGGAAGTTCTTACCTATATAATGGCACAAAATAAACCCTGGTACAGGTCTCAAACCAAAGTAGGTGTTGTATTGTTGGCAGGCTCGGCAATACTGGCAACCGTCGGTAGTTGGCTCACCGGATCAATAGATATGACTAGTGCTGTAGTGGCATTATTCGCAGAAGTTGGTGCGTTGAAGTTGGCATTTGGTATAAGAGATTGGCCGGTAATAAACAGAAGATAAACCAATAATTATTTATAAGAAAGAGTTATTGAATAATTATGGGAAATGAATCCTTAGTAGATCTTGCTAATTTAGAGCATGATCCTACTGCACTTGCTAAGAAAGTCAAAGAACAACCAGTATCAGATAATCCTGAAACATTCGAAGATACTAATTTTGTTGTAGGAGATTCTCCAGTAATTTTAGATTGTAACGCTGCCTTGGATAGGAACGCCACTGAGTTTTCAATTCAGAATGATGGTGCCGGAGATTTTACTGTGGCTATTTCTAGTGATGGGGTTATATTTGGAGATGAGAAAACAGTTAAAAATAGTGAGGTATATGCAATAGATAATATAAGTGTTGATTCAATAAGGATAACTCACATAGCAAATTCAGCATACAGGGTGACGGTACTATGATTTTAACAACTATTCCAGTAAGTTTTGATAATATACTTACTGCAGAAACAGGCGATGTAGTAAGTGATGAAGAAGGGGATATAATAACAATATAATGGCAAGACATAAAAGTTTAGAAGCAGAAGATATACATATCATTTATGCATTTTCATTTTCAAATGAAGCAGTCCGTCTATCTCCAACGACTAATGAGTATACTATTAGTGATATTGGAAAAGTAGCTAGACAAATAGATAATGATACTTATTATATTTTAATAGACACAACACCTACATGGTCGCAAATAGATTCAGGAGGTTTTGATACTTTCCTTGAGATGAGTGATACTCCCTCTACATATACTGGGCAGGCTGGAAATGTCGTTCAGGTAAATACAGGAGCAACAGCAGTTGAATTTGGTCAAGCATTGCGAACTATAGACAGCCCTACCTTTACTAATTTGAATCTCACAGGTGGTATAGCTAATCTTGTAGGTGATTTTACAATATCAGCAACTTCGTGCTTAGAAGTGACATCAGACTCTGATTTGTTTTTGACTTCTGCTCTAGGAGAACTTGATCTTGACGCAATAACCCTAATTCAAATTACAGCAGCTTCAGGCGATGTAAGAATTAGATCTCAAGGTACGACAACTAAAATAATTAATACATTAGGAACCAACACTTCTGCAACAAGTTTTGTAGTCCAGGATAGTCTTAATGTTGATTTATTAACAGTTCTTGGTGATGGTAAAGTCGGTATCGGTATTAATTCACCATCAGCCAAATTGCATGTGGTCGGATCAGCAATAATATCTGGTAATCTTACAATTCAAGGAACCACTACAACCATAGATACCACAACTCTTTTGGTAGAGGACAAAAATATAGAACTTGGTGTAGTCGGTACTCCCACGGACGTAACCGCTGATGGTGGGGGCATAACGCTAAAAGGAACTACTGATAAAACTATTATTTGGGAGAATGTTACTGATGCATGGCAATTTAATCAAGGTGTTCATGTCCTAAATGAGATGACTATAGGTGCTTTAACAGCACCACCAACTGACGTGTCTCTTAACTTAGCTGACTCAACCAAGGCGTTCTTGGTCAATTCAGGCACAACAGCACAGAGAGACGCAATAACAGCTATTGAAGGAATGCAATACCATAACTTAGATGCTAATGATTTAGAGTTTTACAATGGTACTGTTTGGCAATCCATGGGTGGTGGTGATGTTGTTGGACCAGCATCAAGTACCGATAATGCTCTTGTACGTTTTAATGGGACAACAGGCAAGCTTATCCAAGAGAATAGTGGACCACCTGCTGTTATATTAGATGACTCTCGTAATATCACAGGTCTAAATAATATTGAATTAACTGGTTTGATACAAGGTAATCAGGGTAATACTGTTTTGGACTTTGTCGATGCGAGCGGTGCGGTTAATAACTTTAAGATATC
>JANBVJ010000007.1 GCA_024239055.1 Patescibacteria group bacterium | reverse complement strand
TCAGGAGAAATGACAATATATAGGATGGTTAAGGTTGCAACAGTGCAAAGCGAGAGAAAGGTAATGAGAGTAAGGCCAGAGAAGACTGTGAAAAGTAAAGCCAGGAAAAGATAAATTGCTGGCTGCAGGGCAATAAAATATCTGCAGGTGAATTAATCACGGGAGGTAAAAAAATGAGTGAAACAATAAAAAAAGGATACGAGATAGAAACAATAGTGGTAACCAAAGAAAACATTAACAAGTTTGAAGTCATGGAACACAGAAGACAGATCGGTGAATACCATGTAAGGAACATCCTTGCAGCACTTGGCACGGGAAAAAACTCAATGGGTGTGATCATTGTGAACAGGAAGCAGAACAGGATCAGGTTAATAGATGGAAACCACAGGATAGAGGCCCTGAGAAGATTCTTCAACAGGAGAAACCAGGAGAAAACAAAAGTGGAAATAACACTAAAAGTTTACAGGAACCTTAATGATGAAGAAGAAAGAAAGGTTTATACCATTGAGGCTACAAGAAGAAATGAGAGCCATGAGGATCGCCTGAACATGTACAAAGACACCATAATGTTCTGGAAATTAGTATCAAATCCATTAAAAGATTTTCCATGTGAAGTGACTATATATGGATCAAAGAAGAGTATAAGATTGAGAGTTCTTTTGAATGCACTTTATTCAACAGAGAGCTCACCAGAGAAAGGATACAATCCAATTTATCTCAAGAAGAACAACCTGGTAGAATTCGCGCAGGAAATGAACTTTGAGGATTTCAGGCTTATGAAGGAGTTTATGACATTCTTCAAGGACACTTTCGGAAGAGTGGAACATTCAAACATACATATCAAGACCCAGTTTTTCATGCCATTATTTGATATATACATAAGAAACAGGCAGCAGAAAGACAGCAGAACATTCCAAGAAAGATTCAGGAAAGTAATGGGAAGATCTGAATTGCTGGTATTTTTGAATAGCACAGGAAAGGAAAGCCAGGAGAAGATCAGAGAAATAATGATTAGGTACATGAACTACAATATCCAGACTAAGTCATTTGTTTAAGGGAGAATTTCTCCCTACACGCGAGAGTCGTCCAGTGGTCTAAGACATGGTGGCGCCAGTAAAACGGAACCATAACGCAGGTTCGAATCCTGTCTCTCGCAAAAAAGAACAATGGAAACAGAAGTAGAAAGAATAAAAGAGCAGTCAATCATGGAAGTGACAGACATAAAGAAATTAATATTTGGAGATAAAGAGATAGATCCTTACATCGTGATCACTGAAGAAGAAGGCAAAATAGCAGTCTATATAAATAAGAGTAAATTATACAGAACACTCAACAAGAAAAATGATATTTCCTCGACGCTGGATGTATTTCTGGTGGACAAAATAAAAGAAATACTAAAGCATCTATCAGAAAAAGAAAAGGCAATAGAGGAATCAATTAAATCAAACGGAGGTAAAAAATGAACCAAGTATTTAGTGAAGTAGAAGGATTGAGAAATTTGATAGGTGGACTTGACACTGCAGAAGTAAGGGATGTAGAAGTATCTAATCAACAGATGCAACCATATATAGCCATCTGGAACACTTCAAAAGATAACCTGGAGACAATTACAGAGAGAAAGAATAGCACACTGATCCAGCACCAGGAAGCCTTTAATCCTTTTCTAGATGCAATAAGCCAGAAAAGTCCAAAGATTTCAGGAACTCTAAAGAATCATGGTGGAGAAGTAATTATTGAAGTTTTATTTGGAAACCTTTTTATCAAAGATCCTGATGGAGAAGGAAACATCCAACTTGGAGCAAGACTGGTAAACAGTTATAACACCAGGAGCGGACCTCATTTCAGAGGAGAGGCTTTTGGATTTAGATCTATGTGTTCAAACGGGATGATCTTTGGAAAGGTCCTGGCAGCAGTAGTAACAAGCAAGCACACAAAGATATCAGAACTCCAAAAACAGATGATGGAATTTGTAGGCCAGATATTCGACAAGTCTATTGAGCTGCAGGAACTGATCAAGAAAGCCGGAGAAGAAAGATTAGATGAGTATGAAGCTGAAGCAATACTTGAAAAAGATTTCCGAAGCAATAAACTGCGAAAGAAACTCCAGGATAGCTTTGAGTCAAAGGACAACATAACGAGATACACTGTGTACAATGCAATAACGAGCTATGCGACTTTTGGGGCAAAGAATGAATCACACAGGGTAAGATTGCAGCAGATTGCACAGAAAGTACTCAAGAATCCAAAGTCTAACGAGATGTAGATGAATGGGTTAAAGAATTAGCTAGTGAAGAAGATGAAGAAAAGAGAAAAGAAAACCAAGATTTTTTATCTAGGTTAACATTTAACTGACACCCCGGAAAGACGAGGATCATAATCATGGTAGAGAAGAAAACATCAAAAAGAAGACTTACAATCCTTCATGGACTTTGTCAATGTGAATCTTGTATGAAATATAGGAGAAAGAACGAAGGAGATTTTGTCTATATGGATCCCCCATATCATAAGACAGGGAATCTTTATGATAAAAAACAATGGAAAGACGTCGATTTTGTTAAGTTGCGAAATGAATTTCATGAACTAAGTATTTCAGGATACAGTGTAATGCTCTCTATGTCTGACACGCCGTTTATTAGGGAATTGTTCAAGGGATACAATATTAGGCAGATAGATTCTCTACATGCCATACGCCACAAGAAAGTTAAAGAATTAATAATCACGAATTTTTCAGATGGGGAATTAAAAAAAGTCATAAGGAGAGAGATAAGATGAATCAGAAACAGTTAATTCAGTTCGTGCATGATAACAGTTACGAAAAAGCAGTTGAAAAGTTCGGACTCTCTAAAGGAAAGATCTGGAGTATCTTAAAAGAGAACAATTCTCTCAAATATAAGGACGTGACACTGGAAGGATTCAAAACTGTTTATACAGATATCTGGGCGTGTGGAAGACCGATGGGAAAGTACAGTGGAACGTATCCGATGGGATTTATGAAGAGGTTGGCCAACCTTATTGATTTTGACTGCAAGATAATTCTCCATTTGTTTTCAGGAAGCGTTCATATTTTACAGAATCATGATACACTAGATATAAAGAAAGAATTAAATCCGAAAATTGTCGCTGATGCAAGAGGAAAATTCCCAATAAAGAACAATAAGTATGATGTTGTCATTGCAGACCCCCCCTACGATTCTGATTGGAAAGTTTATGGGAAAAAACTCTATAGGACTGATGTAGTGAAACCATACTCTTTTGTAAAAGAAGCCGTCAGAGTAACAAAACCAAGTGGATATATCTGTATCTTGCATCATCTATCTTATAAAACTCCTGAAGGGACGATTAGGAAGGGCATGATTGGAATTACAACGGGACCAAACATGAGAATAAGATTGTTAAATATTTTCAAGAAAATAAAATGATAGAGATAAACTTAAAGAAAAAGCATATCAAATTCATGAAGATACTGAACAGCAAGGAGTTGTCACTGGGAGTGATAGGATCCAAGATGGGTTTGAAAAAGTATGGGACCCAGAGGATATTCAATAGCCTGGAGAAATCAGGCATGGTAGTATCCAGGAAGCAAGGGAGAAAGAGATTAGTGAAACTAAACAAGAACGGGAAATATTTCAATGAGTTCTACAAAAGACAAAGAAGAAAGAGAAAATGAAGAAGAAATCAGATACTTCTCAATGTTCACAGGGGTTGGGGGATTTGAACTTGGACTAGGAGAAGTGGATACCATTAACAGAAACACAGACAGAGGAATCAAAGAAAATAAGAAGAGAAATGAAAGAATTAAACCGTTCTTAGAACAAACGAAACCATGAGAAAAACAATGTTCGAAAGGACATACGAAATGATCAAAAAGAAAGAGATCGAAAAAGACTTCACCAGAGACCAGGGAGATGACTTTTATCTAGTGAAGGGAACAAAGAGAGAACATTCTGTCAAGATTTACAAGAAGATATCTTCCTGGTTCCTGCAATGTGGATGTGAGACAGGAGTATCCAGAAGTCCTTGGGGACTGTGCCGGCATGGCATAGCAACATTGATTAACAAGTTTTTAAAAGAGAATAATCTTGAATTGGTCGAGAAAGATAGAAAGCAAAAAAGAGCTAAAAATGGATATGTTCTAGTTTACAAACCGGAACACAGATATTCAGAAACAAAAAAAGGATGGATATTGGAGCACAGATCAGTAATGGAGGATTTTCTAAAGAGAAAATTGAAGAAAGGAGAATGCGTGCATCACATAGATATGAATAAAAAAAACAACAAGATAGAAAATTTAATGTTATTCAAATCACACGATGATCACATGAAATTCCATACAAAAATAAAGCAGTTTGGAATGACTAATCCAATTAGAAGACAGATTAAAAATAGGTGGAAGGGGATTACTCTTAATAAATAGTAATTCGTTAATTTTATAAACTACAAAACATCCCATTTAATGAGGGAAATGGCCTAATAAACCCGAGAGTCTCGGTGGAGGGAATTCACCGAAGCCGAGAACATATTCAATACTTTTATAAACTAAAAATATTTCTACTTTATATGGATGCAGAATCTGTGGAAAAAGAAATTAAAGAGATTAGGTTAAAGATTTCTGAAAATAAAAGAAGAGGACAGAAAAAACTGATGGAGTACCAAAGATTGCAGAAGGAATTACAGGAGAGTGCTGCACTAATTCTCAGATGGGAGAGTCAAGTAGAAGCTCTACAAAAGGTCCTTAACAGTTAACATGAAAAAAAAAGGTGACAGATGTAAGAAATTTGAAAACTTGGAAAAAGATCTGTTGTCAATTATAGATAATTCCGAGCAGAAAAAAACAATAAATGAAATCAGGAGAGATCTAGAGAATAAAGGAGTAAAAACAAGCTGGAACACAACAAGAGATTATTTAGAGAGTTTATACAAGAAGAAAAAGATAAATAAAATTTCCTATGGGGATAACATAAGATTTTCATTTTGGGGGAAAAAATAGAATATGGAAGAGAGCATGAATAGAACACGGGGGTTAAGTGCCCACGAGGCCAATATCCAGGCAGGACAGCTAATCTATAATCTTATGAAATCGACCCTTGGACCTAAGGGAATGGATAAGCTTATTCTAAATCCCAGCGGGAAGATCATAATAACAAATGACGGGGTCACGATTCTCAATGAAATGCAGATAGGCCAGCCCGCCGCAAAGATGATAGCAGAAGCAGCGCAAACCCAGGAGGAAGAGATAGGGGATGGCACCACCACTGTTGCAATGCTGGCAGGAAAATTACTGGAGAATGCAGGAGACTTAATCAAAAAGAGCATACATCCCACGACAATCTCCAAGGGATATATTTTAGCGATGAAGAAATGCAAAGTCTTTTTGGAAGAATTAGCCATCAGGGACTTGAGTAGAGATCAACTGATAAATATCTCCACAACAGCATTGACAGGGAAAGGAGCGGAGGAACACAAAGAATTATTGTCTGAACTTGTAGTAAAGGCTGTTCTTCAAGCGAAAGAGAAAGAGAATATCAAGATAGAGAGGATCAAGGGAAAGAGCATTGAGGACTCTGAATTGATTGAAGGAATGGTACTGCCTAACCCTGTTTTACTGGAGAGCATGCCTAAGAGGATCACGCATGCTAAAATTTTGTTAGCGGACTTTGATCTCCAGGTAAAGAACCCCGAGATAGATGTCCAAGCGCAGGTTAGTTCTCCTGACCAATTGAAGGAATTTGCTGTGAGTGACAAAACAGATCTTGATGAGATGGTGGATAGAATAGTAAGATCAGGCGCGAATGTAGTAATTTGTCAAAAAGGAATAGATGATTATGTTCAACAAAAACTGGCAGAAAATAATATCATGGCAATAAGGAGATTAGCCAAATATGACATGGATCATCTGGCGTTGGCAACCAATGGAATATTATGCTCCGGCATCGACCAAGTATCCGAAAAAATCTTAGGGTCAGCGGGACTGGTAGAAGAAGAAAAGAACAAAGAAGGGTCATTAATCTATGTCAGGGATTGCCCAAACAAGAGGGCGGTATGCATACTGTTGTGCGGCACTACAAGCCACGTGTTGGATGAAATAAGAAGGGCCGTAACAGACAGCTTAGGGGACGTGATTGAGTGTTACATTAGCAAAACGGCTATGCCAGGTGGCGGCGCTATTGAGATGGCCTTAAGCAAGAGACTAAAGGAATATTCAACTGAACTAGGCGGAAGAGAGCAGTTAGCAGTTGAGGAGTTTGCAAAGGCATTAGAATCGATCCCGCAAGCCCTGGCAGAGAATGCAGGACTGGATTCCATAAACATACTGACAGAGTTAAAGAAGAAACACAAGAAATCGCCCAATTATGGATTGAACTTATTCACGAACAAAATAGAGGATGTAGTAAAAGCGGGGATCATAGAACCGTTAAAGATAAAGTCCCAGGCCATAAGCTCTGCTACAGAGGTCAGTACAATGATTCTTAGAATTGACGACATATTAGCTTCAAAGGACCTAGAAAATGTTTAATAAAATTATGAAAAAAGCCTCTAAATTGTTGAAGAAGACAAAAACAAAAAAACCAAAGAAGAAAAGAAAAATCTCCGTAATTCAATTATATGAACAATTAAAAAAGAATTTAGAAAAGAAAATAAATAATAAAGATGAAGATAAAGATTATAATTCTAAAACAGAATTCATTAGTTTCTTAATAAAGAATTGGATAAAAAAGGAGAATAGAAAACTATTTCTCAAGTGGATTGAAATGAAGGAAGAAATTATAACAGAGTATGACTTTAATCTTTGGGTAACCAGAAATATCCTAGATCAAGAGGAAGAAGAATGAAGGTAGATTACAGACAATTCACAGATAAAAAACTTAAAGAAAAATTAGAAGAACTGGAATTTAGAAAAATAAGATCTTCAAACAGGAGATTTCCGAGCAGAAAGGAAGAACCAGCCAATCATTCAAGATTCAGGAGAGAGATAGCCAGAATCAAAACAGAACAAACAAGGAGAAAGATTCAAAGTGAAAATTGAAAATATATCAATAAGTAAGATAATCCCTTATAACAAAAATCCAAGGAGAAATGACAAAGCAGTAGAGATAGTTGCAAAATCAATCAAAGAGTTTGGATTTAGAGTACCGATAATTATAGACAAAAATAATGTGATTATCGCTGGACATACGAGATTGAAGGCCGCAGAAAAGTTAGGCATTACAGAGATACCATGCATACAGGCAGATAACTTGACACCAGAACAAGTCAAAGCATTCAGAATCATGGATAACAAATCAATAGAATATGCTGAATGGGATTTTGATTTATTAAAAGGAGAATTAACCGGATTAAAAGACATGAATTTTGATCTAGAGTTAACAGGATTCAATCAAAGAGAATTGAATGAATTGATCAGATTATATCAAGACGAAGCTTTTGATATAGATGATGAAGTAGAAAAGGCTTTAAAAGAAGGAGCCAAACGTGTCAAAGAAGGAGAAGTCTGGAGACTAGGAGATCATAAATTAATCATCGGAAACTGTATAGAAGAAAAACACTGGAAAAACTTATTTGAAGAAGAGAAATTTGATTTTATGTTTACAGATCCACCATATAAACTTGCCTACACTAAAAGAATCAGACAACTAGGTGCAGGAAAAACAATAAAAAACAAGACATATACTCAGGTTGGAGAAACAGATGGTCAAGGCAAATCAAAAGGAAGATTTAAAGGACTCATCAAAACAGGCAAGGGGTTCGGATACAGGGGCCAGAGAAGATACCTAGGAGTCGAGAGAGCAGGAGGAGTTCCAGAATTTGATGAATGGTTAAGTATAGCAGACAAATACAAAAATGAGACAGGATCAAATGTACTTATTTTTGAGAATTGGAAAAACACACCAGAACTTTGGGGAGCAATAGAAAAATACTGGAAGATTAAGAATATGATTATCTGGCATCTGCCTAATAGATCACAAGGATTTAGTAGAAAATACTTCTTATTCAACAAATATGATATAGCAATCTTAGGAGATCAAGGAGATAAAGAGACAAACGATCAATATGAAGAATACTTTGAGAGATTTATGATAGAAAAGGGCCAGAAACTTATAGACAGATATGATGTTTCTTTATACGGACAAAAAGGAGACAGTGCATTTAATAGAAAGAAAAGAAGAGCCACAGCTAAAGTAAGTGATCACATAACCTGGACAGCAGACACAGAAGCAGCAAGTGGCCAGAATCTAGTATTCGGAACAAAACCAATTCAAATACTGATTCCTTACATAAAGGTTCTATCAAACCCTGGAGAAGTTGTTTTTGATCCATTTGGAGGATCGGGCAGCACTTTAATAGCTTGTGAAGTGATGGAAAGAAAGTGCCGCATGATTGAAATTGAACCAATCTACGCAGAGGTCATTATCAAAAGGTGGGAGAAATTCACTGGAAAAACAGCCAATAAGATTAAATAGAGATATTAATACTCAATTAATGCCTAAAAACGCACCAGATCAAGCCAAAACAAGCGTACAAGCAAGACATTTATACACATAAACATATAAATTACTAAGGAAAATTTAACAAATTTGACGAGAATGACTAAAATAAGTAAGAAAAAATTCATTGAAGCAGCAAAAGGTACTGGTGGTGTTCAAGCCGTAGTAGCTAAAAAGATGGGAGTAGAAAGAGCCACAGTGAGTATTTATGTGAAAAAGAACCCTTGGGCTGAAGAAATACTAGAAACAGAAAGGGAAAAAATTATAGACTTAGCAGAGAGGAAGTTATTTTTAGCAGCAGATAATGATGAGAAATGGGCCATTGAAAGAATATTAAGAACACTTGGAAAATCAAGAGGTTATGGAGATTATCAACAGATAGATCATGGAGAAGGATTAAAAATAATAATAGAAAAAGCTGATAATGCAAATAGTAAAATGGAAACCAACTCAAAAGCAGGAAAAGGCGTTCGAGATTCTAAAAGATAATAAGACAACAGAACTTCTTTATGGGGGTGGTGCAGGTGGTGGAAAATCTTATTTAGGTTGTGTATGGATTTTATTATCTTGTTTAGAATACCCTGGAACAAGATATCTGATAGGAAGATCTGTCTTGAAGTCATTGAAGGAGTCAACTCTTTTGACATTCTTCGAAGTGTGCAAGTCTTGGGGACTCAAGGCAAACCAGCATTATAAATATAATTCCATGGAAGGGAGGATAACATTCTTTAACACGTCAGAGATTTTTCTAAAGGATTTGGCATTCTACCCTAGTGATCCAGAATTCGACAGACTGGGTTCAACAGAATATACTGCTGCATTTTTAGATGAGGCAAGCCAGATAGTAGCAAAAGCAAAGAACATCATCATGAGTAGGCTAAGGTATAAATTAATTGAGTTTGATTTAATACCCAAGTTATTGATCGCGACAAACCCGACCAAGAATTTTGCATATTATCAATTTTACAAGCCCTATCGTGATAATAACCTGCCGGAATATAGAAAATTTATTTCAGCATTAGTGCATGAAAACCCTTATATATCAAAATATTACATTGAAAACCTGAAGAAACTGGACAAAGTAAGCAAAGAAAGATTGCTTTTTGGGAATTGGGAATATGATGACGATCCTGCAAAGCTGATGAACTATGACGCAATCACAGACATATTCACCAATACATTCGTTTCTCCAGGAAAGAAATATATCACAGCCGACCTAGCAATGCAAGGACGTGACAAATTCATAATAGCTGTTTGGTCTGGAATGAGATGTGAGATAATAGGGGTGGATAAAAGAACTGGGAATCTAGTCAAAGATTTAATTAAAGAAAAAGCAGAAGGAAAGGAAATTGAAGAAGATTTAAAAAGAATTGCTGAAGCGAAGAAAGTGCCCAGGAGCCAGGTGATTCCTGATTCTGGAGGGATGGGAAGTTATTTAAAATCATATATGGAAGGAATTAGACCTTTTGATGGTGCAAGAAAATCATTCAGCAAAGAATTCAGGAACCTGAGAAGTGAATGTTATTTTAAGCTGGCTGAATTTGTGAACAAGAAAGAGATTTATATAGAATGCGATGACCCAGTGATAAAGGAATTAATCATAGAGGACCTGGAGCAGATAAAAAGAGATAGCGTCGACAAAGATGACCAGAAAAAGAAAATCATCTCAAAAGAAATAATCAAGGAGATGCTTGGAAGATCCCCAGATTTTGCAGACATACTTATGATGAGGATGTATCCTGAAGTTGGACTAGGCCAAGTGGGAATATTAACAGGAGGGAAGGAGATTTTTGGATAATTAGATAATTATAAAAATATGAAAATCATTAAATAATCATGGTAAATGGAATAGGCATAACAAAAGAGGGAAGCTACACAGGAATGATGGATATAATTAATAAAAGATTAAAAGGCTTCCAGAAACTCAGGCCCTCATTAGATTTCTATCAAGTTCGGGCACATGGATATGGTTCTTATAGCGTAAAAGGTGGGCCTGCGGGATATATTCCTTATTATCAGATAGGGAGTCAACGAATGGAGACTCTGGCATTCCAGTCAGATATTTTCATGACAGTGATAAACGCGCTGAGGAACAAGATATTCAGGCGTGGATTTAAGATAGAAGAAAAAGTTGAAAATCCTGATGAATTACAATTGAAAGTTTTAAATGAAAGTCTAAGGAGAATTAATGCAAATAATCAGTCGATAAGAGATGTTTTAAGAATATTTGAGCAAGACGAAAATATATATGATGATGGATATTTAATAGCGATTAATGATTATATCTTTGCATCTAATGGAGATATTTTAGATGCAAAAACAAAAGAAATAATACGTGCAAGTCCAACGGTTATGGCAGTAATAGCAGATTCAGAAGGTAGATTAGGATATACATTAGAAGGAAAGAGAGTATTTGTTAGCGTTACAAACAGGGGGACATTAGTAACAGAGGATGAAGCAGCTTCTAAGGGGATGAAAGATGCACAAGGGATAAAATTACAGCCAGCATTCTACAGGGGAATAACCTATTATGGAAATGAGTCAAGAGATATATTTTATATTCCAGGAGAAGTCTTACATTTGTCCAAGCACAATCCTACCGCAATTAATGGGGTAAGTCCAATGTTTTCTATTTGGATGAAGATGGTTACGTTGATTGAACAGGATAGATACTTACTATTAAATTATCAGAAAGGACGTCCTCCTAGGGGAATCCTGGCAATTTCAACCACAAACTTTGCATCTACTCAAGCTATGTGGGAGGCAGCTAAAGTAGAAGCAAGAAAGGATCCTCATTCAATTAATCCTCTGTTAATTGAAAACAAAGAAGGCAAGGGTGGAAAAGCAGTTGAGTGGATCGAACTAATGAAGCCACTTGGTGACATGCAATTCATTGAGAGCAGGAATGAAATGAGGAGAGGTATAGGAGCTCGTTATGGTGTCATGCCATTGTTCTCTGGGGATTTGACTCAATCAGGTGGATTAAATAATGAAGGACTTCAAATAACCGTTACCAACCAGGCCGTAGAAGAGGGACAGAAAATGTACAATGAAAAAGTGTTCCCATGGATTTTGGAAAGATTTGAGATATTCGATTACACACTTGAACTGCAAGAGCCGGAAGAGAAAGACGAAGTTATCGACGCCAAGATAAGAGGGATAAAAATTGACAATGCAGTGAAAATGACTCAAATGGGATTCGATGTGAATTATAATAAAGTAAACGATGAATTTGAATTCTCTGAAGAAGCGACAGCTCCTACAGAACAGACAGGAATCTTTGGAGGATCTAAAGAGACAAAATTAAATGATCCTAAACTGGAAAAAGGATTCTTCACTATATTGAGCACACAACAGGAAAGAGATTTAGAGAAGGATGCTTACGATATGATCATGGATGATGCATCAGAATTGGAAAAAGAAGGGTTGGAATTTGTCATACAAAAGCAAGATAAGGGGTTAAGAAAATTCATATCCCAAGACATATTCAAGAGAAAGTTCGAGGGATTGTCCAAGACGAAATCAAACAAAATAAGGTCAATACTCTTGAAGAGCATATTGGCAAAGGATAGTCTCACAGAAGTCATCAACAAGATAAAGGATGCCGGGGTGGGCGATGAGCAAGCAGAGTTGATTGCCCGCACAGAAAGCAATGTCCTAAAGAACGCCACCAGGGAATTCAATTTCACCAGGGTAAAGGGAGCTGAGGATTTTGTGTATAAATGGGTCGGGCCAAACGATAATAGGACAGCTGATGTTTCCAAAGAGATAAAGAGAAAAAGCGCAAAAGGATTGAAACTTGAGAAACTAAAGAGCTTGGTTAGAAAGACTTCTGAAAGTTTTGGATTCAGTCCAGACAGGGATTGGTTCTCACATCCAAATCAAAGACATACATTCACGAGGGTGATTTGAAATGGGTTCAGTAGGTTCATCAAATCATTTAGAGTTTGAAAAACTTCCTTTAGAAAAAGGTAAGAAATTACACAGGTATAGTGTAATGAATCATTCTCTTTATCAAAGTATAGGAATTATTCATTGGAGAGGTGGTTGGAGACAATATGTTTTCCAAGCATTTCCAAAGATAGATATGAGTAGGGGGTGTCATAAACAGATTGATGAGTTTATAAATAAATTAATGGATGCAAGAAAATGATTAAAGAAATAAAACTCGAGAACATTGAAATATCCGATGGGGAGAAAAATATAGTGGCGCAGAATATACAAGGAAAGATATTGAAAGTATTGTTTAATCCAGCAAATGTGAATTCAGAAGTTAGATTAAGAATATTCACCAAAGAAGGAGAGATGGTTTTAAATGTGACTCAGAAAGGATTATATTATCCAAGAGCCAACGTAAGTTCCGAGAAGATGTCGACAGGTGCAATTTCATTCTTAGGAGATAGTAAAGATTACTATTATTTTAATGGAGAATTACTGTTTAATATAACTACTTCTAATCCAAATGTTGAAGGAATTATAATTAACAAATTGGTATTAATATATGAAGCAAGTAACTTCCAAAAAACACATCAAGCACAAATGTTTTCTTTGATAATGATTCTTCAGGAAATTATAAGACAAAATCAACAGGAGGATTTGGAGGATTTTGATGGCAGCAGAAGAAAAACACGTTTATTTAGATAAAACTGAGATGAAGAGGGCAAGGCTCCGTAGGTGTCCTTTGTGTGGATCTGACAAACAAATTCTACACCCAATGATTATCAAGATAAGTGATCAATCCTGGGTGAAGTTAAATGAGATAGCTAAATTTGGGGAAGATTTCAAACTAAGAAACACTTCATATCATGACCCAAGGATACATAAGACCTTTGATGACATGAACCTGAGATTGATTGATGGGCCAAGTTATGAGGTCAATGTAGACATGTGTCTTGAGTGTATAGATAAGGTTGGATATCGTCACAAATTCAAGAAAAAACATATCCAACGATTATACGCAACTAAACAAATATGAAATAGGAAGCTTTATAAAATGTTTATACTTATGAGTAATATGGCACCAGAAGACGAAAAAACTACTCCTGAGGCTGAAGCTGCAGAAACTGTTGAAAAAAAAGCAGAATCTGAAGAGGATGAAGAAACTTCTAAAGAAGAAAGTTCTGAAACACCAGCTGAAGGTCAATAAGCA
>JANBVJ010000006.1 GCA_024239055.1 Patescibacteria group bacterium | reverse complement strand
CCTTGACCATTATGAAAACCAACTAAACTGTTAAACATAAAAGAATATCGATAATGTATGAACAATTCAATTATGCTACGTAGCGGTTTAGAAAAAAACTGCGCTATCTTCCACGTTTGAATTTACGTCTAACTTGCCTATCAGACATGCTTGTTAGTTCATCTCTCTTCCTGAATTTTCTTCTTGTTGTAGATCTAATACCACCTTTACCTGCTTGTCTAAAGGCAAAGACAATGAATGTTAATAACGCAAGTAACAATACTGGAAGAATGAGTATTGGAATTGAATTCTCAGTTCCACCATCTACAACAGAAAATGTTGTGATAGATATGTTTTCACATAAAATTAATGGATACTCTAATCCAAATATTATACATGATTTTTCAAGAACTCTTGCATCTACAATTATGATGTGATCCTCATGGAATGTAACACCACCTTTTGAAAACTCAAATTCTACTGGAACTTCGTAAAGGATTGGATCAAGACATGCTTGTGGTGGATCAAACGGATCTAGTAATGTACAAGGTATGTTTGGCGCATTAACAACAAAGTCATCCAAAGCAAGGTTCTGTATTCTTGTTGGATCATTAGATGTCTTTTGTTGATCAATTGTAACATCAAAGTCCAATTCTCTTGGTTCTTCACCAAAGTTAAACCAACTTACAAACTGTGGTTCAGTAACTAAACCTGTAATGAATATTCCTGTTGTTTGTTGACCAAATACTGTTATCTCAAAGTCACTAGGAACAACTGTTGAAAGTTGTACTTCAATAACTTCTGATTGAATATCTAGTCCTATTATTCTCTGGAATCCTTCTGGATCTGGTGTTCCTCCTCCACCACCTGATCCGCCTCCTCCGCTTGGAGGCAAAATTGGTGTTATTATAATTCCAAGATTGTTATCTTGTACTTGTACAATATCTGTAATAGTTATTTGAGTAATTGTACTGGTGTCAACCCCATCTAGAACAATAACATTATCTTGAATTGCTTTAGTTATTCCCAATTCAATTATATCTAAAATTGTCGCAGTATCTGTTGCGGTTGTATTGAAATTAGTTGCTACATTGGTATTTACTCCGTCAACTGTCAATACTATATCTGCAAATATCTTAGTTACATTGAATCCTGTTCCTTGATCAACTGCTGTACTAATGTCTACTGCTGTCTTATTGATAATGAATCTAACCTGATCAGTAACTGTTGCAGTATCATCAAGTAAAACATTATTTAGAGTAGTAACATTACTTGATACTGTATCTAAAACTGTAGTTGTATCTAAAAATTCCTTTGTAATATTGAGATTTGTCTGATCTGTTACTGTAGCAGTATCATTTTCTAACTGATCAGTGACTACATCAGTCTGAACTTGATCTAATACTGTCGCAGTATCTGAAAATAGTTTAGTTACGTCAAATTGTGTTCCTACATCAACTGCTGATACTACATCTATCTCAGTTTGATTAAAGGTCTGACCAGCAGAAACTAATAGAAATTCAATGACCTGATATGGTACGGTTGCACTATTTCTTGCATCATTAGCAGTTCCGTTTACTGCTGTTGCGTTTATCAGTTCAATAGTGTAGGCATTTCTGTCCCATGTTCCAGAACTTCCACTAGAATCTCTAGCCTGTCCTAGTCCCATTGGGTTATGGTTTGTTCCTATTGCAATTGCTTTACTTGCATTACCTAATGCTGGTGAAAAAATATCAATAGTTGAAACGGTTACATCACTTCCTGTTTCGCCTGATTTAAAAATTTGATCATGTGTTACGTTTGCAAAAGTTGTTGGAAAAGTAATCAATTCCCAACGATAATTTACTATACAGTTTGATCCACCACCACAATCTGCATCCTCTCTTTCGATTTCAACTTCATTAGAAGAATTTATTCTTCCAGTAACACCATATTCATCACTTGTTGCATCTAACTCACCATCAAAACTTGTTGAAATTAGAACTATTGTATGCCTTCTATCAATTGCAGGTGATGGTACAATCGTATCTATTAAATCTAAATCCTGTAATGATCCTGTTCCATTTTGAATAATAAAATTAGAATTGTTCCAATCTATAACTGAAAATCTTACTTCTGTATTTCCTGAGTTTGGTGCATCAGCAGGTTCATATCCCCAACTTGTATCATTTTTTACTCTCATTATCCCAAATTCTTCGCTTCCCCAAGAAAGATCTGCGTGATCCATATTTAATCCGTCAAAAGTGTAAAAACTATTCGTGGCATTTACACTTGGAGATAATGTTGCAATAAATTCTTGATTAACATCTCCACCATCTACAATCAAAGTTCCATTTTGTACAATCATATCACTCCCTGCTGTAAATTCAACGAAATATGCCACAAAGTCCATTGGTGCGTTATTTGAAGGAAAATTACTACTGCCATGAAATCTTATTGCTGTATTATTTATAAAATCCCAACTTCTGTAAATCTCTTTTGCATTTCCATCACCAAGATGTCTAACAGACATGAAAGTAATGGTTTTGTTAAGATTTGTTAGAGATTCTGGTAGTAAAAAATCTTCATCTTCTTCTGTTCCAATTAATGAACCTGTTAATTTTATTATTTTTGTAACTGAATTTTCAGCAACTACTTCTTGGATAATCAGTGGAATAGAAATTAAACTTAAAATTGTTAAACTTAGAATTAAAAATTTTTTCATTTTATCCCTCGTTCACTTCTTCAATAATTCTATTGGCAATATCTGAAATGAACTGATCAATATCTAATAGTTCTAAATAGATATTTCCGTAAAATGCACCTGCATTTCTCATCTTAGAAGTATTATCATAAGAACCATTATTCATTTTATTTATGATCTGATAAGTGTTTAATTTTTGTGAATCAATATCATTCAGTATTAGTTGCATAGATGAACTGTTAACATTAAAAAGTTCAATTGTTTGTGCAATCACACCTGTTTCGAGAACTGTAAATGAATTTGTTGAATTTGGTTCTAAAACTGTTCCATTACCATTTAAATTTGAAGTTGATGGTGGTGTTGCACCAGTTAGTGTTAGTGATGGTAATGCAAATCCATTAGTTATTTGACCTGTTATTCTATAATTGAATATTTTTTGTTCCTGTAATCCTGTATCGTTAAAGGCGAATATTGTATTTGATACAGTTCCAATATTTGCGAAATCTGTTCCATTTTCTTTTTGTATAATTATATTAGTAATTTCTGCATCTAAATCATCACTCTGCCATGATAATCTTAATGTAGTTGGTGATATTGTATCAATTGCACTAATTTTTCCTGTTTTTACCTGTTCTATTTCAAATACTACAAATGATACGTTAAATCTTTCTCTTTCCTGATTGGAACACCCTGCATTACATCTGCCAATTAATGTTACTTCCAAGTCGTTATAGTCTGTGATGGAATTTGTAGCAGTAACGTTCAACTCCTGAGAAAATAATGTATAAAATGTAGGAAGAGATGAATGTGTAAATGATGCAATTATTGATGCTCCTTGTCTTAATTGAATTTCAAACTCTACAGGATTAGTACCAACTCCTGCCTCTCTAACTGTATATTTTAAGAAATGTGAATCTGATCTTTCAGGATCTTCAATATCAGAGAGTGTCATTATGTCAGTATCGGTATTTGATGTTCCTAGTGCTGTAGTTTGTATAAAGTCATTATCATCTCTGACCTGCTCATTTACACATTCAAAAGTTGCAAGGTCACTACATGGAGGATTACCCAATCCATTTACCCAACGCACAGATGGGTTACTATCTGGTCTTGCTGAAAATAATATTTCTGTGGTTCTTTGTCCGATCTCGTTTGAAGGAACGCTTTCAGATGAATTTCCAACTGAAACTACATGATACCTATAGAAAGTATCTGAAATTAATTCAGAGTCAATAAAGGATAGGATAGTTCCATTTAGAATATTTTGAACGGTTTCAAATCCAGTTCCATTGAATCTTCTAATATCATAAGATAAAATATTTGAAATTTCAACTGGTGATGTGAAATTAATTTCTAGTGCAGTTGAATTTACAACTGTAACTGTATCTAAAGTAGGAGGAGGAATAATTGGTTCATCTAATACTGCAAACTCTACCCATGATACATGTACTCTATCCCTTGATGATCCTGCACTACATGTTCCTGAATTACATGATGCTTCCATTCTTATTTCTAAGTCTGTATAATCTGTAATGGAATCTGCCTCTGCTTGTGTTAATGCATATTCATATTCAGTAAAAGTTGTTGTTAGAGTTCCTTGTGTTATGTTTAGAACTGCTATGTCAAATGACTGACCTTGTGATAAAAATATTAAAAGAAATGGTGCGTTTACTCCCACACCTGCTTCTCTTGCCTGTGTTCTTATTACATGACCATCAGAAGAAAGTGGATCTGTAATACTTGTTAAACCTGCAAAATCAATATCCTGATTGGATGTTGAAATTAAATTTGATTCCAAATAATCGGTTGTATTATTCGGAATTACTTCATCTAAACAATCCCAATGCTCTAAGTTTGCACAACCTATTTCGTTAGACCAGTTTACTCCTGTGTCTGCATCTGGTCTTGCAAATTGATCAACTGCGTATGCACTATCTAATGAAATTGTTACAAAGATAATTGTAGTAAGTAACGGTAACAGTAGTAGAAAAAATAAGGTTTTAGTTTTATCAGTTATGCTTTTTTTTTGTGTAAAAAGTTTAGGTTCATCGTACTAACTCATACTCGCCTAAGTTATGGTTATTGTGTAGTTTACGTTTAACGTGTCTCCGCTACCAATTGTAACGGATCCGAATGTTGAACGTGCTAGCAATTGTCCACCAGTAATCAGGTTAAATATTCCTGCTTCGGTGATTGCGCCAGCACACGTACCTCCGTCAAAACTGCTGATTATACTTACAGAAGTTTCTCCAGAAGTTCCAGAGTTTACGTCAGGTGCTACATCTTGTATTCTTGCACATGCACTTGTTTCAATTACAGTATCAGTTGCTGTTGGTGCAGTTGTTCCAGTTCCTATATTTATGAAATCAAATACAGTTGTTCCAACTCCTCCAACTCCAAATGTTGCCTCTGCCATTTCATCTAATCCGACATCTACAACTAGATTATGATTTTCTACTTTGTACTTTAATTCACCAGTTTGTGTATCAAAGACTTGTAGAATTACATGACCAGTTACTGTAGATCGATCATCGAAACTTGGTACAGATACAGGAGTTGTCTGTATTGATGTTGTAAGAAGTGAGATGCTCATTAGAGCAACTATCGCTGGAATTGCGAAAAGTGCGATCTTTGAATTTCTCATTGGATTGAGTGACTGATTTCGGGTATTAATCTTCAATTAAGTAAATTATTTTAGATCTTGGTCAACTATGATGAATCGAATTTCTTCTTGAATTTCTTCGTTCTTGCTCTTTTACTTATCTTTTTGCCTCTTCCTTTTCCTCTAATCCTTGATCTGATGAAGTTTCCAGCAATTGCACTCACAATTAGGACTATTCCTAATAGGATAATCTGGAATTGTGGTAAGTCAAATGGTATTGGTCTAAGATCTACCATTACACTTGTCGATGCAGTATAATCTACTCCCTCAGATTCAAAGACAAATGCTACAGGCATACTGATCAATTCCTCATTTACACAATTTTGAGTGATTCCTAGCATTTCATCACAGATGAACGGTGGAAGTGTAATTATGTATGGGATTTCAGCACTAGATTTGGCAAAGTCACCTGATCCTTCTATGCTTTGAGCAAGTAAGATTGGAGGTAATTCGAATCTAATAATATTGGAGAATTCTCCTACATCAATGTTTTTTACAGTTAATGGTGCTTCGCCTTCCCATTCTACTGAAATTGATCCTTCAATGACATCACCAGCACTTGCAAATGTATGAGTTCTTGATAGAACTGATAGTCCAGTAAGCCTTTGTAATAACTCAATTTTCAATTCTGGAATACTTGCACCTGCTGGTGGAGTTCCTCCTCCACCTGATCCTCCTGATCCTCCTGATGGTGGTGCTTGACCTAAGAATAGATCAAAGTTGATCGTTACATCTGTAGTTGTAACATTGTTGTTTACTACATAGTCTACTGATTCAATCTGGTTTAATGGTGCATTGTAAATCGTATCTGTTTGAATTGCACTAACTAGGAAGGTATCAGCATTTGTCTTGAAAGTATTTGAGATAAAGTCTGCTATCATAGTGGACATGTCCACTCCTGCATCTCCTTGCCATCTGACTGACCATGATACTTTGTCTGAACTGTCACAAACTGGTGTTGCTGGATATTCGGTAATGTCTTTTCCATCTGTGTAATTGACTTTGATCCTAACATCTGTACCAGTTCCTGCTGATGGACAATCTACATCAAACACAAGAGCAGAAATTGTGAATGTATTTGATTGGTTTCCTGTTGGATGTGGGAAGTTAAATGTCTTGTTTAAGATAAAGTTATCTTCGTCAATGAAAGTAAAGTTGTAGTTTCCACTGTCTAAGTTGTCGAATGTTGTTGTTGATCCAGAGTCTAATGCTTGATCAAGTGTGAACGTTGAGTTTTGTAACCTTACAGTTCCTCCTCCCTTGTATCCAGAACCATCTTGTTCTTCTACAATTACGGTAGTATGACTTCCAAATACGACATCAACAATGTTTGATACTGTTCCAGCACCTAAAATTGAAATTGCATTGACACGATAACCAAATACATTTGGTTTGGTAACATTCAAGTCATCAAACGTCAACGAAGTTGTAGTTGTGTTTGCAATAAGTGTTGAAAGACTTCCAAAGTTAATTCTTCTATCAATAGTGTAACCGTTAATTGGTTCATCTGATGTGGGTTGTGTCCATGTGAGAGTAATCATATTTCCATCTTGTACTGCTGTTAGAGTTGGTTGTTCTGGTGGGAATAGTGTTGTTATTGTTGCGATTTGACTTGGATCACTTGTTCCAAATGCGTTAATTGCTGAAATTTTATATCGGTATTTTGTTGCAGGATCAACCGTATTATCTAAGAAATTCGTGCTAGTATCGGCAGTATTTGAGACTAGATCGAAGAATGCGCCATCTCCTAATGCTCTTTCAATCTTATATCCAGTTGGATTTCCTACTCCATCGTGATCCCAATCTAAGAATACATTTTCTCCCTGATTAACTGCGGTTAATCCAGTTGGGATTGATGGTGGATCTGATCCTGCTTGTGGTACACATGAATCAATGTTAGATGATAGTGAAGTTCCGTAAATGCTGAACGATGTTACATTATACAAGTAAGTTGAGAATGCATTAAGTCCAGTGTGATTGAACGCTGTATCTGTATTTGAAGTGTTTGCGATTATTGGAATGAATAATCCTCCGTCTACTGAACTAAATATTCCATATCCGTTTATTGGTGCAAGTGGAAGTCCCAAGTTAACTGGTGTTGTCCAAGTTAATTCACAAGAGTTTCCTACTGCAAATGCATCTAGATCATTGATTGCGTTTGGTACTGGATTCTTTGATATTATCTCTGCATCTAGAATTGTTGTAGTATCAGAGAACAACTTTGTTATAACAAACTGTTCTTGATCAGTTGCGTTTGTAATATCAGAGAATAACTTAGTTATGTTAAACTGTTCTTGATCTAACACTGTTGCTGTATCAGTCTCAGTTTGATTGAATACCATTTGTATTGCCAGTGTTTGATTATCTAGTTCTAATCCAAATCCATTGTTGAAAAGAATTGAAACTTCATTTCCAGATAATGGTATAGACCAGAATGACCATTCATCAATTATTGCACCTTCTAATGGTCTTGAATTTGAGGCATCATTGAGATTTCCGAATCTTGGGAAATTAGTTGAAAGAGGATGTGATTCATTAAATGCTGTTGTATCAGTATCAAACAAAGTACCGTTCTTGTAATATTGAATTGAAGTACCATTTCTAACAAACGTGTACATTGAAAATGATGGATCATTGTTTTCAAAGAAATCATTGGCACTTTCTTCGTTTTCTCTAAATGTTACAGTTGGAGAACCTTGAACGTAATTTAATCTGTCAAAAGTTACAATTGCTTGTAAATTAATTCCGTTAAGTGCTGAACCACCAAAGTCTTTAGAATCAAACAACATTGCTGTACCTGAATGTTGTAAACCTTTAATCCAGAAGTTTGCACTAAACATATTTGAATTAGTGAAATTCCATTCGTTGTTTGCATTAATTCCTGTCAAAGTAATTGATTCTGCTAATGGATCACCTAATCCAAACCTCCAAGCATTTCCAAATAATCCAGTATTTACTTTGCTAGTTACTGTTGCAACTGATGAGTTTCCTTGTGGGAATAGATTTGTAATTGGTTCATTTCTTACGTTACCACTTGTTTCTTCAAACTTGTAATATCCTTCCAAGTCTGTAATATCTAATAATGGTTGACTAAGTGAAACTTGTCCATTTACTACTATTACAACATCTTGTATGTTTACATTGGTTGTTACATTTACTGGTGCTTGTAATTCCAAGCCGAATCCATCGTTGTAAAGATCGGATATTTCTGTTCCACTCAATGGTATAGACCAGAAAGACCACTCATCCATTGTACATTGAGTACATGGGAATGGGAATCCACTTGGATTTGGCTTATTTAAATTACCAAATATAGGGAAATTAGTCGTTGTAATATTTACGCTACCAGTTGTTGTATCTGTAGCAAATAATACACCATCTCTATGATACTCAATTGAAGTACCATTTCTTACAAAGGTGTACATCACATAGGTTTGACTATTATTAATGCAGAAATTTTGTGGTGACCTCTCATTTTCAAGAGTGCCTCCTGCATTTGATTGAACATAATTAAATTCGTCTGTGTTTGTACATCTTAATTCAGCACCATTAATACGAGGATTTCCTACCGTAGTATCAACAAGTTGAGATGTTACACCAAAAGATGCATTTCTTATCCAAAAGTTTGCTGACATTTGGGTACTACCAAGAAATAGCCATTCAGCATTAGCACTAACACCAGTAATACCTATTCTTTGACCAAATGTACCATCAAATCTCCAAGCGTTTCCAATTAATCCAGTTTCAACTTTATCTACTCCTACAATTAAACTGGAATTTCCTTGTGGGAAAATGTTTGTATTATTGCTATTTTTTAATTGACCAGAAGTTTCTTCGAACTTGTAATATGCCTCCAAGTTTGTTGTATCTAGTGTTGGAAGTCTTGTTATAGTTTGATCTGATGTTGTTACTGTATCTGTAATTGTTACATTGAATACTCCAGTTACTGTAACTTGGTCTGAAACTGTTGCTGTATCTGTAATTGTAACATTTAATATTATTTGTGGTGGTAGAAGTTGTGATTCTAATGCCAATCCACTTCCATTTCTGAATAGATTTGCAATCTCATTTGGTGGTAATACTCTAGACCAGATAGACCATTCATCGAATGTTGCTTTGTTTGTTGTAAAGAAATCTAAATTAGTTCTATGGAATAACTGAATTGGAGTAAAGTGTGGGAAGGTTGTACCTGCTGATGCTCCTGTATCTGTTGCAATTAAAGTACCATTTCTATACCATAATACTTCTGTAGATGTTAGGTTTTTGGTAACTGTGTACATGGAAAATGATGTACAGTTTGGTCTGCAACTAACATCAACTAATCCTGCACTTTCCTGTACAACTATAGTACCACCATCAAAAACATTGTAGTTAACAGTCCCTCCTGCTAACAATATCATATTATCTCCTGAGAAAACCGATGATGTGAAATCATTAGATGCGAACAAGTATCCAGTATCACTTGCATGAGAAGGATCTGGACTTTGCATCCACCAGTTGTAAGAAGTATCATCTCTAGATGTGAAAAGCCAATCAGATGCAGTACCACCAATTATCACTTTTACAGTGGTTGCAGTATCAGATGTCCTCCATCCATTTCCAATTACTCCTGTATTGGTTTTTGTTACACTTGTATCAGAAATTGAATTTGCATCTGAAATTCTTGCAAAGTTTTCCGTAGTCATGTTACCAGAAGTTTCTTCAAACTTCCAGTAAGCCTCCAAGTCTGTTGTGTCAAATGGTGCTAATGAAGTGAAATCTGCTAAAACTAATCCATCATCGTTATCTGATGCTGTTGCTGTATAATCAATAATATGGCTTTGAGTGAAATTCCAAATTCCAACTCCTGTTACATTGATTTCGTGAATATCTAATTCATTAGTTCCTACATTAGTTTCATAATTAATGAAAAGTGTAACATTACCTTCTGTAGAACCAGTAGTTGATAAAAGACATTCAAACGTAGATAATGAAATTGGTGTTGCTGGTATTCCAGCACAACTCGTTAAAACACCTGCACCTTTTATTGGATTTGAAGCATCCTCTGGAAAGTCAGTTGAATTTGTTCTATCGTAACTTCCATCTAAAATATTAATATCTGGTGGGAAATCGTCATTACCTAGAAAAGTTTTCCATGTTACAGCAATAGTTTCTCCATCTAAAGTAGAATTCTCAAACACTTTGAAAAATGAAAACCTTCCTGTTGTTCCAACATGTTGAATTGCTACTGAATTATCAGATGTATTTGTAAATACGTTTACTTCTAGGTCGTTACTTAATAGAACAATATCATGTTCTCTTAACTGCCAAGTGTCAATGTCGGCATCATTAAATTGATTTACAATAACTTGATCTGCTATTGTTACTGTATCTGTTGCAGTTACATTACTTAATACTCCTGCTGTAGGTGCAAATTGACTTAGATCAAGTGCATTACTACCGTTAAAGATGTTTTCAACTTCTGATGCTGTTAATATTCTAGACCAAAGTGAGAATTCATCCATTGGCATTTCTGTTGATCTGTCTATTGGCGCATTTTTTCTTTGGAACATTGAAAGATCATTTGGATTTGAATTGAAGGCTTTGGTTGTCCAAGTTGTACTACCTTGATCTCCTATCTGAACTCCATCCAAGTAGAATTTCTGTAATCCACCATTTGTATGATTCATTGTTACTGTCCACATGTGAAAGTCATTATCCAATACCCAACTATTTGTTGCAGATAATCCACCAATCATTACACCTGATCCTCCAGAATTAGGGAAACATTCAAACTGCATTGCATTGATTGCTCCGTTAAAGTCCATTGTACATCCATTATCTGATAGTGAATCTGTTGTAGAGAAGATGTATTGACGATCTCCACCATCAAAGTCATGGAATAACCAGAAGTTTATTGAACTTTCTCCATTTGTATCTAATAAGAAGTCAAGATCCGTTCCTGTGAAATTACCTGTTAATACTCCATCTCCACTTGCATCTGCCTCTGTACCGTTGTTTATTATTCCTGCAACTTGGAATGTTGGAGTTCCAATAGTTGAAACTTGGTTTCCTTTTCCTTGCTGTCCTAGATTTGTAAAGTCTGGATTAACTAAAGAAGTTCCATCCATTTGATAATAAATTTCTAAATCAGTTATGTCAAAGAACTGTTGGTTTTCAAGTAATAGTCCGTTACCATTATTGAATAATGATTCAACTTGTTGCGCTGTCATGTTTCTGTTCCATATTGCAAGTTCATCCATACGACAATCTAAACATCCATCAAGTGGTGAATCAAAGTCAGAAAATATTCCCAATCCAGTATCCATGAAACAACCGTTTGGTGTAACCACAGCACCTATGCAAGACCAATTAGAATTTGTTCCGTTTGCAAAGTCAACACCATCTTTGTACATTCTAACATCTCCACCTGTTCCTCGATTCATTACAATTGTGTACATGTGGAATAATGGATCATCCAACTCCAAGAATCCATCACCTGAATTTAATGAAAATTCTACATCGTTGCTGTTGAACATTGTAAATGACATACTATTTGCAGAACCAGCAGATGAACCAATGATTCTAATACCATCTTTATCGTTATCTGCAAAATTCCATTTCATTATTGGAATAACATCATCAGTATCAGCAATACTTCCTAACCAGAAGTTGATCGTTATTGCTCCAGTGTCTGTATCTACTAACTTGTTCCAAATACATGATGCGTTTGGACAGAAATCACCAGCAAAACCCTCTTCCATAATTGCTCTTGTAGCAAGATTTACATCATCAGTTTCAAGTCCACCAGCAATTAATCCTTGATCAGCACTATCTTCTATCAATACTAATGTTACACAATCTGCGCCATCTCTAAAGTCTGTAAACCTTTCATTCTCACAGAAATCTTCCCCACCAGAATCTAAAACATCATCAAAGTGATAGTACGCTAAGAGATTGTCAATGTGAACTCTTCCTTTTGTAACTGTAACTTGGTCTAATACTGTGGCAGTATCTGGTACGGTCTGATTTATTTGAACATTGTTTGATACATTAGTAATTGTATTCAAGTCCAAACCTGTACCATTATTGAAAAGTAAATCAGTTTCTACAGATGATAATATCCTAGACCAGACTGAGAACTCATCAAAGGTTGCGTTGTTTACTGGTATAGAACCTATGAATTGATTGAATAGATTAGGAGTAGATGTAGTTCCACCTATTCCATCTATTAGATCTGTTGTATCAACCCTTACCAAGTCAGTACCGTTTCTGTACCAGACTATTTCGTTATCATTATTAGCGTGAGTAATAGTGTACATTGAATAAGTGCTATTTGCAATATCAATGTAATCATTTCCTGAATTCTCGTCTATAGTTCCACTTGTTCCTGCTATGAAAATTCGCATGAAAGATGCACCACCACAAGTTAACCTAAGATCTACTCCTTGAGTTCCATCGGTAGTATCAAAGACTTGTTCATTACCACCTATACAATCAAAATCTCTCATCCAAAAGTTAAATGAAAAGTCTCCATCATCATTAGGTGCATTCGCAATCAAAAATCTCCATTCAGTTTCAACACCACCAATACTTACCTCCATATTGACATTAGTACCGTTAGTATTCCAAGCGTTTCCAATTACTCCTGTGTTTGTTTTTAACATACCTGTGGTTGAAGTTGAGTTTCCGTTAGGGAAGATGTTAGTCAGATTACTGTTGAACGTGTTTCCTGATGTTTCTTTAAACTGCCAGTATGCTTCAAGTCCATCTAGATTGAATGGTGGTGGTGGTTGACTTGTTTGAACTTGATCTGATGTTGTTACTGTATCTGTAATTGTTACATTGAATATTTGTGCTGAAATAAGAGTTACATTAAGTCCACCACCTGTACCAGCAATTTCTTCTATAACTCCACATACTGCACCATTTCCTGAATTATACAAAGTTGCAATATCAGAAGCAGTTAGTTTGTAATTTTCCCAAATACATAGTTCATCTATATCAATTGTTACTGACTCGCCTAGTAAACTAGGCAAATTCAAGTTATTATTATTAGTATCACTTATGGTTAGTTTGTTAGAATAAGCCAATTTTTTAGGAAATAAGTCATTTCTGTCAAAGGATTCACAAACTGAATTTGTACAAATTTGTGCTGTGCTTGTTGCATTTGATTTTTCTAAAATAAATGTAACCATTGACCAATCATTGTTTGTCAATTTTTGAGTTCCATTAATTTCATCCAAAATACCACTACCATCAGCAAATATTTGTACAACTGCTTCTTGGGTTCTACGTATTCCTAGCAAGAATCCATCATCTTGATCAGCGTTTTGATTACTTAGAATAGGAGTATAGTCATCGGGAACATCATTTATCCAATCTCCCCTAAGCCACATATTCATTGAATACGTATTTGTTTCATTACTTGTTAGGAAACTGAAATTTTCCGTTCTATTCACATCAGCAAATCCAATTTGCATTTGAGATTCAAATGATAATCTATACGCATCACCAATTTTTCCTGCAATCGGTTGTGATATTCCTGATGAATTGTCTTGATGTGTAAATTTATCAAGAACTGAAATATCTCCAAGATTTCCTATTGTTCCTGCATTTTTGTATAACGAATCATTAAATGCTGTATCAAACCCTGTTTCGTTATCAAATGAATGATGTACTAGAAGTTTGTCAATTTCAATACCACTTGTAGTTTCAAAGTTATTTACTTCATCTGCTACAATAACTATTTCAAGTCCTAAACCTCTTGGAGATAAACAAGAAACAAACGTACCAGTTGTATTTACATTGACACAAACTCCTTCCCCTGTTTCTGATGAAAATGTATATTGTTGAAATGCCAAATCATTTCCTGTTACATTTACTTTGAATCCAATGAATGTTGTATTAGTAATTGTAAATGGTGATGGATCTGTGAAATTGAAAACTATTGATTCACCAAACTGTGGATCTCTGAGATATGTATTTGGTGTTGTAGATAAATCAAAAGCATCTGATTCTGCAATTGTAATTATGTCATTTACTGTTGTAGAAACTATAGTTACGTTTTCTAATATTACTGCTGACATACTACCAGATGTAACAGCACCACCAAAGTTTACCCATAATGACTTGATTTTAACTGGTGGATAAATGACATCTGCTGGATCATCGAATAGATTACCAATGAATCCATCAAATAATCCTCCTGCTGGTTGAAGAATATCTTGATCAGTTATAGTTTCGTATGTTGATCCCATTAAAACTACTTCTGATTCTACTACATCTGTATCTGAAACTTCAACTGTATCTGTAATTGTTTGGTTGAATATTTGTGCTACAACTAATGTTCCATTTTGTATAACTCCTAAATGCATTGACTCTACTATACCAATCGAAGCACTTACTGGTGCTTCGAACCATCCACCAGTTGCATTATGTCCCATGAAAACTATTGGATCATAAGGTTTTGGTGGATAAGATAGTTTACCAGAGGAGAAGTTGCTTAAGTGGACTCCAAAATTAACTGCACCAGCACCACCACCATTATTGAATCCATCAAACTCAATTCCAATGAAATATTCTCCTGTTAAAACTGGTGATGCTTCTGTAAAGTTGAATAATATATTTTGAGGAACGTCAAGACAAGTTGCTGTGAATGAATCTGATGTTGCCTGAACTGTTGGTACTGTCAAATTTCCAGCAGTTGGTTTATTCCAAACCTTAGCAATAGCAGTTCCGTTTGCACCAGTACAGAAAAAGTCACCATCAAACTCAGGAGTATTATCATCTGTACCATAACCAACTTTAACTTGTGAAATCTGTGAATTTGTTAGGTTTACCCTGTTTCCTATAATTACTGTTCCATTACCAATGAATGTACTGTCAAGTTTTACACTACCTTCCTGTGATTCTAATGATGTATCATATACAATGCTTGGTTGTGTTGTAGTTTCAGCAAATAATTTGAATGGATTATCTGTACATGTTGTTGCAACTCCACCAAACTCAAGTGTACCTGCTGGTGGTAAACCACTAAACTCTAAACACTGACCATCATACAAGTCAGTAGTTGCAAATGGAAGTTCTGTGAAAGCATTAAATCCTTCTCCTGATATAACTACTGCAAAGTCTGTTCCATCTAAGGTTGATGCGTTTGTGAAGTTAAACTGTAATATGTTCCCCTGTGAATTAGTATTGGTAAATAGAGATCCTTGAGTAGCCATATTATAAGAATCTGACTGTTCTTCCAATACCAAACCACTTTGATCAACTCCAATGTTTGCTGATACGTTTGAATAAATTTTGATACTTAACGTACCATTTGTTGAATCACTTCTGAAATCAACAACCCTAACCTTTGTTGGTTTTATGTTTGTAAAGTTTACTTCTTGTCCAAGTCCCCAATTAGCACCAATATCAACAAACAAATTTCGAGCATCTTCACTTATTGATAATCTGTTGAATGGAACAAATTCAAATGGTGCTTCCTGTGCAGTTGCAGATCCAATAACCTTCATGTTAATGTCTGAGAAGGTATCAAAAAAATCGTCTGGTACGTTGTTTTCTATCCATGTTCCTTCATACTCCCATGCTACCGAATCGACAAAAGGTAGGTCATCCATTGGGAATTGACCAGTTGAAACAACGCTATCCCATGCAGGGAAGTATTTTCCTGTATCTGTCCAATTACCAGTTATACCAACAAAGTAATCACCAGTAAGTTCAGGTGCATCTGTGAAGTTTAATATGACGTTGAAAATGTCATCTGCTCCATTACTTGGTACACAAACAGGTGTAAGGAAAGTATCTGATGTTGCCTGAATTGTTGGTACTGTGGCAGAACTGTCAGTTGGTTTGTCAATAATAACTCCCCTTATTCCAAATGGATTATTGTTTGTTCCACAGTCAAAGTCAATTATTTCTATTCTAGTGACTGTATCTTCTGATAATGGAATTACATTTCCAAGATAACCCTCATCGAATGCATCGAATATATTGGCATCCTGAAACCATCCTGAACCTCCACTTTGACCAAGAAAACCAAATGCATCTCCACCACTTTGAGAAGAAAGATTTGCTTCTGCCTTTTCTCCAAGAGTATCAAGAATTACTTTTTCAGAACTTGATTTGGTTCCCATTACCTTTAGACTCAAATCATCAAATGTAGAGGTGTGTGAAGAACAAGATAAAACATCTTGTGTATCATTTTGGCTTCTATAACTTTCAGCATACCAACAAGATCCATCATGACCAAATGGATATTCTAGATCATTAGAAAGATCAACAATTAATGTTGTCGAGTTGCTGAAAATTTCCAATCCAACCAAGTGAGTTCCAGTAAGACTTCCAACACCTGTGAAATTGAACTGCCAAATATGATTAGTACCACCAGAACCACTTATGTCATCTGAGTTTACCAAGTTTGATCTTGCAATCTCTGTAAAGTCTGCGATTGTATCTGTGTCAATTACCCCATTGTCATCCCAAATTACTGCTGTAATGTTTTGTCCTCCATCTGCTTCGTGTAAGAAAATTCTTACCTTAGTTGGTTCTTCTCCGTTGAAATCAACTGTCTGACCTATAGTTACAAAAGGTACACCAAGTTCAACTTGAAGATCAAATTCCAAGAAACTAGAGTCCATTGAGTTGAAAATTGTTGTCGGTTGGTCATCAAGTGTTGGAATTAAAGTTACATTTATTCCATCAGTTGCTGTTACTATATCAGTAATTGTTACATTGAATAATTGTTGTGGTGCTGTAGCAAGATTGAAAAGGTTATCAATATCTTCGTCAGTTAGTTGGTATTCTTTCCATATAGCCAAGTCATCCATCTGTAAGTAGGTATTGTTACATCCTGATGCACCGATATTTGCACAATCAATCTCACCTATTGTTAGGTCTTGTACTGATGTTTGTGAGATTGCATTACTCCAAGCAGTAGCCCTGTTAATTGTTGTACAGTTTGATGAACCATCAACACAATATTTTACTGTTGAAGTTACATTTTGTTTATCCATAATTATTGTAACCATGTGGAAATTACCGTCATCTGGAACTCCTACAGCACTATTATCTGTGAAAATTCTGTTAACACTGTTTTCTTCAACAATCATGTTTATGAATCCACCAACATTTCTTCCTCCAATCCAGATGTAACTTAATGATCCTAACTCTTCCTGTCCCATTCCCATTGTTCCATAGAATGGTTGTCCACCACCACCATCGATGTCTTGCATCAACCAATAGTTGATACTTGTTACATTTGCCTCGTTGTCATCAAAAAGAAAGTCCCATTGTGATCTATCTGCAAAGTCTCCCAAGTGAACTTCGGTTAATGGTGTACCAAAGTCAGTTCCGTTTACTCTGATTGCCTCGTTTATTATTGCTGAACTGTTGAAAAAGTTTGTTACTGTTGTTGCACGATTGCTAGTTGTATGATTTGCATCTGCTGTTGAACCAAAAGTACCTGAGTTTGAACAAATATTTCCTGAACAATCAGCAATATCAAAAGTATAACATGCAACTCTGTTTGCCTCTCCGATGTTTGAATCACATACACTTTGCTTTAACTCTGTTAAGATAACTTGTTCAACAACAGCAACTACATCAATTACAGTAACATTGAATGTTTGACCTGCTACTTGTGCATTGGCGAACAGAGCATCAATATCTTCATTCGTTAGTTGGAATCCGTTCCAGATTGCAAAGTCATCAACATTCCATGTATTTTCTACAAAACTACTGGAAAATTCCTGACCACCAATTTTTAGTTCCCTATCTGAATCTGCTACATCTGTTGACCAACTTGCAAGTGCATTCATAGTTCCACAATTTGTAGATCCATCAATACATATTGTTGCAAAACTGGTAGAGTTTCCTTTATCCATCAGTACAGTTACCATGTGCCAGTCACCATCATCTGCTGGAATTCCTATTGTTGAAATACAATTAGCATTTGTAATGAAAGTTCCATTCTGTCGTACTTGCATACACATGTCTGCTCCTCTTGTTACCAAATTCATTCCATTTTGTTCTCCAGCATTAGAACTAAATGATCCTAACAATGGATATTCAGGCGCACCATCTACATCACCGTTAATCCAGAAGTTTATGCTAGTAAGATTTGATCCTGTTAGACCATGAATAAAGTTCCATTGTGATTTACCATTAGTAGAATTTCCAAGTCTAATTTCTCCTTGATCGTCTAGACTTGATATTCCTTCCTGAATTACTGCCTCGTTAATTTTTCCTGTTACATTTACATTGTATGCAACTGAAACACTATTTTCAAAGTAAAATGCATTTGCTGGACTTCCAAATGTTCCTAAGTTTTTTGTTGCATTAATTCCATTGCCATCTATAATATCAAAAGATACGAATAATTTTTGTTCTGTTCCATTTTGAATATTTCGTGCAGTTGAACCTATACCTGAATTATACATTGTATCTATGTCTGAATCTGTAATTCTGTAACCATTCCATATTGCAATTTCATCTACATTGAATGTGTTCTCAACTGGTATTGGACAGTTTGATGCACAGTCCTCCTCATCACCAATAGTTAACGGATCATTTGGGTTCCCTCCTAGACCAGTATGAGCATTACTTGCTGGTATTGTTGCGCAGTTTGTTGAACCATCAATACACATCTTTGACCAATCACCAGTCGTATTTCCCTTGTCAAACCAAACTGAAATCATGTGCCACTGACCATCATCTGGTGGAATTCCTATTGTTCCGTAAGGTTGTTCAAATGCAATTTGTGTTAGATTTTCTGCCATCGTAATTCTCATTTCATTTACTAAAGTGTAGATCATAAATCCATTTGATTCTCCAGTACCTTTGTTATAGTTTGATAGAATTGGATAATTTGGATCACCGTCAACATCTCCGTTAATCCACAAGTTGATGCTGGTTACATTACTACCTTCATTACCAACATGCATAAAATTAAAAAGACTTGTATCACTTCCAAATCGGATTTCTCCTTGAGTATCACCAGAATTTGTACCATTTTGTATAACTCCCTGACCAATTATTCCACTTGAATTGCTTACAAAAGTAGAAGATACATCTGCTTCAAAATACACAGCATTTGCACTTGTACTTAGATTACCTAAGTTTGTGTATATTGTTGCTTCTGATAATAATTCTTCTGTATCAAATGTATAACATCCTACTCTGAATGCCGAACCAATGTCAGAGTCACAAACAGATACTACTGGTAACGCTTGTAAATCATCAAATGATTGTGCTAAAACTTGGAAACTTGAACCAATACTACTTGCAGATGCACCTGCACCAGAGTTCCACATTGTATCAATGTCTGACTGTGTTAATTGATAGCCATTCCAAACAATTGTTTCATCCACATTGAATGTATTAAAAACAGCACCATGATGTTCCGCACCAATTCTCATAGCATGTCCAGCAGTATCAAAAGTTCCTGTAAAGTTTTGTAAGAATCCACTCATTGCTGTTTGACTACAAACTGCATCAACACAAATTCTGTGATTTCCAATTGCCTTTGATGTATTACCTTTATCTAAGACGAATGTAACCATGTGCCATTGTCCATCATCAGCAGGTATTCCTAAACCAGCAGGACAACCACTAAGAATAGTTGTACTTTGTGCTTCATCTAATCTAAGACAAGTTGTTGCTCCCGATGTGAATATTCTTAATCCAGCAGATGTACTTGTTGTTTTAGTATCTAACATAGGATATTCAGGCGCACCATCAACATCCCCATTAATCCAGAAATTGATACTTGTTAAATTATTTCCTACATTCCCTGCATGAATAAAATTCCAATCGGAAGGTGTTGAACCAAATCTAATATCTCCTGCATCATCCCCACTTGATAATCCTTCCTGAATAACTGCCTGACCTATAATTCCACTTGAATTTAAATTAAAATCTACTTCTATATCACTTTCAAAATATAATGCGTTTGCACTTGTTCCTAACGAACCAGTGTTTTTGTAACCTGTATGATTCACACCTATATGAGTTGCATACGCTTTTGGTAAAAAGTCAGGAGGCGTAAACATTTCATGGTTAATCAGTTCTTTAACAAATGGAATGAAACCAGTATCAATTTGTATTAACTGACTGTACTTTAACTCAAAGTATTGCATAGGATCTGGTGGAGGATTGTCTATAGCGGTAGGCATTACAAGGAAAGCAGAAATAACTATTGGATTGAAGTTAGTGAACGCAAGTGTTTGCATCATTTCTTGCTCTGCATAAGCCTGTTGATAGTAAGTTGTAACTGGTGTCCATTCAACTCCTTCATATCCAAGAGTTGGAGATGTATTGATTAAAGTTGGAAAACCAACTGCAATAAAGAAAATTACCATTGTTAGAAAAACAAAAATGCCTGTCTCATTTAGATCAGAATGAGATCCATCTCTCTTTTGCCTCTTCACGCTGTATTTCTGACTAAATTTCCGTTGATTTACGTAATGAAATGAGGAAATTGACCTAATTGTTCAGTTCTACTACTGATCTATTAAGGATCAATTCTAGATCAATACGTAGTGTAATTGAATTAGGAGTCCAATACCTATGGCATCTGAATAAGCGTGTATGAAGAATGAAACATACACAACCATAGGCATCAGACATTCATTAATGAATTTTAAAATTAATAAGTGTTGTAGGTTGTCATTCCTACAACTATTCCCAAACTCCGCAAATCCTTCGCTGGTCTAGGTTCAGTTTTAAGCCTTCTCACATGGGCAAAGATGTACCAAAGTTCACATTAGCCCAAGATCCGTATCGTCACACGCTTGGGGTTCGGTTTTGATATTCTATGTTAACTTGTTAAATTATTATCTCTTTTGTCTGCTTAATTGGACTCTAATCAGGAATATTAGAACGAAGAGAATTATCAATGCTCCAATTCCGAAGGCGAGAGGATTCTGTGGTAAGGGAGTCCTCACGCCTTCTTCGATTTGGATGACATTTGATGGAATATCTCCAAGTCCTTGTTCTAGTGCTACTATATACAACGGAACTAAGAGAATCGCAACTATTAGAAATAGACCTATTCCTCCAAACGCCCTTGCATTCAATTTGAATTTAGTCATTAATCATCACTTTGGGAAATTACATGTTATGTAAGGATTTCCTGTTGTTGTAGTACATCTACTACAAAAGCCTGAACCAACAACTGCTGTTGATTGTCCAATTGTGCATCTAAATGCATAGTTCATTTGTGTTTCTGGTGTTGTAAATGTAAACTCTCCTGCTGATAAACTTCCTGCTGTTGCTGATGTTACTCTACCGTATTTTACTGTGTAAGTATCATTTCTTGTTATTGGTTGATTATTTACTATCCAAGTTGCTGTGAAAGGTGATAGGTTCTGGAATAACAAGTCACCATCAGAGTTTCTTACTTCCATACTTGCAATAGTTGGCGATCCTAATGAAGTGCTATAACCTGTTGTCATCCAACATGATGTTCTTGAATGTTTGTAACATCTTTGTAATGTAACTGATCCATTTGATGCACCAAATCTAAACAAATCATCTGTTGGGAATGCTCGAACTTCATTTCCAGATGAATCTATGATTAATATTATATTTGGATCTCTGAAAAAGTCGAATTTGAATACTTGTTGTTCATTTGTTATTTCATAATCAAATGTGTTTACTTTTGCAGTAACATCAAATATTTTAAATTCTAATGGAGTTATTCCAGACAAATTAATATCATCAACAATTGGTTCAATGTTTAATAGAAAATCTGGTGACTTTGATCCAGTTGGTGATAAGAAATCTACTGAAAGTATTCCATTATCATCAGTCATTCCAGAAAATGAAAAATCCGTTGATCCATCAGTGAAAATTGTCACATTATCTAATAATACATTAAATTTTCCATTTCCTTCAACAAAAATATTTGGATCACTTCTAATTGATAATTTTGTGATTAATCTTCCTTGACTGAAATCTTTGTTTGAAGTATCTTCAACAAATAATTCTAATGGAATGAATTGTATTTCAGTTGTTTCAGTTTGATTTGTTCCATCTGTTGCTATCTTTGTTACTTCTGTTAGGAAAACAAATTCACTTGCTCTTACTGGTTCTGGTGGTAACATTTCTGGTGGATCAATTTCTGTTGCATTTTCAATTGGAGTTGTTCCTTCTGTCATATTTTGTAGCATTTCCAATTCTTCAATTGGAACTACAGTATCACCTTCATCATCTGGATCTTCAATAACTAATTCCCCAACTGGTTCATTAAATGGAATAGTGTATCCATCAGGAAATAAAACATCTTGAGTTCCATCAAACTCAAAGTCCTCAATGATAATTCCCATTGCTTCACTATCATTGTAATCCAAAACTGTACAGAATAATGGCAAAAGACTTGATCCATAAGCAAAATCGTTTGGATCTAAAGTTGACATATCTACCCCTTGTTTTAAAGTACAAGCATTTGCATCGAGTAGAACAAATGCAATTGCTACTGCTAAAACAATTGGAATTATTCCTTTGATCGGTACTTTGGATTTTCTTCTTCTAGCCATTAATCATCACTATGGAAAATTGCAGGTGGTTGCTCTGGTAGTAACTCCGTCAGTTACAATATAGTAGTAATAATTACAAAGACCAGCACCACATCTATCGGTCACTCCTGTAACTGTACGAGTTATTTTGTGTTTAGCAGTACCCTCTGCAATACATGTAAAGGACTGAGTTTGTTGTGGTTTTCCAAAACTTAGATCTGCTGACATGACTGGAGAAAGAATTTGTAAAGTATAATTTTCATTCCTAGTTACAAGTTCGTCAAACACAACACCAGATGATCCACCTAATTGTGACAAGAGGAACTGACCAAACTGATCGAATAGATTTATTCCTGTAATCGATGGTGGTGATGTTGTTCCTGCAACTACATTATTCGTTCCTATTCCAATACTTGTACCAAAACAAGGACAACTTAGGTTACGTGCTGAACAACCTACTCCCAATTGATCTACAAGACTTTTATAAATTAAACATTGAGTTCCTCTAATGGTTTTGGCTTTGCTAGTTATTACAATTCTAGAGTCTGTAGGATAAACTCTATCAGTTGTTCCAGTTTCATCAATGATAATTAACTTGATGTCATCTCTTGCTATATCCAAAGTAAACACATCTTGGTCTACCAATGAGAAGTTTTCAGTTTGATCTGATACAGAAAGGTCTACCAAATTAAATCTAATCAAAGTGATCTGTTCATTTCCAAATTTATCAAATTCATCGTCAAAAGTGAATAACAATGCACTAGAAGGTATTCCTGTAGGCGATAGGAATTGTACCTGTACCATTCCATCTACATCGCTTACACTGTTAATTTCAATACTTGTTGGTTCAGTAAATATTGATTGATCCCCAACAAAAAGGTCTACCTTTCCTGTCCCTACATACATTGTATTAGGTAAACCTTTCAAGAATAACTGATAATTTAAGAATCCTGTTCTAAAGTCTCTATCAGTAGGATCTTCAACCAGAAATGCAAATGCTGGAACTTCAAATATTTCTTCTGATACAGTTGTCACACCTTGAGAATCGGTTTTTTCTACCTTTGAAATTAATTGTAAAGAGTTTGATGGAGATATTATTTGGCACAAAGGATTGTCTGGATCTATATCGCATGATTGTTCTAATGGAGGATCTTCACTTGTTGTTTGGTTAACAATTGGTGGATCAACTATCATTTCTTCTATTTCTTCAATCATTTCATCAATTTCTTCTGGACTTACTTCTTCTCCTTCTGAATCAGTTTCACCTAGAGGAATACAAGGATCTTGATTTGGATCAAATATTACTGAACCATCTGATGCAAGTTGTTCAAGTGGATCTGGATCTCCTGTACCTCCTCCTCCACAAAGCAAGTCACTTGCTTGATCAATGAGTTGTTGATTAGTTTCTATTTGTTCTTGGTCTGATACAGGAATTTCAAATCCTTCTACTGGTGATGTATCAAAACCGACTCCAAATACTAAAAATAAAACTGGAACCACTACTACCAGTATTACTCCCCCACCAACTATTCCTGCTATTACTCTATTGTTAATCCCTGATTTTTTTCTAGCCATTATTGAAAGTTACACTCCCTTACTGATAGTGTGAGGTCTGTAAATTGACATGAAAAATTGTAATTCTTTTGAGAGTTTGGCGTTGATATTTCTACAGTATCGAGTGGATCTGTAAACTGAATAATATAATCTGTGTTTCTTGCTATGTCAGTAATTGAAACTATAGGGAGTGGATTAAAGCAAACTGGTATTGCATTTTTTTGTCCTGTTCCAACTGCTGAGAATATTTTTGTTCTATCAGATGGATTGCTTGCAGTTGATAAAAACACATCTCCCATTGGTGGATTTGGAATACAATCACCTTCAATACTTTTTGGTAATGCGCTAATTGTTAATTGGTTATCCAATAATGATACAAGTGATGATTCTCCTTTTTCATTTACTATTACTGTTTTAGAACTGTCATGATTTATCACCATTGAAAAGAATTCACTGTTATCTAATGCAAATTGATCTGAATTTGATAATAATCTAACATTTCTAATTTCAAATGTTAATTCAGTTAGTTGACCGTCTGGAAATAGATCAATATTATCTTCAAATGAGAATGTGTAAATTTCATTTTCTCTTCCTAATGGATCTACAAATAAAACTGTTGATTTACCATCGGAATCAGTAACTGGTTGATCAACTTTTAGTGTCAATGGATTGGAAAAAATTGTAGTACCTGCAATTAATACATCAAAATCTCCTGTTAAAACTGCATTTACGTTTTCTTCACCTTCAATCTCCATTCTAACTTCAATAAAACCTTCTGAAAAATCAATGTTAGTTGTATCTTCAACAAACGCTAGTGGGGTAAAAGCAAAAGAAACTGTTGACTTGGTTGCATGACCTGTTGAATCTATTTTTGTTATGTCTGCGTTTAGAAGGAATGATGGTGATGCATCAGGTAATAATGATTCATCTCTTAACTGAGTTCCTATTGAATCACTAGAAGTAACTATCTGTGGTAATTCAGATAAATCTTCTCCTGCACCCACACTAACATTTACTTCAACTGTATCTCCCACCTGATCTTCTATTTGTGCTAATTGTGCAGTTACTTTTTCATTTACTGTTTGGCTTGCACCAGATCCTTCACCTGCAACATTACCAACTGCTGGAAAAAATACCACACCAACTATTAGAAATGACATTACTAGAATTAGGGCAAGACCAGTAACCCTAGAACGGATCAGTCTGAATTGATTTCTTTTAGTTGTTACTGACACCATTAGGGAGTCACCGAATATCCTATGTTACTTGAGCAACCATTTGTTGTACACTTTACAAAATAGTTTGACTGAGTTACTGGTGAAAACACTTCAAAGAATTCATTACCAATCTTAAATGTTAACTCTGTATTTCTTGGTAAGTTTGGAACTGTCTGACAGAACTCTGCATCCTTCTGAATCTCCCCTGTAAGTGGATCTCTTAATGCGCCTTTACCTGCATCTGGATTAGTAGTTGTTAATGTGAATCCGTTTGCAATAATATTTACTGCTGGTGGTAATACTTCTGCATTAATATCTCCAGCACTTAAACCACATGTGATCAACGTTGAGTCATTTTTAAGAACAGAAATTGCTAAATCTTCTTCATTGAATGCGACTATCTCGTTAGGTCTTACATTAAATTCTAAGAGATATGCAACAAAAGGAATGTGGTATTCAAATGTTCGTAGTTCTTCTCCTTCTCCTACATTAACTACCATGTTATTTACAATGAATGTTAGTTTGTTGAATGTATCAGTTCCGTAAAACTGTTCATCTAATTTGAAAAAGAAAGTTTCTTGTCCATCTATTCTTATTGGTATCTTATTTGCTTGGGAGAATCCATTTGCTGTTAACTGATGCTGAGAAACAGTTGCATCATTTATTCTTGTTTCAAAGTCTCCTGTAAGAACAACTTTTTCATTATCAAATATAGTATCTCCAATTAATTTTACTTCAATAATTCCCAAATCTAATATTGTTTGATCTTGATTATTTTGTACAATACTTAATCCATCAATTAGACTAATTGTTTCTTGTGCGGTTCTCTTAATTATTGAATTACCAATAACTTGTACATTGTTGAACTTGTAATCCATTCTAAATTTGTCAACACTTAATGCCTGTCCTCCAAATTGAATTGTAACTGAATTAGAATTTCCAATCAGTCCAGAAATTTCTTCTGTATGTTTTCCATCATCACATGTAAATCTAGTTTCTGATGAAGTATCCCCCTTTACAATTATTCTCATTTGTGAGGATCTATGAAAGAATTCATTACAATTGTAATCTAAATTAAAAACTAATTCTCCTTCCCTTGTCCAATCAGAAAGATCAATTGTTTTTGTAAAACCATGTAATACTGAACCGTTCCTAGTTGAATCATCATTGTTTTTTGATCCAACTGTTTGTACACAAAGACCAGTGTTTGGAATAGAACCACAATTAGTTGTAGTAGTCATTGTAACTGGAATACTTGATGCGCCTCCAAAGTCATTAACAATATTCCATCCAGAAAATTTGTGATAATTTCTTCCATTATCTGCTAACTGCCTTGAGAAATCTGTATTTATGAAGAATCTTAGATTTTCGGTTTCAGGTGCTTGAGGTAAAATTACTTCTCTTGGATCTAGTGGTTGTATTTTTACAAAAGATGATTCAATTTGAGATACAAAGTCTGCATCAATTAAATTTACTTCTGCTGTTACTCCAAATGTTTCAGTTACTGTTACTCCTATAGCATCCAAAAACGCAGTAATTAGATCCTGATCAGTTGCTGTAAATCCTGCTGGTTGTTCAATTATAATTTCTTGAGTAACATTTAGTCCAGTTGGAGGAGGATCTGGTGCAACTGGTAATTGTGCTAAAAGATCTTCAAGTGCTGGTTGTTGATCTACTTGATTAGATAGACTTCGTATGTCACTTTCTAGACCACCAATTATTCCAGTTGTAGCAAGAAAACTTACTATAGTTACTCCAGCACCAATTGTAATTGGAATAGTTAAAATCAAAAGAATTTGGTTATTTGTAACCAATTAATTTCTTCTCCTTAATACAATAATGAAAATCGATGCACCAATCAATACTAGACCAATGACCAGTGTTGAACCTTTAACTGAAATTGGAGATGCATCTGTACCACCTTCTAAAGAAAATAAACTTAGAGGAATTTCATTTTGCTTTAGTGGATGATCATCTGGTATCAATCGTGAATACGAATCAATTCCAGCAAACTCTAATGCATATAGTAAAAATATTCCGATAACCGCAAATATCTCAACGTTTCCGAATATCGACTTTGTGAAAAATGGTCTAGCCAAGTCGTGTTCTTCCTCTCCTGCTCCTAGCAATTATTGCTGATGTTGCTATTATGATTATGATTATTATTGAAAATATAACAAATGCACTCGTTTGAGATCCTCCAACTTGTAGTGAAGGTGGAATTATTACTGTTTCTTCATCTTCCCCATCTCCACCTAAAACTTGTAATGCACAATTCAAAATGTTTTGCAGACATG
>JANBVJ010000005.1 GCA_024239055.1 Patescibacteria group bacterium | reverse complement strand
AGGGCAACATTTACAATCAATCCACAAAAATTCTTTCCTGATGTTTCAGTAGGTAGTGCTCGATGTACGTGGGGATTGCTTTGGACAAGTGGTGGAATAGATACAATCCCAACAAGTCAGTTGATTGGAAAAATGAGAGGTGCAGGTTCACCTGCCGATCCACGTAATTTTATTCTAACAGGTTCAGGTGGCACAACATACGCAGTATTAAATCACATGGTTTGTCCAAATACACCATTATCAGTTACCACGTTCCCTGCATTAGACAGTAAGGGTAGGGATTTTAGACCTAGTTCAGCATACGTCACAAGAGCACTTACCACAACAGGTGGTGACGTATTAACAATGTTTTTGAGAGTTACAGAAAGTGTTCCACCAAATACAGGTTGTTGTTGGGAACAGGATCAAACATGGTGGGAACAAAATGGTGCAGTTCGTTTACGTGGAACATCACAACCTATTGTCTGTGGAATTGGATTTCACTTGGTAGGTTTCATTTGCGAACCTCTCAACTGCACAGCAGGATTTGTAGCAGGTGGATCAGGTGGTAACGAATGTGTGCCCTTGTCGTGTCCGACTGGTCAGCAAGTGAACCTAATGGAAAACAAATGTGAAGTTATCACATGTGATGTTGGATTTGAACTAATTGGTAGCAGTTGCGATAGAATCATTTGTGATATTGGTTCAAATCTAATCGGATCAACCTGTACGCCTATTCAGTGCAGTGTGGGACAAGAATTGATCGGAAATACGTGCAGACAAATTACTTGTGCAATTGGAACTGAATTAATTGGAAGCAGTTGCAAACCGATCCAATGTGCTATAGGTGAAGATCTCGTAGGCAATAATTGTAATGAAATCATCTGCCCAACAGGTCAATTTCTTAATGGAAATCTTTGTCAGGACATCCAATGTCCAATAGGCAATGAATTGATTGGTAATGATTGTAGTATAATTCAATGCAACATTGGTTCAGAACTCGTAGGATCAAGTTGTCAGGGAATTACTTGTCCGTTAGGAACAATGCTTTCAGGCAATGACTGTAATGCAATAATTTGTCAGACCGGAAGTTTCCTAAGTGGAAATACTTGCGAACAAATTACTTGCCAAACAGGTGAAACTCTTTTAGGAAACATCTGCAAGCCTGTCCAGTGCCAAATTGGAGAACGTTTGACAGGAAATACTTGTGAACAGATAACTTGTGAGACCGGAAATGAATTGATTGGAAGCGAATGTGTTGGAATTAATTGCCTTGCAACAGAAGAACTACAAGGAAATCAATGTGTAAAAATACCATTGAACTGTCCTGTAGGAACTTTAGAACAAAATAATGTCTGTGTACAGTTTGTTCCAACACTTCAAGCAACCGGAGCACCACTTAACTTCTTAACACTTGCAGGACTAGGAATATTTTTAATAGGATTTACAGGCTTTGTAGTTAGATCAATAAGGTTGAGAGGGTTCTAATGGCAAAAAGAAATATTTTGGGTTCAATGGAAACTCACAAACAAGTTACAATACCCTTCCTCTTTCTAATAGGATTCCTTTTACTTGCAGGAATTACAGGCTTTAATGACATACAACAAGCGTTTACGCTAAGTTCTATAGCAAATGTACTAGACAAGATGTTTGAAGATGCATTTGTACTGATTGGAATACTAGCCATCTTCCTTTACGAGTTGGTTCCAACTGCATTCAGATTACTAGGAACTACAGGATTTTTCATAGGACTTTTAGATGAAGGCTTTAATCCATTTGTTCTAATTTTAATTGCAAGCATTGGTAGATTAGTTGGTTATTACCTACTTTACATAGTTGGTAGATTAGTTTTCAGAGTTTTCAAGGGAAAGCACAAATCACTTGCAAGTGCAGAACATTTCCTTCACAAATACAGATTGATAGTTTTTTTCACAGTACCGTTCTTAGGTGCACTTGGAGATCTAGTAGTTGTAATTGCAGGTCATCAAAGAATTGGATTTATCAAAATAGCACCATTTCTATTCCTATCAGTCATAATTAGATACTCAATATGGCTATACATTACGATAGGACAGATTGATTTGGTGACTGGAAATGGTTAGAAAAACCATACTTCATGAACTGCATATTATGGGTTGGTTCGTACTTGCTTTAGGAATTTTCTTTCTACTAATACCGTATATCTTCAAGGTTTCAGACTTTACTTACATTTTGTTCTACACAATTGTTGGAATAATTTTCATAAAGATGGCAATCATCTTTAGAGAGAATTTGAGATTCGATAAATTGTTCTAAATCTCACGTACAAAAAATGAGTGTGTCAAATTAATTTATCAAAATAGCAGGGTCATTTGACCTATATGTTTGACAAAACAAACCAACTCCTGAATTTTTGTTAACACGATGTTTTATTTCTGCAAAATTTTGACTCAAGTTGTGTTGTTTAGAGCAGGAATGAATTTTAAGGTAAGAACACTAGGAAAAGGCATGAAGATGACATATTGGTATGCCGATTCTGCCCAACTTGAAATCATTCATGAAAAGATGTTGTAATGGGATTTTCTGATAGACATGAAGAAAATGATTGCGATTGTGTAAAATATCAACCTGAATTTAAAATTTGGCAAGTACGACTGAACGGTATCAATCTACTTTGTAGGAAATGTAACAGGTATGTCGATCCTGAAAAATGGAAAGGTGGACTCGTTGAAAAAAAGAATCATGCAAAAGGATATGGAACTATTATGGTTTGGTTTTCACAAAGTCATTGTCCTTGTTGTGGTAGAAAGATGACAATCAAGAGAAAGAACAAGAAAAAATTAGAAGATTCTATAAGGCATCAAATAATGCATCCTGAGTTGCATGACTCAAGAGCAAGAAAATCATTAAAGCAAAAAGTAAAACTTCTAGAGAGTAATACTCTTGCACCTAGAGTTCCGTAGAATTATTTCTTTTATTGCACATTCCACTAAACCTGTAACCTTTATCCACAATTATTTTCATTCTTACTGATTCTATTGCACAGCAAGAACAGATACCATGATCATACCAAGACTGACCTATATGATGAGAGTCACTTGCTGAAAGTCTAGTCTTATGGTGGCATCCTAACATTCTGCACATTGTCAACTTAGTACCCTCTACTTACGTGTGAGGGAAAAAGTGTTTCTGATACATGTAGGTTGTTGGGTAAAACCCTGCAACAGAGGGTACTAACTGAATTCCGATTTTACCAAAATCGTACCTAGAAATCTAGTACATCTCAATTACGCCTAAAGGTATGATTTCATTAACAAGATGAAGTTTAAAGCATATTGGATCATGACTATTTTAGAGTAGAATGGTCAAAGGTCACATGGAAAAGGATGGTTTTCATCCACATACTGATTACAAAGGTGTAAGAAAATCAAGAGATCAAACTGCAAAAACTGAGGGAGTTAGACTAAAAAGAAAAGGTCAGTTATTCAAACCACAAGAATCCAGAAATGTCATGGTTGGAAAAAACGAAGTAATTATTTGGGATGATGATGGTGTTGAAGTTGCAATATGGGTAAGACAAGAATGGGAAGAAGATCCTTCTGCAATACCAGCAATAAGAAACGCAATTAGATTAGCAAATCAAGGAAAGGTTGAGGAAATTAAAAAAGCGATTGATTTTGACAAGTTTCATCCAATACAAGAAAAAACAAGACCAAGACATCTAGATAGAAAAGCAAGATACGCTTTTGATGACGATGAAGAAACACAAGAAATTACTCCTGATTACAGTGTAGGTGACATTGTAATGGTATCACCTGACAATGACAATGAAGGTTATGATGACTTTAGAAATAAAAAATTAAGAATTACAATGGTTGCAACAAACAGAGATGAGCATAGAGGTTTTGATGAAGGAGTAGGACAGGCACTTTATGAATTAGTAACATTAGATGGAGAAGAAATTGGATCTTCATTATATGATTATGAGTTGGAGTCTGCATGAAGGGATTCAAAGACTCTAACAACAAATTTCATCCGATAACTCAATCAAAGGGAGTTAGAAAGTCAAGAGATCAGAAAGTAAAACAAGAAGGTGTCAGAATGAAGAGAGGCACAAAAATAAAAAATCTAACTACAGAAAGGTTAAGAAAATTCAAAGGAGATACAATTTTTTATGATTTGGATGGAAAAGAATACGATGTTGATACTCTATGGGAAATACTTGAAGGAGAGGGATTTGATAATGATACTCAAAGAAACAATTGGTTAAAGGCAAAGTTTGGTAATGTTATTGAAAATGAACCAGTACCTTTTGGAAAAATAAAAGTTGATGAAAAGAAAATTGATAGATTATCAAGTTTATGGAGAAGGGCAGAAAACAGACTTGCAGAACAAGATGATGAAGGTGCTCTGATACTAAAGGATAAGTTCATGGAAGAATACAAAAAATTATCATTAATAGAAAAGAAAGTAGTTGATTCAGAAATAGAAGGATTTGGTGGATAAGTTATGGCAAAATTATCAACTGAAAGAAGGTTTGGTGGGATCTTTCTAATTTTACTTGGATTCATCTTTATAATTTCTGGATTTGCAATAATGTTTTTGAATACTACATTCATAATTGATCTTGCATCTGTTTTCTTTAGTAACTTACCAGTAGCATTATTTTTTATGGGATTATTTCATGTAATACTAGGAATATTTTTCATTTGGGCAGGAAGAATGATTAGAAATGAACCATTTCTTCCTGATGCTCTAAGAGGAAAATAATGAAAGGATTCAAAGACTCTAACAACAAGTTCCATCCAATTACTGACTACAAGAAGGGAGTTCGCAAGTCACGAGATCAATCTGCAAAGACTCAGGGAGTTAAGATTAGAAAACAAAGAGTGGATCTTGCCGACTTTGATGCTGAGGATTGGTGGGACAGTATGGGTTTTATCGATAGAAAAAGATTAATTTCTCAATACGAACCAAGAATGGTCAAGAATAATTATTTTTTTAATTACGACATGCTTTCAAAACAAATACAAAATTGGATTAAAGAAACAATAAGATCAAAATATCGAAGTGCTTATGAATCAGGAGATGTACAAGACTCAGGAGAAATCCCACCAAATGAAATCTATGATTCAGATATACTTGAAAAACTTGATGGAAGATATTTCCTTGTTAAAGAAGGTCATCCAGATACACTTGCAGTAGATGAATATACTAAAGTTGGTACTAATCTTTTCAAACATGAAAGAACAGTTTACTTTTCTCAAGATGGAGAAGAAACCCAAGAAATTTTAAGAAGGGTAGGTGGAGGTGCTAAATCAAAATCCTCTGGATATTATGGTTTAGCAAATGAAATGAAATTTTTACGTGGATTAAAAAGTGCAGGTGCTTTAGATGGTTAAAGGTCACATGGAAAAGGGGAAATTTCATCCTCATACTCAATCAAAAGGAGTTAGAAAGTCACGAGATCAATCTGCAAAGTCAACAGGAGTTAAGGTTGAAAGAAAGGCTAGAGGTGCATTACCTCAAGATGAATTGGAAAGAGCAATAAGTAAAATAAGATTTATTCACAATAAACCAACTTCAATAAAGATGCTTGAGCAGTATAATTTTGATGACAACATTATCAAGAAAGCAATAGATGAAAAATTTGAAGCCGGAAGATTAGGAGAAGAAAAAGATCCTATTGTAGAAAGATTCCCACATGCAGAAGCAGGAACAGGTAGAAAACATGCAGGAGAATTCAGAAAAATTACTATTTATCCTGAACGAGAAGATTATTTTGAATGCAAAGTTTGTGGAGGATTAGAAGCAATTGACTAGAGGCTTCAAAGACTCTAACAACAAGTTCCATCCTATAACAGATTCTAAGGGAGTTAGAAAGTCCAGAGACCAGAAAGTAAAAACACAAGGAGTTAGATTAAAAAGAAAAAATCCTAGAATCACTTTTACTTTATTAGATAAAACAGAAAATCAACTTTACAGATTACGAGATGAATTAAGTGATCAACAGGAACAGGAAACATGGCAGGAAGTAAACGGAGTGATTGATAAGATTCAAAATTATAAAATGAAATATTATGGTGGTACTGGAAGTAAGTTTAATCCAGAAAGAAAGAAAAGGTATGATGTTTGTGAAGCGTTTTTAGAAGATCCGGCATCTCATAGAGGTGATGAACCTGATCATACCAATCAGGTTATGTATTCACTTGGAGATGAAAGTTGTGCAAGTGTATTATCTGATGAGGAATTTTCCATGTTACTTACAGATGACCAAGTAGCAAATACTTTTAATCCAATTGGTGATACTGCCACAAAATGGCAAGAAGATGAAGCGTTTCGTAAAAGAATCCTTGATCGTGCATTAGAATTAATTGAAGAGAAAAAAGGTGATAGAAAAGCAAGAGATGGAATACCATCTATCATGAAATCAAAAACAATCAAAGAATTTAACACAATGACTCTAAGCGAAGCGACTGACTTTAAGAAAGCGTTAGGCATGGAAGGAGTTAGTATAGATTTCATGGATCACCGAAGCAAAGAATATGAAAGGTTAGATAAATTACATTGGAAAAATGTAAGGAACCTGTCAGATTCCAAATGGGGAAGTGCAGTTCAAGATGAACTTCAACGAAGGCAAATGGAGAAAAGGGGAGAACAATGAAAGGCTTCAAAGACAAGAACAAAAAATTCCATCCAATTTCTCAATCCAAACGTGTACGTAGCAGAAGGGATACAAAGAATCAAGGTGTCATTATGAAAAAAAGAATTGTACAATTTTCAGAAATGAGTGATAAACAAATGGAAAAGTTAGGTAGAAAAGAAAGCGTACCACGACTAAAGAGAAAACTGGTTTTAATGCGTAATCCAAAAACTCAGGATGATAAAAACCACATACTTTCTAGTGTTTTAGGTTCTAATAGACAGTTCAAAAAAGAAGCAGGGGAAACAGAAGCAGAACTTTGGTTTACTGCTCAAGTTCAGTTGAAGAGTAGAGGATGGAAAGGAAAAGTAAACAGAAAAGAATTTGATAAATGGTTGGCATTAGAGAGGCAAAAAAGATACAAAAGAGTTACAGGTGAAGAGTTTGCACAGTTTTTCAGAGATCAAAAGTCAGAAGAGATTACTAATGAAGTCAAAAACAAGTGGTCAAATGTTATTGTAAAAGAAAGTATGGATAAAATTTCTAAAGGATATACTTTACAGGTATTGGATCAACTAACAAACAACTTCCAGTTAGAGTTAGAAAATGTTGATTACGATTACATTAAGAAGGAACGTGGATTTGGAGGAATATTACAAGAATTAACAGAAATAAAGAAACGAGATCTAGACTCAGCATTATTCTTCCTAGAGGAAAAGTTCGGCTATGGTGAACCAGACAGGAGACCAGAGAACAAAGGTCAGGAGATTGCTCAAAAATTACTAGAACCGTTTGAAAGAATGAAGGATGAACAACTAGCAAAGTTGAAAAATAGAGAGGTTGACTTTGTAAAATCAAAGAAAATCATTCAAGATGTAGTAGATGATTTGTACGCTGATGCCAAAGAGTCATTGAGGGATAACTTATGAGGGGATTCAAGGACTCTAACAACAAGTTCCATCCAATTTCTCAATCCAAAGGTGTACGTAGCCGAAGGGATAAGTCACTCAAGCCGGATGGTGTACGACTGCAAAGAGTCTCACCATTTCTCATAGAAGGAAGGATTGATGATAACAGACTCAAGGGTTTTTGGGAAAATCTTAGTATTGATGAAAGACAATTTGCAGTACAACAAAATAAGACTTGGAAGAATCTGACTAAAAAAGACAAATTGAACCTGATTGAGTTTGAAAAAAATGTAACAGAGATAAAACCAGATGTAAAATCAGAATTGGTTAAGAGGGGAGTTGCAACTGTACCATCATTACAAAAGGTTTCAGAAAAAGATGCAGAAAAACTACTCAAGGATTATGAAGAAACAGAAAGGATTGATAAAAGAGACTTTGCTAGAATTAAAGAGTTAGTTCAAACACGTTTTGATTTTCAGAAGATAAAAAATATGTTAGATGATACAAAATTATATGAAGATTCTGACAAAAGTGGCAATTACCGTAGATATGTAATTACTGGACAAGACTATGAGATTCTAGAACTAAGAAAACCAAAAAATGCATTGGAGAGAGAACAGTTAGAAGATTTGTCTGATCAGTTAACAGATTTCCTTACTGCAAATTTAAGAAATAAGTTAGGCGACAGGGTTTATTCATTCAGAGATAAAGATGGAGATATTGTTGTTGCACAAAGATTTAATCCAAGTTTTGAAGAAGATAATGACATTTTGATCTCAAAAGGAATACTTAGAAAGGCTAGAGACTAATAATCTATAGTGGAAGATTATTGTGATGGTTGTTTTAAACTAAGAAACGTAAGATTTTGCTTTGATTGTTTCAACAGACATTCTTTCAAAAACTCAAAATTTTGTGATAGTTGTTACGAAATGCACCAAATGATCCACTAAACACTCAAAATAGACTATGTAATCCCTAATTCCTAATCCATGTGTATTGAAATAATATTCTGTTTTTAAGACTATGAATGTTAATTAAGAGAATTCTAACTTTTACGACTTTGATAGTATTACTAACTGCCATATCAGTTCCTTCTATTGATGTGAGTGCTGATAAAAAATCAGACAATGATAAAAAGAAACAGGCACAAGAATGGTTAGAAGAAAAATTTGGAAAATATAAAGATTATAAAAAAGAACAAAAAGAAAACAAAAAAGATGCTAAAGAAAAACGAGAACAAGACCGTAAAGATGCTAAAGAAAAACGAGAGGAATACCGTAAAGATGCTAAACAAAAACGAGATGACTATAAAAAAGAACAAAAAGAAAAAGATGATGACGATGACGATGACGATGATTATGAATTAGGTGACAAATTCAATTGTAAGTTCACTGGTGGTTACTATTCACCAGAAGATCTTCCATCAGGACAATCTATTGTTTCTATTGGAATTGGAGAATGTAATGCAGTATCAAATCCTGCAATAAGTTATGGAAGATTAATTGTTAGTGATACGCTAAATGATAATGATTGTTATGATGTAGTTTCTACATCCAGATCGCAATCTGATACTAAAGGAATGAAAATTTTTAATGGATTTACATCACAATCTACAACAATCTATATTGAGATTACAGCAGAGCAATGTTTCCAAAACAGAAATGGTGATAAAGTAACACCTACTGGAGTTTGTGGTCTTAGAAGTTATTATTTACTTACTTCAACTGTTGATGGAACATTTACTATTACGAATGATGCAAAAGGATCAGGAACTTTTACATCTACGGTAACTAATTGGGTAGATCGTTCAGGAATTAGTTATTGTGATTCAGAATTTCCATTAGGAAGTTTATTTCAAAGCGAGTTTAATGGATCAATACTACTAAATTAATCAAAAATACAAGGGAAAACAGAGAGATCAGGTCAATTCGTACTGACTGGAATTATGATTTATGAGTAATCGCTACTACAAATTGACTAATTAACGAATTTTGTTCATTAACATATCATATATGATAGCATTCATGAGGGCAGTTCATGAGTGAACAATCAACAGTAACAGCATACTGTGTCAAATGCAGGGAAAAACGTGAGATGAAAGATCCAGAAGTAGTCAAACTAAAAAACGGTAGACCTGCAAGAAAAGGTAAATGTGGCACATGTGGCACAAACATGTTTAGGATTGGAAAGTAATCCTAACATCCATCTTTTTTATCAAGAAAGATTTTATGAAATTTTGCGTGAGGATCAAGTTCCTTCATTAATGAAATAGGAATTAAAATTTGATCATTATGATGACTAATTTCATTAGCACATTCAAAATGTAATGGACTTATCCAAACTAAATTACCAAAATCACTTCTCTCACAAAATGTGACTAAATCATATTTTGAACCGATTTCCTTGAAACAATTAGCACAATCTATTGGAAACCTACCAAAAATTTCAGACAGTTCTTTCTTTGGTTCTAAATTATCATCGACTTCAATAAGTTTTCGAATTTTCCCCAAATTATTCAAAACTTTTTACAGCAGTTTGACGTATAAGTATTGTGTAGAAAAACTCAGTAACAAAAGATTAGTTTTCCAACGTTTTCTAGTTAATTCTCAAGTAAATCTAAAGTAGATAGTCCTGCAAATTTACAAAACATTTCATATTCATCTATTCCTGCATAAACTAATTTTTCTCCGCAAGTTCTACATTTAAAATAATATTCCTTCCTAGAATAACATATAGAAGTATGTTCACATGACAACTTAGTTCATGATTTGACTTAAAACTTGTAGTTGCCTTCTTTCATGTTGCCTTGCACTCATATTCCATCTAGGTTTTCTTGCAATTCTATCTTGAATTATCAAATCATCAGGTGTCAGTAGTTTAGTTTCAGACATTTTTCTTCTTCCCAAATTTGTATTTGTCCTTACAGAGAGGACATTCATCTCTTTTCGCAAAAACTCCTCTAATCATAATAATACTTGCAACTACCAATAATAATGCCACTCCTAGAATAAACAACTGGTTAATCGTTTCCTCAGCAAGAGTAACAGTAAATGCCAAAAAAATTGCTATTCCAAACGTAAAAAACGAGATACCAAAGCCCATCCAAAGTTTACCATGATTATGCTCCTCAACCAACAACCTTCCCATACAATAGTTCTACTAAAGTATTGATAAAAAGCATCTGGATTACTAAATCCATAAAAGCGATCTAAATTATCAATATTTTGCGATCTACAAAATTCTTTTAAAGAGCATTATGATCCCTTCATTAATGAATGAGGGAAACAGAGGCACAAAAACAATTAATCAAACTACTGAAATTCTTGTTTGGTGGAAGAAATTAGGTAATGGAAAACTAGAAAAAGCAAATAATGATCTCGAAAAACTAAAAATAAAAAGTCAGATCTATGATAAAATTCTAGTAGAACTTCCACATGTTAAGAGAGCAACGATTCGCAGAGCAGTAAATACTCATCTAGGATGGACTCCTAAACCAAAAAAAGTTGAGGTATCAGCATAAATCCATCTTTTCTCCTATTTTTTATTAATGGCAAAGACAATATCATTCTTCAACGTTAAGACAAAAAGAAAAGAATCCATACCATTGTCAAAAACAACAAAAACTACTGTTGGTAAAGGAAAGAGAAAACGTCATGCGTTGACAGCAAAGGGAAGAGACGGAACAAAATTATTCCGCTTCACAAAGGGATAAATTCCCTAACACTTTTTTTATGGTGTAAAGGTGAATTTTACTATGATGGAGATGAAAATCAAATATCCTGTTTTCATTGGTATGTTTATTGCGATGCTGGTTTTCTCTCCACCAATTGCGTTTGCTCAACAAGAACCAATACCAGCAGTTTTACCAGATAATCCGTTTTACAATTTCAAACTTTTAATTGAAAATATTCAAGAATCGTTTACACTTCAAGAAGATCGCAAAGCAGAGTTACTTCTAAAACATGCAGAAGAACGTGATATAGAGGCAAGAGCATTAGAGGCACAAGGAAAGATGATCCCACTTGAAAGACTAAAACAAATTCAAGCAGATAAAATCATGAGGGCAGAACAGATCATAATAAGACTTGAACAAGTTAACGCACAACTTGTAGAAACCCAACAAGAACGTGCAGAAAGACAACTTGTTTTACAAGCACAATCAGAGAGAGAAAGAATTCAGATACTTCAACGAATAGAGGATGCAAAGGCTAGACCAGATTTCATCGAACCAACAGGATTGAGTAGTCCTACAATAATTGAACCTACTATAATTGGAGGGCTAATTGTACAAAGAGCAGAAACACCGATAGAAATTATTCCTGTAGAGGACATTAAAGATACTGACGAAATTTCTGTAATACTTCAAAAACTAAGAGATAGACTAACAAACTCATTTACAACATCAGAGATCACTGAGATAAGAGCAGACTTTCAAGAACTCAGAGATGAAACAGATCTTGAACGAAAAAGACTTCTTGCTGATCAATTAGATGAAGAAGTAAACAATGTAGTTGTATCAATCACATGTTTCGGAACAGTTGATACATTCGCACTATCAATTGCACCAGATCCAGTTGATGAACTTCAAGAACAATGTCCAATACTCAGACCAATTCCAGACGATCAACTTCGTAGTCTCGCAAATAGTGTTGGATAATGGTAAGAGACGGTTTTACTAATGTATTATTTGCTGTAGCAACAATTTTCTTCTTTTTTGGATTCGTTATTTTTGAAGGTTTGAAAGTAGAATTTCCAAAAGATACTGGAAGTATGGTAAATCCATACGTAGTTTTGGGATTTCTTTTTGCATTTGTTGCATCTATGTATAGATTTAGGAGACAGATAAGGGAATTTTTCAAGACATGAGTATAATTGACAATATTATGCGTAGACCTAGTTCAGTTCCGTTCCTACTGTTTGGTGTAGGAGTATTTTTCTTAGCATTAGGCACGTTAAATCCAGTTCCTTCTGAAATGGTTAACTTGATAACATTGTTGGGAGTGGGATTCTTCGCATCAGGAATACTTATAGGATTCATTCAAGCACTCAGAAGAAGGCATAAACTTTGAATAAATTAATTTTGATCCCTCTAATCATAATTGGTGGAGGAATATTAGCAGGAGTATCTGGATTTATGTTTCTACAATCATCAAGTGTAGAGGCAGTAGAAACGGAAGAATTTCAAGATACTGTAGAACTCGTTCAAAATGAACTAGAAGAAAAAGAAGGTAAAGACTTCTATATTGAGATTCATGATGGCGTAGGATCTTCGGATAGTCTCAATTAATTTACCTATTTTATAATGCAACCTTCCAGTAAAAAGGAGGGATTGGCGACAACACTGTGGAGGAGTCTCACCTGTAGAACATTGGGGAGCATAGTCTCTGAGTGGATTCCTCCGCAATTTTATAGTAAGCATGGCAAAACTATCTTTTGAACGAAAAATTGGTGGATTTTTACTCATAGGACTTGGCATTTATCAAGTCATTTTAGGAATTATTACAATTCTAATTGGAAATACTGTTTTTGTAGGAATAATAGATATATTTTTTGGAGCAATTACTCCACTTTTAGGTTCATTTGCAATATTCAACATTCTATTTGGTCTTTTATTATTTTGGGCAGGAAGGACTATTAGAAACGAACCTTTCTTACCAAAATTGTAGGGATTGGATTGGCAAGAAAAAAGAAAAAATCTCCTGTTTTTGCAATTATAATCATAATTGGTATTGTAGTTGTTGGCTTTGCATTTTTAGATGTACAATTATCTGATATAATTCCTCTAGGTTTGTTAGAAACAAGTAGAAACATAAATTGTGATGGAGTAGAATGTAGGTTATCTTTTGGTTTTTCTCAAGGTAACTTTGATGGTAATCCAATAACGGAGACACTTCCATTAACCGAAGTTGATCTTAATGCACCGATACTAGCAGAATTTAGAATTGAACCAGCAACAGCATTTGGTGGAGTTCCAGTTGGATGTGAAACAATTTCAAATGATAATTCACTCCAAAAGATGAATTTGGAGGCATTTTCATTACAAACAGGATCAACAGTTCCAACGTTAATGACTTCAATACCTGAAAGTGAATTCGCCATAGATGATCGTGATCGAGATATAGTTTTACCACAAGATATTCAACCACTTCTTACTCAAGGACAAGATATTTTGAATCTAGAATTAGTTGCAGGAGTTTGTAGTGTAGGCGACATAAATTATTTCATATTTAATGGAAGATGTTTCTCACCTTCCGTTCCACCAGCAGTTGATGCAGTATGCACTAGAGGATCTTCTGGTGCTTTGATTAATTTTATAAAAAGACCACCAGAACTACAACCAAATTCAAATCCATTGCTTAAACTAAATGATTACCTAAATGAGAATGAGATAACAGAGACTTTAACAAGTTTCGCAGTAGCAGAATCATTTACTTTGGCAGATCCTACAATAATTACGGATATAACAATGAAAATTTCAGCAAGAGATCCAACAACTGGACTTGGTGCTGTTAACACAATAGTAACAGCATTCATTTGGAATTTGGATGCAGTACCACCAGAACGAGTAACACAATCACAAGCATTAGGAGGGTTTGGTGTTATTTCTGCGGAAGTAAATTTCAAATTTCTTGATACAGTTTTGCTAATGCCTTCTACAAATTACGCAGTAGGAATTAGAGTTGAACAAAATCTTGGTAATGAATTTCGATATGCACAGTTTGATCAAAGTGCTACCACTCATGAATGTGTTATAGATAGAAATATTGTATCAGAAACCTCGTTTGAAACCTCGTTTGTTAGTAATGGACTTTGTGGGATTGACATATTTCATGATCGGTTATTAACACAAACATTACTAGGAACTGGACAAGCAGGAGGCGAACAAGGAATACAGGGAATTCAAGGGATAGAGGGACTTGAAGGCATACAGGGAATACAAGGAATACAAGGAGAACAATCAATACCATTAACACAAGAAGAGTTGATTGCAATACTTTGTGATGGTAGTGAAACAGAACCAGAAATATGTCAAAGAAGTGATTTCTTGTTTCCATTTTTGCAGATAGGTGATACTTCATTCGGGTTGTTAATCTTAATCGGTGTAATTATCATTGTAGTTGGATTAATAGGAATTATAGTTAGAAGAAGATAGAAATGGCAAAAAAAAAGAAAGTTTCAGGAACAAGACTTGCAATGTTTGCAGTTGGAATGGTAATAGGTTTAGGTTTAATTATTTTTGATCAGTTTGATACAATTCAAGGTTTTGTAAGTGGTACTGAAACACCTAGTCTTGCATTCATAGATGTACCAATTGATCCAACGACAGGAGGAATACTTGGTACAATTATTTTTGGCGCACCTGATGAATTTGGTGAAAGATCAGGTGCAGTTCTAACTCCAAGTGGATTGGGAAGTTGTGTTCAAGATATTGATCCTTCTCTTGGTAGAGATTATGAATGGAAGTTTGGCAGACAACTAATTGGTGATCCAAACGTTGCACCAATTTGGCATGGATATAATGGTGCTAACTGTGCAATTGGTTACATGGAATGGGATTTACGAGACATACCAAACGATTTCAGAGCAACGAGTGTAAGATTTCAATTAGAATTAACAGAAGTTCCAAGTACACCACGAAGATGTGGAATTATTGTACTTGACCAAACATTAGACCAGATTGGAGAAATGAATCTAGGACAAAGAAGAATTGATATAGAATTTTCAGGTTTAGAAACATCAACTCCAAATCCACTAGGATCTAATTTTCCAAATATTCCTGCACCAACGATTGCAGATCCAGATGACTTTTGGTTTACAGGACTAAATGTTAATTTCGGAACAGGAGGAGATTGGTGTAAAACAGTTGGAGTAAAAAGTTTCACTGTAGGAAGGCAAATATCAGATCAGGCTAGTGGTACAGTAGGTGGTGGGAGTCTTGATCCACAATTTGGAGTTGATGCCTTTAACAAAGCATTAACTGATGGACAGGACAGATTTACAATGATAGTAGTACCAATAGATGGTTTTGGTTCAGGAACTTGGACTGTAAATTATGATTACTGGAAAACACAAGGTTCATTGAAAGTTGAAGGATCATCACCACCTTTAAGATGTAGTGCAGGTTTTGATCTTCAAGGTTTCAGATGTGTAGCGATCACATGTCCTGATGGGCAGACAGTGAATCTTACAAATAACATGTGTGAACCAATAACTTGTAATCAAGGACAAGAACTTCAAGGAAATATTTGTGTGGCAATTCAATGCGAAATTGGTGAAATTTTAGTACCACCACCTTTAGATAGTGGCATCAACGAATTTTCTTGCATTCCGCTAAATTGTCCTACTGATGAACAAATTGTAGGAGATTCATGTGAACCTTTAGTTTGTGATGTAGGATTTGATGCGATTAATAATGAGTGTACATTAAAAACCTGTGGAATAGGTTTAGAGTTAATAGGAGATGAATGTCAAGCAATTCAATGTAATACTCCAAACACAATTTTAATTGGTTCAGATTGTGTTCAAACAATCTGTAGAACTAATCAACTTTTAGTTGACGGTCAGTGTATAAATATCACTGATCTATCGTTTGAAACTTGTTCAGAACTTATACCATTTAGTGATGGAGTATTAGAAATTACTGATTGCCAAACAGCAGATCCTACTACACCAATAATATGTCTAGATGGATTCACTCCTGTAGGAAATACGTGTGTACAATTACCAGAGAACTGCCCGATCGGAACCGTTGCACAAGAAAATATTTGTGTTCAAGTATTACCAGACTTGATGATCTCACAAGCACCTGAACTTGGAACGTTAACAATAATTGGAATAGTAATTTTTGGAGGATCATTTTTCGGATTGGTAGGTTCTAGGAGAGTATAATGGCTAAGAAAAAAAAAGTTTCTTCAACAAGGATTGCAATGTTTCTAGTAGGACTGGTTATTGGTTTAGGTTTAATTATTTTTGATCAGTTTGAAACCATTGAAGGAATAATTTCTGGAACAGAACCATCTGGATTAGGAATTTTAGATGTACCAATTGATCCAACGACAGGAGGAATACTTGGTACGATTGTACTTGGCGCACCAGATGAAGTTCCTTTTGAACAGGCAGGAACAATATTTGGAATACCTTCTACAAGAGATATATTTCCACGAAGTCCTTGCTCAGATAACTTTCTAGGAGAAGATGGAATAAGTATTGTAAAAAGTTCTGAACCATTATTACGTGATTCTAATGGTAGGGTATTTCTTATGCCACCTGATTTTGAAAGAAGATTAAGTGGTGAAAGAAATCAACTTGATCCTGTTTGGTGGGGATCATTACGATCAAGTACAATTTCATCATCATTCTCTTGTGCGTTTGCTTATGCTCAATGGGATATAGTTGATATTCCAAATGACTTTGTAGCAACAAGTGTTGTACTAAAGTTACAGGTTCTTGAAACAAGATCACCAAGAAACCCAACATTTCAAGTTGCACCACAAGGTTGTGATATTACACTTCAAGATTTTAACTTAGATACAATTGCAGATGAAGGTTTCATGAACAAAATTTTTAATAAACGAAGCAGATTCTCAACCAATGTATCAATTCCACCATCCGATGCATTGTTAATTAAAACAGGAGGATGGTGTAATTCATTAGGTGTTAAATCATTCCAATTAGGTCAATCAGCAGTAGATTTGATAAATGATGCAATAAGTGGTGGTGCATTTTCACAAGGCGTAAGATCAGATAAATTACTTTTAGGTTTTACTCCAACACATCTAAACAATGAAGGATCAGGTAAAAACCGAATAAGCACAGAGTTTTGGAAAACACAAGGTTCATTATTCCTTACTGGTTCTAGTCCACCAATAAGATGTAGTGTAGGATTTAACCAAGTAGATTTTAGATGTATTCCTATTGTATGTGATGAAGGAATGAAAGTTAACGCAACAACAAATGAATGCGAGCAAATCAGGTGTGCAGGAGATGAAGAACTTTTGGGAAATATTTGTACACCTATAATTTGCAACATTGGCGAACAAGTAATTGGTGGAGCATGTATTCCGATTCAATGTGGTTCATCGGATCAATTGGTAGGGAGTGAGTGCGTTCCTTTGATTTGTGATGTAGGGTTTGAGGCGAAACAAAACGAGTGTGTATTAAAAACTTGTGGAATAGGTTTAGAATTAAATCAAGATACTTGTCAAGCAATTGTGTGTCCATCAGATTTTATTCTTGTTGGTTCTGATTGTATGCCAAAGCAATGTCCTTCTGGTCAGTTATCTTTTAACAATGAATGCAGATTAATACAAGAAATTTGTGATACTGATGCTATACCATGTGAAGGTGATGGTATTGAAATACTACCGATATTAGAATGTCCATCAGGATTTAATCAAGTGGGAGCAAGTTGCATTTTAGCACCAGAGAACTGTCCAGAAGGAACTGTACCACAACAAAATGTTTGTGTACAATTCTTACCAGACTTGATGATCTCACAAGCACCTGAACTTGGATTTGTAACAATTTTAGGGATAGTTATTTTTGGAGGTTCAATGTTTGGATTAGTGGGAGCAACTAGGAGAGTATAATGATCAAGAGAGCATCAATGATGATTACTATCATAGGACTGATTCTAATTTGGTTTGGAGTTAATCAAGATAATGATATGTTACTATTAATTGCACTTGCTCTCTTATTTACTGGATTTTCAGGCATGTATTGGGGTTTTAGAAATATGAGAGGCGCAGGAATATTTAGGCGATTGTAATGGTTAACATTGTAGGATTATTTGATGATCTTGTTAACCAAATAGCATCTAATCCAGTCTTTGAATCATTAGGAATATTTTTTATTTTTATTTTCACAACAATTCCTTCTGCAAAGTCAATTCCTGTAGAAATTTTTTCCTTTCCACTTTTACAATCAGGCGTTTCACCTGTTCTTTTGATCTTAATGGCATGGCTAGGTGCAATTACTGGCGATTATATTTTGTATTTAGCAGGTAGAGGATTGTTTCATGTTTTTAAACGAAAAAGTAAAGAACTTGCAAGTGCAGATCATCTTTTACACAAATACAGATTCATTTTTCTTGCGACTCCATATCTAGGAATTATCGGTGATACAGTAGTTTTTGTTGCTGGACTTGAAAGAATTGGATTTAAAAAATTACTTCCGTTCATAGTAATTGGTCATTTATCTAGGTTTACTATCGGAATGTTAGCACTTTTAGGCATAGTTCAGTTACCAGAGTTCTTAGGAATTTAGTTCTTAGATAAATTTTATTTTCCAAGTTATTCTTATCCTACTTTTTCGTGCGATCACTGTTGTCAGAGGTTGCATTAGAACAGATCAATAATGAAAATTGGACTCCATTGAAGAAATTATGGAGAAAACTAAAGATGATTCGATCATTATGGAAGGTAGAAACAAATCAAGAACGTAAAGAGTATCTAAAAGAATGGGAGATGGAGATCTCTGCAAAAATTGTAAAACTTTCAAAGACAGTCACTGATGGAAAAGGTATAAGAATTGCAATACCATTCTTTGCAGTATTAGGAAGTAATCAAGATGGTAAATGATTCAACAAGAAAACTTGCAGGATTGTTGATGTTGATCCTAGTTTCAGTGGTTATACTTTCAATGTTACAGACAGAAACAAAAATTATTGCATCACAAGTAATCAAAAATACAAGAGAGTTTGATCTCGGTGAAAAGATTACAATATACGAAATGCCAAATATATTAACAAAAGAACAACAAGATGCTCTAGCAAAGTATGCAACAACAGAATTTTTCCAAGATGATTTACCATCAGAATATAAAGTAAAAGGTGAACGTGACCTGTTGGCAGAACAACAAGCAACTCCACAATCAGATTCAAGTATTAATGTAGTTGTTAATGCTACAAACGGTACAGGAATAAACACACTTCAAGAACAACAAAACGAGGCTTTCAAGTCAGTAACTACATCTGAATTAACCTCAAGTAGAAGTGAATTATTACTTCAAGAGAGTTCAGTTCAAGGAAATATCCATGACAGGGGAGCAATAGTAAAAATTGCTGGAAAAATTGAAATGGCAAAACCTGCACCATATTTCTATACAATCCACATGACTTGTTGTGAAATGGATACTTTCAGAGTATCTACTTCTAATACTGATGCTTATGGAAATTTTATAATTAAGATCGCAACCGCACCACAATTTCCACTCGGAGATTGGACTGTTACGATTGGAACAATAGGAGATGATAATAAGATTATAAAGCATTACTATAATTTCAAACTAATTGACTCCTCCATCAACTTCAAAGAGTGATAAACAAAAGTTCAAAGCAGAAGAAAAGAAAGTTCAGTTAGTAATGTTAGGAGTAGTATCTCCTATATTGATCACTCTTGCAATTTTAATCGGATTTGGAGTTATAGATACTGGATACAATTTGAATTTTATTGATGAAAAAGCAAAATATAGATTTGAAAAAACAGGAAATTATCCAGAACAATTACTCAGACCAAACCAAATTTTAATGTCAACAAATCTTTTCAATCTAGGTTTGACACTTGATGAAGAAATTGGTTTAGTAGAAGAAATTTTATCAAGAATAGATGATCTTCAATGCATGAATGTAAATTGGTATGGAACTGGTGGTAAACGACAAATTTTTTACAATGAATCTGTAGGAGATATTCAACAAGTCTTTGCAGATTTAGATATTATTTATTCTATGGTTGATGAACCTCCATTCTTACATTTCATTGCTAATCCAGTTTTACAGGTACAAATCGAAGTAAGTTGCGCACATGTTTGGTCAATTACAGAGATTCCAAATGAATATGATCAAGAATTTAATGATAAAGTTGCAATGTCACCTTACATATCATGTTTGGATCATCCATTCTTTCAAGAAAAACAATATTGTAATCTATTACCAAAGAAACCTTTAGGTACGTAGGTGGACATGTGGACATTATGAATATCAAATCTTTTTTTAAAGGTATTTGGGGTTTGAAAGATCTAAGATTCCAAAATGTTCCTGCATCTACTGCCTACACAATGTTTCTATTCGGATTGATTCACTTTGTTGTATTAGCATCTGCTTACATTGATCTCAACCGAATTCAAGAATACAATTGGGGAATTTTCAAGGATTTAGGACTAGCAGACTCTTGGCAAGTACCAATTATGACTGTAGTAATGTTTTTTGATGCTTTTTTGATGTTCTATGGATGGTATCTTATTCGTCACATTGAACCTAAAGACGATAGAAAACATGAATTTCCTGATAAAGATTCACTCAAGTAGTTTTACCATTTTATAATATGGCAGGAAATACTGGTAACGCAGTTCTGGTAATAGGTTTCTTGTTACTCGTAGATTCATTAATTGGATTTCAGAATCTATTTGCAGGAACAGCAGTTGCTATATTACTGAACTCCTTTGAATTAGTGTTTTCACTGGTTCTAGTGTTCTTAGGTATCAAACTAAGACAAAAAAGAATCTGACTGGTATTTCCAGAAAAGATTCTCTAAAATTTTTTTCATTTTTGTAGAGATGGATAATACGTTATTTCTACCATTTTAGATCAATGGTAGGAGAAGTAACAAAGACAGCAAAAAGAGCAGTAAATAGACTTGTTGTAGGTCTTTTGTTCTTGATAATCTTCGGACTTATTGGAGGTCTATCGATATACCTACTTGGTGTACCGCTAACTGGCGACCTTCAAGACTTGGCTTCTGGAATAGAAAATCTTAACTCACTAGCAGGATTCGGGCAGATAATATGGTGGGTAGTATCTGTACTAATTATTGCATTCGTTGCTATATTCTTAGTAGCACGACAGGGATTCTTAATACCATTCAAGAGTGTTGAAGCAAAACCAGATATTCCAAAAAGAACATTCTTTATTACTGCAATAATACTAGGCGCAATAATTGTGTTCTTGTTCTGGTTAACAAATCAGGTATTGCGAATATTTGGAACTGATCTATCTGCAACAGACGTTGTTACAATATTCAACGCACTCGTATCTGGTGACTTTATGACCTTGTTTGTAGGCTTACTATTTGCTATAATTGTAGGCACAATTGTTGTATTCGTAGCCAATAGAACAGGTTCAATTCAGAAAGCCGAAGGCGATTTAGGACTTCCAAAAGTTTAGAAATCCTCTATTTTCTATTTTTTTTCTCGATATTTGACCATTTTAATATAGATGGTATCAAAACTCATGATTGGATTAGGAGTAGTAGTTCTTATAATTGTTCTAGCAGGAGCAATGGGATTTATTAGATTTGATAGCCCAACAGGTGGAGTACCAGTTCAAGTACCATCTACACCAGCAGGAACTGTACAGTTTTCAGGTCAGTTAAGAGTAGACGTAACTCATACTGATAGTTTAGATAATTCAGAAATCAGAGTAGAGGGAGTTGATATAGATACAGTTTATTACAAGTCATCAGACGGAACACAATTTGCTTCAATTGGTTCAGGAACTGGTGTTGAATTATCAATCACACAAGACATGAACAGTGTAATGTATGCAACATTAGGAGTATTAGATCCATTCTTTATTGATCCACAAGGAACAGCAGACCAATCACTAAACGCAAGAATTACAGACTGGTCATTCATCGATGTGACTAATAATGGAATAAAAGAATTTCTTTTCAAATTCGATTTAAGATCAATGCCTCCAGCAGTTGCTGGTCAAACTTCTAGTACAATGGCTTTCTTTACCAATTCTTGGGATATAGGAACTTTCACATTGAATACACCAGCAAACTTAACAGCAATTGGAACTGGAGCAGGTTCCCAAAATTTCGTGAGATGGGAGATCACTCAACCACAGGAAACAGCATCAGCACAATTCGAATATGAACTTCGAATTGACAACATCGAGGATCAGAAATGGGATCGAAGTCTTAGCACACTAGATATTCCAAATATTGGTGTCAAGTCACTTACAGAATTTGATGAACAACTAACATCAACTGAAATTGTTTACAGATTCAAAATAGGTTCAGGAAATGCACAATTCGATTCTGCTAATTACGTTACAACTCCACAAAACGGAAATGAGGTTATTCCATCAGCATTAAAGATTGTAACAAACTTGGCTACAAGTGACGATATTTGTATAACATATAATATCAAGTCTCTTAGTCAGACTGGTGGAACAAATCCAACTGTAACTGATCAAGTTTGCGTTCAAGAAGCATAATCCAATAAAATCCTTCATTTTTTTTATTTTTTAGAGTATTTTGTGCCTATTTTTCGTGCTTGAAATGTCGATAAAACTCACTATTTTATAATAAGGAAGAAACATGGCTAACGGAAGAAATAACACACCATTCATTGTCTTGGGAGTAGTAATTATCGGTGTTATATTCGCACTTGCCTTCGGTGGATCTTTTCAAGGTCTGACCGTAGGAACAGGCACAGGCGGAGTACCACAGGCAATACCATCTGCTCCAGCAGGGACACAAGAGTTTTCGGGACAGTTAACTGTCAACGTCATTCATCGTGATGCACTTGACAACGCTGAGGCGAGGATCGAAGGAACAAATCTCGTAACTACATACTACAAATCATCTGATGAGATTACCTATTCAACAATAGGAAGTGGAACTGGAAATCAGTTAACCATCACACCAGATATGAACAGTATCATGTATGTTAGTGAAACAGTACCGACAGGTCAGCAATTTTTTGTTGCGCCTCAAAGTACAGCAGACCAGTCACTTAATCCAAGAATCATAGACTTTTTCTTTAGAGACATCAATAACGATGGAGTTAAAGAATGGGTTTTCAAAATGGATTTAAGATCAATGGATCCACCAACAGCAGGTCAGACATCTAGTACAATTTCCTTGTTTGTCAACTCATTCGATGTTGGAACATTCACATTAAACACACCAGCAGACTTAACAGGAATTGGCACAGGAGCAGGATCACAGAATTTTGTTCGTTGGGAGATCACACAACCACAGGAAACTGCATCAGCACAATTCGAATATGAACTTCGAATTGACAACATCGAAGATCAAAAATGGGATCGAAGCCTAAGTACACTTGATATGCCAAATATTGGTGTCAAGTCACTTACAGAATTTGATGAACAACTCACATCAAGTGAAATTGTTTACAGATTCAAAGTAGGTAAAGGCACAGCACAATTCGACAGCGCAAATTATGTTGCAACTCCACAAAATGGAAATGAGGTAGTACCTACCGCATTGAAGATTGTAACAAACTTGGCTACCAATGATGATCTTGCAGTAACATTCAACATCAAATCATTAAGTGCAACAGGTGGAACAAATCCAACTGTAACTGATACAGTACAAGTACAAGAAGCATAGTCCAAAAAAAACTCAAATTCCTTTTTTTCTTTTTTTTATCTTTAAACTTTGTCCGACCATTGATCCTCTATAGAAATCCCAAATTTTCTAAATTCAAGATCGCTACGTAGAGTATCTGATTTTACAGTATGGGTACAGCACGAACAATAATAGGCGTGTGGTTTCAATTTTGGGGTATAGTTTTGATAATTGGAGGAATAGGATTGCTCCTTTTTGGAACAAATATACCATCATTTGAATTGGCATCACTTCCATTGTCAGTTGTTCCAATGGGAGATTCAACTCTACCAAAATTCCTGACACCAAATCCAGATGGCACATGTTTAACAGCATATATTATTAATTCAGATGGTCTTTGTCAAAGGATTGGTAGTGACTTTGAAACAACAATGGAAATTGAATCAATTGGATCACTTGGTTCCTTAATTGGTTTTGGAGCATTAGTATATGTTGGTCTTGGAGTTTTTGAATTTGTAATTGGATCAATCATTCGTGGGAAATAAGTACATTTTATAATGTAAATGGCGAAAGGAAAGGGCAGAAGTGGTATGATCCTCGCAGTTACCACAATTATTGGTGTTGCTTTACTAGGTTTTGGTTTAGTACAACTGAATTTTGATCTGTCATTCATTGGTTTTGATATTACTGGTAACGTAACAGCAGGTGCAATTCCAGAAATTAATGAATCAACTCAAGCATTACTAAATGCTAAAGCATTTGTGGCAACAGGAAATATAATTGAAGTTACTAGAAACTTTGCAGTTGGTGAAAGATTCCAACTTACGAATCCAACTGTAATTACGGACTTTACAATAAGAATTGCTACAGAAGATCCTGATGTAACAGTTACTGGTTATGTTTGGAATGTTGATTTTTCACCACCAGTAAGATTAGTACAATCAACTGAAACATTCAATGGAACAGATATTGGAACGGTTTTAAATGATGTATCGTTTACTTTTGCAAGAGCAGTTGTCTTGATACCAACAACAAACGTAACTTGTGTAACTGCTCCATGTGATCCAGTTCCCATTAATTATGTAGTTGGATTTAGAGTAGATCAAAATCTTGCTGGTTCATTTACATTTGGATTTAATGAAACAGAGTCATCAACAATTCCAGAATCATCAAGCGGAGGAGTTGTAACTCCTGCTGTTTTATTACCAGAAACTCATGAGGCACAAATTGATAGACTTGTTAATATGGATATTGAGAATCAGTTTAATGAAATCTCTCCAAGAGGATTACTAGGAATAAATATTTTCCATGATGCAAACTTTGCAGATGTAATAATTGATCTTGTTGATGAAACAATTGATATGTCTATGAATGGAACTGCAACACCTGAACAAGAATTAACAGCATGTATTGCAATATTCCCACCACCACCAGAATGTGTAAATGATGATCCACTAGCACCGCAAGAATGTGGAGTAGCAGAAGAATTTGATTCTAGCACCCAAACCTGTGTATGTAAAGATGGATTCACACAGCAATTAGTCACATTATCATTAGATTCGGGATCACAAACATTTGAATGCCTACCAAATCAAGAAGAAATAGACACAATTCCAGTACCATCTGCTTTGCAAGTTCCTCCAAGAGTTGATCCAATAGTATTTCTCGCACTTGGAGGAGTAATTCTAGTCATCTCATTAATTGGAATAGGCATAAGAGCAATTAGAAAATAACCATTTTCTAGTGTCTAATGTCGGCATTAAGAGGGAAGAATACTTCCCAAACTGTAACTAGGGTTTCAACTGTAATTTGGGTACTCGCCTTACCAATGATTCTTGGATTCTTTGCACTTTCAAACATAGATAACGCAGTAGAGTTTAGGACTTTACAAACTTTCTTCTTTCTTTATCTTGGTTCTGGAATGGGAATTCTGTTTGCACAAGCAAACTTGGGAGGAACTGGTGAGAGAGCAAGAGATCTGAATATTTTCTGGACTAATGACATTGATCTAAAAGGATTGATCTGGATTGGTGGAGGGATCTTTGCAATATTTGTTTCAGTTTTCTTAATTCTAATTATTGCATCAGGTGGAGATGCAGATGCATTACGAAACGCACAGTTTGGTGGAATTTTAGTTGCTGGAATAATTATGATGGTTGCATTTTTACAGACAAATGCACTCTTAGTTCCAATAATCATTCATGGAGTCTATAACAGCACAGTAGTCTACCTTAACAGAACAGGATTTGAAATAGTTGGAGGAACACAACAGTTCGCAGTAGCACCTGATCAACCAGTTTTACTTGGTGTAAATGAAATTGGAATTGGTTTTCAAGGAGTATCTGATCTATTCTCAGAATTTATTTGGCAGTTTACACTTGTGGCAACAGCAGAAGAGTTCTTAAAATTAGCAATCTTAGTTTTCGTTGTGATTCTTATCAATGGTTTCTTCCAGTCGAAAGGTATTAGTGTCCTGATCGGAGCAGGTGTGGCAATAATTTTCTGGACAAGTTTACATTTGGTGAATGCGATCTAATGGCAAAAAAAACAAGAAAAGATACAAAATTTGTTGCACTTGCTGGATTATTTTTTGTAGTTCTTATTGGTGTAATGGTAGTAATGTTTGTACCAGATCCATTCTTTGAACCACCAAGAGGGGAATTACCTGTAACAAATCCTCCTGTTGCATGTACACTTGAATTTGCACCTGTATGTGGAGAGGATGGATTTACCTATGACAATTCATGTAACGCAGAAGTAGCAGGAACTACTGTAATGCATAAAGGAATGTGTCAAGCAGAGTCATTGTTTGATCAATTGTATGGATAATGACAAAAAAAGCAAGAAGAACAAACTCAGTTATTTTACTAAGCGGAGCAATAGGAGTTATCTTTATTGGATTAGGGATCTTTACATTCGGTGGAATAGATCCAACATTTTTTGAACAGTTTACTGGTTTATCAGTAGTCGATATTAACAATGCAAGGGTACAATGTGGAGAAGTTGGTTGTACTTGGTTCTTTAGAAATTTAGAGTCGGCTAGTTCGGGAGGTTTGTTAAAGGAATCAATTGATTTGATGTTGATTAACACAAATGAACCAGTTATAGTTGATTGGAGAATATTAATTACAACTGAATCCTTTACCTGTGAAACATTTCAAAAGAATCTAAGATTAGATGTGATTTTAGATGATGAGGTAGTAAGATCATTTGCAACTACAGAAGGTCTACCGCTAAAAACAAACATTCAACCACAAATTGAAGGAAAAACTGGTCTGCTAGAGATTGGAATAGGAGGTAATTTCTGTACTGCCGATGTATCTGGACTTAGATACGCTATTACTAATGGAGATGGAACATCAGGCGCAACAATTTCATTTACCAAAGTCGGACAAATGAAATCAATGGATGAAATAATGGAAGAGATAATGGAAGTAGATCCAGAACCAGAGATTTGCCCACAAACAATTGATCAAGTATGTGGAATTGATGGTAGGACTTACGCTAACAGATGTTTTGCTGGTGAGGCAGGAGTTGTAGTTGCTCATGAAGGAAGATGTGAGGTAGACTTACCACCAGAAATGCTGATGCCTGAAAATGGAAATGGTTTTCCTGAGTTAACAATATCAAGTGGGCTTGCAACACAAGTTTTCGTTGTACTTGGAGTGTTAATAGTTGCAATAGTAGGTATTACAATCTTTATCAGAAGAAAGTCAGCACCAATAACTGATTTCTAGTAACTAACTTTTCACGATCTTTTTGAAATAAAGGTTCTACAAACACAAATTCTAAACCGCTACGTAGTATAATTGAAAATTTTACGCACCAAATAATCAGTAAAAACGAACAATTCCTCTTATTTTACTATAGAAGTCCCATTTTATTTTGTGGTAAGGAAGAATCGTTTAACAAATACTGCTAAGTTAATCATTGTAGTTGGGATCATTGCAGTATCATTAGGTGCGATCTTTTCAATTCCATCATTAGGATTTAATGATCAACCAGATATTGGAATTTTTAACGATCAATATTCAATTGCTCAGAATTTTGTACCGTTTAGAACAGTTGGGGAACCTCGAACTACTATTACATCTACAGGTCAAACAGTAGAAGCATCAACTGACTTTTCAAATGCAATTGAAACAATTCAAGCAAGTGAGGCTTTGAAAATTATCAAGGCACTACCAGATAATTGTAGCGTAAAACTGTTTACAACAGTTGTTTTTGAAGATGATACAACACAAACATTCAGTTCTGGAGCAACATCTTTTCCACCAATTAGCACTTTTTCATTGATTAGTGTGCAAGGAGAACCAATAAAACGATTTGAAACAGTTCCATTACTGACATGTCCAACAATTTTAACAGTAAATGATGAAAGAATTGGGTATATTCATCAATGGTTACAGGGGGTTAACATGAATTGGCAATTTGTAAAGGAAGATGGTAATAAAGACTCGGTAAATACAGCATCTCAAGGTGCAGGTGGAACATCAACTGCGCCAAGATGTACAC
>JANBVJ010000004.1 GCA_024239055.1 Patescibacteria group bacterium | reverse complement strand
AGACGATAAGGAATGGGAACTGGCGTTAAAAAACGCTTAATTATTAAAACTTTCCTAAGTCTCAAAATATCTTATCAATTCTAAGAATACAGCTAGTGGAAGTTTCTGGGACTTAAGTTGGATAATACTAACTTAAAAACGCCTATGAAATTATATTCAACGGTTCGCAAATTTTACGCTTGGATAGGCTTCATTGTCTTCTGGGTTGCTATCATTTATTTTGTGTATTGGATAATCCATATCCACATATTATACTACACTTTGGTCAATTGAAATTAAGCACTTAATTATCAGCAAAAATATCCGACTTGAGTTTCGCAAACTTCTACTAGCAAAATGTATTGAAGAGATACCAGGGACTATAGCTTATACAATCCTAAGCATAGCGCACACGAACTCTGGTATGTAATTAAGCATAGCTGTAGCTGCTGGCAATTGTTAGCAATTACTACTATTCAAAACAGTGTGACAATTAAAGTCTCCAGAAAATGTCTTCTCAAATATCTGCGCTGTAATTAAACGCTTATAAAAGCGCGTTGCTGGTAATTATAGAATTATTGCTTAGGTCGGCAGTTCGAAACGAATACTAATAGTAAGTATAGTGGAAACATGCCAAAAGCAATTAAAGAGTAATTAAAAGCGAAATATATGCTTTTCTAGTATTACAGAAAGAGTTTCTTTAGTATTATAAATGGTTTATGTTCTTAGTAGACTATTATATGCTTAGAAGCTCCCTTAAGTAACGCTAAAAGCATACTAGCAAATGTCGCCGAAGCTTTAAGATGCAGTGTTACGTTAGAAGGCCATTCTGGAACTCAATGGATAGTAATTATAACGAAATTATGGATACATACGAAATTGAAATTAGCTTATATCCTCAATCATTTACAGTCGAGGCAAATAATAAAGATGACGCTATAGAAAAAGCGAAAGGCAAATTCTATGAAGCAAATGGCAATCGTTCAATATATGCCATAGAAAACGTAGAAAAAATAAAGCAATAATCATTATCAGTCCCAGTTCATTGAGTTTCAAAACGGTCTTCTAACAGTTGGAAGAGCATTCTGGAACTTGAAGTTGGAAGCTTCTTAGATAAAAATTATGAAAACAACTACTTATAACGGTAACGATGTATTCGTTCCTCTTAACTTCAATCTATATCCACACGAAGATATAAACTTTGAAGAGACAGTTAAAAACCTCATTCGCGGCTTTCGCAATGAATTTGAAGCTGATATACGAAATAGACTGGGACAAGTTGGATTATCATTCGTTGCCCTAAAATGGTTCTCTCCAAAGCAATATAATTACCTCGGTGATAGTATTGACTTGGAAGTACTCGTTCAAAACAAAAGAATTCTAAAAAAAGCTATTCTTAAAAATAAGGATAAAATCAACGAAGAACTTAGCAATAATAAGAGCTATGACGGCTATATGGCTCTTACAGTAAAAGATATCGACGAAGAACTGGCAAACATTGATTTTGATACCAAAAAAGAACACAGTCAACACGAAGTTGATTCTATCGTTCTTAAAGTATTACTTTCACCTATTGACTTCAGTCTTCGTTTTAACATATACGATTATTTCGCATTCGAATATCTTTGCTCAGGATGTGGAGAAAACGTCGTAAACGAATCAGGAGATAGATGCAATGGTTGTGTAATGGTACAATCATTCGCATAACTTATTAGCAATTAACTGCTTCTTAAAACTTCAAGTTTCGAAATGCTCTTCTAACAGTCGGAGAAGTATTCTGGGACTTGACGAGAATTATACTAAAACTATGAAAACAACAATGCTTAGAAGTTTCTTATCAACTAATGCTATTGATTACGACTCTCTGCCTTATAGTGGAGAACACGAATCATATCGAGATTATTCGCACAAAAAGAAGTGGTTACGCCAGGGCAAAGCTGCTCTAAAAGAATTAGCTATCAACCTTGGTGCAACACCTGACATATCGACAAATCCAAGTGGAGATATCGATAGAGGATATGTCTCAGGCTTTTTCTCTAAAAACGGAAAAGTTGTCTACATATCTTTCAACGACGGAATGAAAGACATTCTCTTCAGAACAGCAGAACACACGAAAGATTACACAGGTGGAAGCAATAACAATGCTCCTCTCATAGGTATGGGCTTTGATAGAATGACAGAATGGCTCAAAGTTCAACTCAATTAGCAATTATTCGTTAAACATAAACTCTCGTCGAGTTTCGAAATACTTCTCTGACACAATTTGTCGGAAGAGAGTTCTGGAACTTGAGTAAACATAAATATATGTCAAATATTCAAATTAGCGAAGGCATAAAAATTTCGCAGATAGTACTTGCGATGCTTCAAGGTAACGAAGAGTTAGACGAAGCACTTACCAAAGCAAAAACAATGGTTTGTATTGATGCTCTGCAGAACTGTAGAGAACAGGGATACGCTTATAGCGTATACAACTTAAAGACAAGCGAAACTTTTACGTGGTGTACTTACGAACACCGAAATAGTGATAGTATCATAATAAACGGAAAAAAAGGAATGCATTCAAGAAGTGGAGAATTACCTTATAAAGGCGACAAATACGAATACATCGCCTCATTTGACTACAATGAACACTATGAAGCAGCTCAAACATTAGCAAAAGAAATAATACAATTCGTCGAACAAGAATAATTATCAATCTAAAAACATACTCAAGTTTCAAAATACTCTTCTGACCGCAGATAATCGGGAGAACTTCCTGGAACTTAAATGTAAAGAGTACAACTAACATAAATTATGTCAATAAAAAAGCTAGAAAAAAGAAAAGTTGACTTATGGTCAGAAATTAAACAAGAGTGCGGATCAAGCACTATTGACTTAATATCTGAACTCATAGAGGTCAATGTAGAGTTAGAAAAACATCGTAATCAATAAATATGAAATACATCATATCAAAAGATAACGACGTAATTATATTCAGTGGTGGCATTGAGCATAGAGATATGGCTAACAAATTCGGTGGTGCAGTATCCGCTGGTTCGATAAACAGTAAGCTGGAAGCATACGGTAGTAGCAGCACATTGAAAATATCTTCGCGAGAAAAAGACACAGCGATAATACAAAATAGATTCAATCAGTAATTATCAACAAATTAACGTACTCTGTCAAAACAACCTTAAGATATCACACCAGAAGGCGAAAAGTTATTAACCCGTTATAAACATATTCGCCTTTACAAATATAGTAAAGTATGGTATAATAATAAGGAAAAGTTGGAAAGATCGTTGACAACAACATTTAAGTTTCGAGAAGTTCTTCCGATGTCGGAAAGATATTCTGAAACTTAGGAGCAGCAATATAAAAATGAGTAAAACAGATAAAGTATTCTCCGTACCAAAGCCTTGGAGCTTTTGGACAGGTAGAAAAGTTACATCTCTAGCTATTGTTAACGCTATGAGACAGATGGTCGCAGACGGTATATCTCTTAAAAAAATTGGTACATACTTTGGTGTATCTGCACCAACTGCAAAATACTGGACGGACGACGAATATCGCGAAAGTGAAATCCGAAGAACAAGCGATTACAATTTAAGAAACGTCAGTGCAGACGTAGCTAATCAACGCACCAAAAAGTGGTACCACCTAAAGAAGAGTCAAATGCCTCAAATCGAAGAGCATTTCGCTAAAGGTCTTCCAGTCGAAGCATAATTATTAGTATAGTTTAATTTTGATAGCTCCTGAGTTTCGGAATATCTTTCCGACAAGAGATTCGTTGAAAGAGGGAGAGAGTAGCATAACCCTAATGCCTTTGTTGAACTAGTGATTAGTACGTTCTAGTCTAGAGTTACACGATAAACATTTATGACTTAAGCATAAATGAAAACTCTAATGCATTAATAGGCTTTGTCAACAGAGTATGGTATCAGGCCAGGCCAACAGAAAAATAAACATGTGAGTTATCTGGTATCACTGGAAAATCTCACCTCTCTCTCTTTTAGCGAATCTCTAAAGTGAGATTGCTTCTCTGGAACTTAAGAACTATGGTAAACATTACTTATGAATGATATCGTTGAACTTACAGTAGCTCATCCGAAATCACATTTGGATGAGTTACGCGGGGCTTTCGGTGTCCCTGTTAAGTACACAGACAAAAGACTTCTAGAAGCTCTCATAGGTATCGTGATTGATAAATCTATGAATGCAAATGGAGTAAATGCAGAAGAACTGCAAAAAGTCCTCACAGATGACAGAATGGACGAAAATTGGTTATGAAAGCAAAAGACGAAGTAATAGAGACATTGCCGCGAGATGAAGCAATGGAAGAGATGTTCAACTCATTAACTGACCACGTTATGAATAACTACAAAGACATAATTTTGGATGGTTTCAAGTGGAAAGGACTCAACAATATGAGTAGAATACAATTAGAAAGAGAGTACAACAGCCACTTCGGTACAGATATAAAAATCGTATAAGATTATTAGCTCTAAACAAAAGCCAGACGTTCTTAAGCTTCAGAAAGGCAGTCTCACACGAGAAGTACAAAACTGAAGAAACCGTTAGAATATCAGAAAAACCCTGTCTCTAGGACACTGATAGAGAGCAGGAAATCACAGACATGATATAACCTTCATTGTCTTTTCAGTTCTGAACTACTTTCTGAGACTTATAGTTCTAAAAACAAAAAATGATTCAAAATACGTTAACTGCCGTTGGCACAGGAGATAATGGCCAACTATATGTTTGCACTGTAGAAGGTTGCGGGCACGAAACATTCTGGACATTCGAAGATGTCAGAGGCAAAGGAGAACCCGTTTGCCCTAATGATGACACAGACTTAGTACAGGCTTGTGATGGTTGTGGATATCCAAAAGAAAACTGCGACTGTGATGAGTTCTGCACCAAATGTGGCAAAGCTGGTAGTTTTCCAGATAGCATTTGTACTACTTGTGCTAATGAACGTGGCTTATGAAAAGAAAACTAATACAACTCAAATCGATATCGACTCTAAAATCTCTTCATAAAAATCTTACACAGGGTCGCGATGGTGCAACAAAAGATATAGAGAAAGCAAACAGAAAACGAAATCGTATAGATGCAGATATATATCTGGTCGAAGAGATTATCACACAAAAACAAGAAACAGAGTAAACGAGAAAGTCGTCGAAAATCTCGTATTATCCAACTAACTTATTAGAACTTAAGTCTCGCAAAGTGGTTCAGAGCAGAAACCGTTAAGATATCAGATAAAAGAGCAAAAAGTTATTAACATGTTATTAACATATTTGCCTTTACATATATAGTAAAATATGGTAGTATAATAATAGGCAAGGACATTAACAAAACAACACAGATAGACTATTGCTTCAATCCTCCTCGACAGAGTTTCAGGTTCGTAGTTCAACAAAAGTATACATTCAGTTGGTTGTTATCGTATTGTATACAGAACTAAGTTCAAACAACCCGGTGGGGGATTGAAGGAGGAGTTTATCCTCCAATGTGTTCGGTGGTACATTGACAATTCAATCGAAAGACTTCTGGTACTAGAGACTTCTACATTAAGTGCTCGGATGTGTCGCAAGGTTTTAAATCCAGACCCAATTTTGCTATCCCGAGTCAAATGACTTGAAGGCGACGATAGATAAGTCAGCTCGTTGTAGAAGTTTCCAATACCAGCGGTCTTTCGAAGAGAAGACTTTGACTATAGCTTATACAACCCTAAGCATAGAGTAGTCGAACAAAGTCTTATTATAAATCAAGACTACATAAAATCCTATGATAAAGACAATAATGAAATTGCGTTCACCTCTTGGTATTACTCTTGATGTTATCAAGAATAGTAAAGAATATCAATTAGTGACACAGACTGGCTCAATAATGGCTAAATCCAAAATACACGATGAAGACGGTGTCACCCGCATGAAGATATTTACGGATGAACTCATAGAGCAAGGTTGGAAAGAAGAACGATTGCCTTTAGTCGTACTGAAAGAAAGACTAGACGAAATCAAACTGAACTATAAAGACAAGAGAAACAAAGACATCATCAGAATGAGATTCGGTTTTGAAAACGGAAAACACCACACCCTAGAAGAGACAGCTCATCAGTTTGGTATTACTAGAGAAAGAGTTCGACAAATAGAACGTAGAGCTCTTGATAAAGTAATGGAACTATGAGTTGGTTCGAAGTTTCTAAAGAAGGACTCCGTCAACTCCAACTTGGAAAGCCAAAGCACTACGTTGTAAGAGAATTAGTTCAGAATGCTTGGGACGAAGATACTAAAATCTGTAGACTAGAAATGAATTATAGTGGTAATACAGCGATGATATCTATTGAAGATGATAGTCCAGAGGGATTCAGAGACATACGGGATGCATTCACATTGTTCGCACCAACGTATAAAAGAAAAGACCCAACTAAGAGAGGCCGCTTCAATATAGGAGAAAAACAGGCTCTTTCTATATGCGACTTGGCATTGATAGAAACAACGAAGGGTACAGTTAGATTCAACGACAAAGGTAGAACAGAAACCAAAGATAAGAGAGAAGTAGGAAGTAAAGTAACAGTAAGTTTGAAAATGACCAAAGCAGAATTTGACGAATGTATAGATGTCGCAAGGAATTACCTTGTACCCAGTAAGCTTAAGTTCTACGTAAATAGTGAAGAGATAAAATATAGAAAGATACACAAGGCGTTCATCACCCAATTACAGACAGAAATCGAAGTGGACGGCGCTCTTAAAAAGACATACAGAATTACAACTGTGGACATCTTGAAGACTGAAGGTAAAAGCTATCTCTATGAAATGGGTATACCTGTTATGGAAATTGATTGCGATTATGATATAGACGTCCAGCAGAAAATACCACTGTCATCAGACAGAGACACAGTGTCTACTTCATATCTCTCTACTCTATATGCTGGAGTACTTAATGCAACATTCGAAGAGATTGACGAAGAGAACTGCTCAGACGAATGGATAATTGAAGCGACGGCAAATAAGAAAATCAGCTCAGATGCAATTATTGCAATTATGGATAAGAGATACGGCGAAAAAAGAGTAGTAGCAAATCCGTTTGACCCAAATTCTGTAGATGATGCAATCAGCGCAGGATACAAAGTTATCTCTGGCCGTGAATTATCTAAAGAAGTATGGGAAAACATACGGAAAGCTGGCGCAATAGTATCATCAACTGAATTGTTCGGTAACAAGACAACATCTTCAGAGAGGTACGAGCCAAACGAAGACATGAAAGAGGTAGCAGTGCTAGCAAAAAAGATAGCAAAAGCGTGTCTCGGTATAACAATAGATGTGTCATTTGCTAAATGGGATGGTGCTACTTCAGCACAATATGGCAATAGACAACTGTCATTCAACGTCAAAAATCTTGGCACAAGTTTCTTCAGCCCATCATTAAGTACAGATACTCTGGATATAATCGTACACGAATTAGCTCACGAAAAAGGACATCACACTGAGAAAAGTTACCTGGACACTATAACAAGAATGGCCGGAGAACTAGTTACTATAGCATTAGAAGAACCGGAGTTCTTCAAATAACTCTTTGACTGACTCTCTCAAAATTGACCACCGACAATTAAAAATTGGGAGAGCCAGATTAGAGAATTATTAGCAATAAGTAAAAACAATATGAAAACATTGTTCAAAGACATTAAAAAATATCTACCACCTTCTGAAAAAGGTGTCTTTGCAATAGAGCATTTTGAATTGTCAGAAGAAAGAGTAAAACGAGAAAAACTTCAAGCAATGTTTGGTGGTAGTTATCACGAAGTGCACTCATTGAAAGCAGGTAAATACATTAAGCTAGTCGATAAATCAAAACACGATATAGTTATGTCAGACACACCAATGGAGCTGGACACAAACGACAATTTTGTCAAAGCTGCATTTGGTAGTGTTCTCATAGGTGGCTTAGGGTTGGGACTGATACTGATGGCTATCCAAAGTAAGAAAGAAGTCAAGTCAATATTAGTATATGAAAAAGAAAAAGAAATCATAGACCTTATTGAGAAAAGACTTCCGCTTAACAAAAAAGTAACTATACTAAATGAAAACATATATGACGTAGCACCCAAAGCTGGATTTGATACAATCTATTTCGACATTTGGAATAATATATGTAGCGACAATTATGAAGACATGAAGTTGTTGCACAGAAAGTGGAGAAACAAATTGAATAAGGATGGTTGGATGAGTAGTTGGAGATTCGAATGGTGCAGAGACCTGAAGCAGAGAGAAAGACGAGAGGACAGAATGTATAGTTATGCTTAGGCGTTTACAAATATAACAATATATGGTATAATAACAAGGTCGATAAAATTAGTAAATATAGTCCACTACTATGAAACAATATAAAGTTCTATTATCCAAAAAAGAGTATGCATTACTTATTGTCAATGCGAACAGTGAAAAAGAAGCAATAAGCAAAGCATACAATGATGAGTTCGAAAGAGTAATACACGACCCAGAGAAATTGCCCGACAGCAATTACATCATAGAAAAAGTCGTTGGTGATAAAAAGAATAAGCGCAAAGACATAGAAGATATAGAAGACGAGATGGCTGAGATAGAAGCAGACCAGCACACAGACTTTCGTAAAAATTCCGATGAAGGCAGGAAAAGGATGTCAGAATTGCTTTTAGAGTTGAACGTATTAGAAGCAAAGTAATTTTACAAGAATATATAAATGTGTCGATTTGCTATTAGGGCATTTACAAATATAGTAAGATATGGTATAATAACAATATCATGGAAAACACACAATATCATAAAAAGTAAAGAGTAGTGGACTCTTGATTCCGTTCCTATCATTTGAGAGAGGACGGGAACGGAAATGAGGAGTTTGGCACTTAGTAACATTGTTCTCGGCCATTTAACTACCTCAGACAGTTACATCACACTGGGAGGAACGGATTAGATAAAATGTAAAATAGGTAGCACTCGATATTTTATCTAGGCGAAATCCCTCTATTACAGACTAGCCCTCGTTCCTCCTTCTGGTGTGATAACTAACAATAAGACTATTATGGATAACGAAAAAAGCAAACACAATAACGATAGGGGCTGTCACTACTGTGGCGTTCCTTTTTCTCTGCATAGGAAATGCAAGAGATGTCATATTCTCTTACATCCAGAGAACCCTAAATACAATTGCAAGTCTTGTGGAAAACAGCACACATTAGATTCAGACATCGACCCAAACTATTGTGAAGACTGTTATTTTAATCACATAATGTAGAAACAATCAATATGTTAACAATCAAAGACTACGAAAAATTGAATAAGTACATGACTGCATTTGGTAGTAAAGCATTGAACTTAATGATAATCGTTAGTCGGGGTGGCCTTGGTAAAACATTCTTGGCAGAAGAAGCTTTAATAGAAGAAGCACCAGTTGTTTTCACCGGACACGTCACACCGCTCGGGATGTATAAAGAGTTACTTCAAAGGAATAAAGAAGAACAAGACTTTATTGTTATATTTGATGATGTCGACACACTAATGTTAAACAAAACAAATGTGGCGTTGTTGAAACAGTTATGTGATACCAGAGAAGAAAAGACAATCAGGTATTCCACGACTTCTCCTATCTTAAGAGATATGGATAGCGAATTTGAAACGAAGTGCAAAGTTCTTATGCTAATGAATGATGTCAAGACAGATGATAAAAATCTCAATGCACTATTAACAAGAGCACATTTTATAAACTTTGACCCGCCTGATACAGAAATCATTACACACATGAAGACATTCGGAAAAGATAAAGATATTCTTAAGTATATCGAAACATACGCACCATTCTCTAAAACTTTAAATCTCAGAGTATACAAAAGAGCAGTAGAACTAAAAGAAGCTGGTCTCGACTGGAAAGAAGAAATTGTGAACGAACTAAATATTGATACTAGACTATTTGAAATCGAAAGACTTTTAAGAAAATACGATACTGACATAGAAAGAGAAGAAGCGTTCAAAGACAGCCGTGCTACGTATTATCGTTTCAAAAAACTATTTCTTGCTAAAAACCCTAACTACATAAGAACCATTAACAAAGATAAAAAGGTCGAAACTAGCGCTGTATAACACTGAAGAAGCACGGTACAGCAGCAAACTTAACATATACCCCAATATAAAATGATTATGACCTCTACATATTTAGCAGCACTCATATTTGTTCTTTGTTTATCTGGCGTTGTATATCTTAGTTTCGCCGTTAACTACGCCCTCGACCAAAGAGCAATAAAAAAGATGGGACAGATGATGGTTGCACTTCTCATTGTTGCATTTCTTGCACTGACACATCTTTACATTGAAGGAGCACAAATCTTTTTTGACTTCTTGAAAACTCTATGATAGAACTAAAAAAAGTAAGTGGTTTAGATTTGACGTTCGGTTCTACATCCAATCTGCCCAAACTTGAAGACATACCAGAGAATTTCAGAAAAGATTGGACAACAGACCCTTGGTGCAAAATAGCAGAAGACTGGTTTTTTGGTAAATTAGAAAAACTACCGACAGTAAGAAAAGAGCTTGATAAGAACGAAGTATACAAAGCATTGCGAGCTATTCTAGTTTCTTTTGAACCATCACACGAACACAAGATAGCAGGAGTTGGTTTTCTTTTATCCCAGTGGTGCGAAAGAGACTTATGCAATTGTGGTGTGAAACACTATCCTGGTGTTCATTCAGCACATGCACCCGATTGTAACTATTATGTTGAACAGAAAGAAGGACAATCTTTCAAAGAAGGAAAAACTTCTAATACGATCATTCACAAAGTGGAACAAAATACTGTAGACGAAGACGTATTGAAAAAGTTACACAAAAAATAGAATTGTAAGTTATTAACATGTTGTTAACAGGTAGGCGTTTACAAATGTGGCATTATATGGTATAATAAAAACATAATAAGATAAGGTCGAACATTATCAAACTAGCAACAATACACTATGCAAACTAAAGATTATAGCTTCCCAGTCAAAACAGAGCCATTGTTCGCTGGAAAGTTACAGATACCAGGTAAGATGGCAGTGATACGTGAAGATACTAACGAATCACTTGGTATAGTATCAAAACATTACGGACTATTAGAACATAAGGTCGTAATAAATAGTTTTAGAGACATTCTAAAAGAACATAAAGTCGAAGAAAAAATTGAACTCCAAAAGAATGGTGCTCAATTATTCGCAACATACACATTCCTTGACACCCAGATAAAGGTAGCAGAAGGAGACTTCCTGTCTATGACATTAATTGCTAAGAACTCTTACGATAGTTCTAGTTCTTTTCAGATTATGCTCGGTGCATTCAGACTTGTTTGCTCAAATGGTATGATTATCGGACAACAATTCTTCAAGTACAATCAGAGACACTTCACTGACAATATTCAAATTGATATGCCAGAACTCAAAGAAAATCTCACACAGATGACAGCTAAGTTCAAGAACAGTCTACCAATTATGCAAAGAATGGTAGACACAGAGATGTCTCAAAGTATTACTGATATTCTAGAGAGAGAAGTAAAGAGTAAAAATCTACCGAAGTATCTTGGAGACATTGCAGAAGAAAGCTACGAAACAAAAGCTGACTTCTCTGTCTGGGGATACTACAATGCATTGACATATTCCATTACCCACGAGATGAAAAAAGATAAGCCAGCAGCAAGGAACGATTATCTCCAAAGAGCTTGGGAATCAGCAGAAACTTTAATTGCACAATAAAACATTTAGGTTCGTTGTGGAGGAGGTGGATATGACTCGATATGGTTTGTCAGCTCAAGACCACTTAATCCCAAAGGCGCCACAGTTATGTAAAAAATGAGCTTCTGCCTCCGCCACAGCGAATCTAAATAAAAAAATTATGAAACAAGTAGACTTAAAGTTCAGACAAAGAATAAACGAAAAAGGTGACTATCATTATTGGGGATTCGTTAACGGCACATGGATAGAGCCAAACAATGAGTGGGGATATCTTTTCGACAGTGAGCAGTGGACAGGACTATATGATAAGACAAAGAAAGAGATATATGTTCACGATGTGATAGAATACTGGAAAGGACATACTTCGTTTGTTGTCTTTGAAGGTGGCGGATTCGTTACAAAAGGAGACATATATGAAATCGAAGGATGTGGTGGTTCGCTCTGGCAAAACAGAAAGCATATCGAAGAGGAGTGCAAGGTCATTGGTAGTATTACTGATATTCTATACCTTAAAACAAAAAAGAAGCGCTCCAAGACACTGTCTAAGAGCAAGAAAAGGAAGACAACATAGTAATCATCAAAGAAAAATGCCAAAAGTAAAAATCGACAATATAGAATACATACCAGCTACTAATAAAGACGAACTATTAGAAAGTCTAAAAAGTCTTGTCAATTTTAAAACTGGAGATGGAAATGGATATCCTATCACCTCAAAAGAATTAAGAGACAATGAAAAGTTTTACGGAAAGATTGCTGAAGACTTGCCATTTTTCAGTGAAGCAACTCTTTATACTCTAATGGGAAAAGAAGACGCAAGAACGCTATTGAGCATATTGTATAGAATTGGAGAATCAAGCGGAATCGCTATTGAAACATTATACAAAGACACACTGTAAATAATGAAACACATAACATTTATAAAAGGAGCAACCGCTTGGGAAATGCAAATTGGTAGAATATGGATAGCTATACGCTTTATAACTTATTGGAGAAGTAGTGGAATTGGTTTTATTAGAATAACAACAAAAGAACAGATATGAAAATCAAAAAAGGAACAATTCTAGATGTTAACCACAGCAGGAGTGGCAAGTGGAGAGGTATAGCTACTAAAGACTTCGACACTGTGAAAGACGAATGGTATCCACTCGCTTTGTATCAAGAAACAACAGTGCATGGATTGAATACTTCATGGGAAGTAGGTGAAGAGATGCCAGCAAGAAGAAGTCTTTGTACTGTTACAAAAATCAAGAATGCTCAAGAGAAACCAACCAAGGGCAGAAGTAAAGTAGTCCCTATGTCAAAGTTTGGCAAAGACCATTGGAGTTTGTTAGCATACTGTGAAACTAGAATTGTAGACTATTCCGGTGTTCTAGATATGAATCATCTACGTGGCAGAGCACCTCACCCAACAGCAACTACCCGTAAGTGGGAAAAAGAATGGGGTACCAGACTAAAAGGCTTTTTTCTCGATGGTGACAAAAGAGATGAGACAAAACAGTTAACACAACACGATGATTATGACTGTCTCGTTGACCTCAAGGATGCTGGCCTGTTAGAAGATATTGGCACAGTGATTAGTCCATATGCATCGTTAACTACTCTTGGAAAATCAGTTTGTTCATCATTAAGAAAGCATAAAGGAGATGGTGGATATTTTGCAACATTTAATGTAACGCAATAAACATGTCAAAAAAATATATTATCAAATATCGAGGTGCTGTCGAGATAGAAGCAGAAAATGAGGCCGAAGCAGAAGAACTGGCTTGGATACAAGAAAGCATTAGAGACACAGATATCATTAGCATAAAAGAAAAATGAAAACAAAAAGAGCATGGGCGATATTCGCAAAAGATTGGAAAGGTGCTATTACTCAACACAGCAGAGTAGGCGAATGGTTCATCGCTAAATTTGTAGCAGATGGAGATGGTTGCAAAGAATATGTCATACTCGAAACCAGAGAACAAGCAAGAAAATTCGTTAGAGACGCTTCACATAATTATCGTATATTAACAATCAGACCAATAGAGTTAAAATATATAATATGAAAACAATTACAATAACAGGAGAAGCAAAAGTGCTCACAGAACAAGATAACAAAGAGTTAGTCGGTGGGGCCTTATCTAAACTCGATGGTATTTCTGATGATGCTTGTTTTTCTGATTATTTTCATGATAGATATGGAGAAGACGAGGGACAAGAATCACTTATAAAAGCAGGTGTTTCTGGTGGTTATTTAGTGTTCGTGTATGATAAAGAATTAGAAAAGTTATTTGCAGAAACATCTTATGACTGCCCTAGAGAATTGACAAAAGAAGAACAAAAAGTATTGGTTGAATATACCCAAGGACAATGGTCAGATGGTATTGGAGAGGGTTTCGAGCAACGAGAAGTGGATGGTGTTTATATTTCTCCTTGGTTTCACGGACAGACAGCCAAAGTAATTACTAAAGATAGTGATACAATATGAAACACTACTTTACATGTCACGAATATGATACACATATAGACGTATTAAAAAGCAAATACGACTATATATTTTTAAGCGAAAGCAAATGTAAACTTTGTGGTTTTAGACCTAGTGTGTTAAGACAAGAAGCAAGAGAAGAAGTCGAACAATCAATAGAAAAAATGAAAAACGATTGGGAGAATGGTGTTGATATCGAACTAATAATAAGAGGAGAAGGTTACGTGATGGAACTTTACAGCAAACGTTACGAAGAGAAGATGGAAAAAAATGAAGAATGTGACGTTAAACCAAACGTAATAAAGACACGAGACATAGACTTCGTAGACTTTCTTCTTGAAAATGAGTATACTATAAATAATGTTGTATCATTGGGAAGACAGAAAGAAAAGAGTAGTTCGTCTTCAGACACACAAACATATAAAGGACTATTTCGCTTCGCACAAAGAGCAAGGTCGTCTTCGTATTCATCTGGAGAAAGAAGAGACATTGCCGAATACACATTAGTTCTTAATAAAAAGAAACATGTTCGAAGAACCAAACGTTAAAACATTAAATCATAAGTTTAAAATTGCGCACGACGCTGAAGGTTATGTAGAGGATTATACTTCTGAGCCAGCAACGAAGAAAGAGATAGACAATGCAATAAAAGACTTAAAGAAAAACAAACATGAATTTATGGCTATTGGAAGAAGTTGCTGGGAATGCAATGGAGCACATATACATTTGATAGATATGCCCGCAATGAATTGTTTTTCATGCGGAAGAATATATCATAACGGTATAGACATAACTGACTATACTGGGTCGAAGTATGAGAAGAGTACACACATAAAGAGAAATGAAAAAAACAAAACAACTTCTACATAAAATATGGTTAGTCATTCTCTGTGGTATACCAAAAAAACAAGGTAACTATTCTGTATACTGGGGTGACGTTGATGGAGAAAATCTTATATTTGAAATTGGCGCTTTCAGGTCAATTATAGTAGACATGTTGGATAAAAAAGGGCAGTGGGCGAGCCACCCGCTACAGAAGTTATTCGATAAATATGATAAAAAATGAAAACGAAAAAACCTTATAATTGTCAAAAGTGCAAAAAAGACTGTACACTACTATACAGTGATAGAAATAGGAAACTATGGATATGTGAGAAATGCTGGGAGGCCGAAGCAGATGAAGATGGTGACGATGTAGAATAGAAACAGCAGCCCGTTTACATATATAGTAAAATATGGTATAATAAAAATATGGTTAGGAAGATATGGAAAAAACCAAAGCGCACTGAAAGAGAATATCTATACTGGTTGGTAATGGCGATACATCATCAAGCTGAAGAAGAAGCCAGTGGTAAACTGGGATATAAGAACAATAGCGCAGTCAATGTATTGAATTGTCTTTCGACACATTCTATATTCAAAATCATTCGGTTGACATTAACAGAAATGAATAATAAAGACAGAGTCTTATACGAAGATGAAAAAGATAAAATCATTCCTGAAGAATAAAAAACGAACAGTCAAAGAGATATACAATTTCTCCAGACAGTTCGACGGAGTCGCTGGATATTGTACAAATATAAATGGACTTTGTGAAGAAGATTACTGTCGTTGTAATAAACAAAATGACAAAAATACTTAATCTAGAAAAAACAATCAAGAAACAAGCCGTCTTCTGGGATGGTTCATTCCAATCGGTTCGCGCAATAAGAAAAGCAGGCGTTTTCAATGACATGCAAGTATCTTTTTGGGAAGGACGTATCGCTTATATAGATAAGAAAGGAGAACTATGTTCGTGTTCTCGTAACAGATGGCTATTAAGAAAAGGAAATGAAGTAATCGAATTTGTATCAGAAACAGATATAACAAATCAACATTACAAAATAGTATAAAAATGGTCGATGTGTAAAACATTAACACTAACAATATTATATGAATTTTATTAAAAGCAATTGGAAATCTATAATAGTAATTGTTATTTTCGTGGCCGCAATAACTTTCTACGGCACAGTCATGAATAAAACTATTGTAGAAAATAACGTAGAAACACCAGAAGAGTTATCATTTGTTGATAACGAAAAAATAAAAGAAATCAGAAACCGCGAAGAAGTAAGACGTCAACAAGAACTTATTGTCGAAGAAATCTATTTGACTGAAGAGAAAGAAAACATACAGACAGAAAAAGAAAAAGCGATAAAGAGATTTGACGCACAAATTGCAGACGTTGAAATCAAGTTAGAAACAGTACGCGAAGAAAAACTGTCTTTTCAATAAGCCCCGACGCTATGCGACTGGCTTATATCATCAGAAAGATAGAGTCACAAAATGGTACTGATTGCGGTCGGGGCGATTCAGGAGAATATGGTTGTTTTCAGTTCTTACCAGAGACTTGGAAACTATTCTCTAAAGAAGTTTTAGGATACGTTGCTCCTCAAACAATTATTAACGAAGAATATGTAGCAACGATTAAAATCGAAAAGTGGCTTAGACAAGGTCTTACAGTGAAAGAAGTAGCACTCAGGTGGAATCAAGGAAGTCATAAGAAAAAATGTTCTGCTGGTGTAAACAAATTTGGTGTCGAATATAATTCGTGTGAATACGTTAATCTCGTATTAAAACATTATTAACTAACTAAAAAGAATATGTCTAATAAAGGAGAAAAGGAACTTGATGAAAAAATCAAGAAAGAGAATAGGTCTATAGTTCAAATTGCTTCGCGCGCAGACAAGGTAGCGCTCATCAAATCGGATGGTGATTTGACTAAAGCCGTTGAATTTCTCGTGCAGGTGAAGAAGAAGTTGAAGGAGTACGAGGAAGAGAGGCTGACTTACACTAAGCCAATCAATGAATCATTGAGTAAGCTTAATGCAAAGTTCAAAGAAATCACGGTACCTCTAAAGGATGCAGAACGTGGAGTAAAAGATGGAATACTTGCATATAAGAGAGAACGCGAAGAAATAAGACTTATAGAAGAAAAGAAACTCCAAAAAAAGAACGGCAATAAGAACATCGTTCTAACGGATGCTATTCCAGATATCGTTGAAAGCAAGTCTGGAGAAATCAGAGCTAGGAAGACTTGGACGTTTGAAGTACTAGAAGAAAAAACTGTACCTCGTGCGTACATGATGGTCGATGATAAGAAAGTCAAGGAGGCGATCAGAAATGGAGAAAGAAATATCAAAGGTTTGAAAATCTTTCAAGAAGAAGATTTGTCTACTTATTAAAAACATGGAAGATATCAGAGACAAAATAGTAACCGTAAAGAACGGTCGCTTCAAAGGTGAAGAATTCCGAATAGAAGATGACATCAATGACATGGAGCCAAGAATGAGAGGTGGCACTGACTTACCTACATTGGCAATGCGTGGAAATTGGGCAGCTAAGAATGCATTACAAATAGATAAGTATACTATTGATGATGCTCCGTTCTATTATGGAAAGATTGGTGCTCTTGGCTATGTTATTTCTAAACATGATTTAGGCTTATGACCAACATTATAAAGATAGCAGTGCTCAAAAGAAAAGTAAGAAAGTATTACAGACAATATCACAGTGCTCTTGACAATCTAAGCTGTGGTAAAAGTCTCGGTGAATATATCAGTTCTGACGCAAGCGCAGCAAAGAAAAAAGTCAATGAGACATTAGACAAATTGGCAATACTTGACCCTACTTGCACTAAACAACGATTATGAATAAAAAACTATATGCAGTAGTAGGAAGAAGACTTAAAATCGTCGGAAGTGGTAAAAAAGAAAGAGAAGTATTAGGCAAAGAACACCTGATATATAGTCAAGCACCAGGAAGTGGTGATTGTGAATGCAGCTACACTGATGACATATTGTGGATATTTCCTACAAAGAAAGAAGCGTTGGGTCAACTACAGTGGCCGCCATACCAATACCGTAAAGAGAATTGTAGAGTAGTAAGATTAGAAGTTAATTACAAGTAATCATATGAGAAACGCATTGTTTATTACACTGGGAGTAGTTGCAGCAATTGCACTATTTGTGGGAATGTGGTTCATGGGAACATACAACTCACTAGTCACCCAAGACGAAGTAGTTACGACAAGTTGGGCTCAAGTTGAGACACAATATCAACGAAGGTTCGACTTAATTCCTAACTTGGTGAATGCAACAAAAGGCATTCTAACTCAAGAGCGGGAAGTATTCGGTCAAATCGCAGAAGCACGCACACGATACGCAAATGCAAAACAAGGTGGTAGTCAAAACGAACAAGTCGAAGCGTTCGGCAATTACGAAAGTGTTATAGGTAGACTATTACTTATTTTCGAACGATATCCAGAATTGCACAGCTACGATCAAGTGCAGAGTCTGATGGACGAATTGGCTGGCACTGAAAACAGAGTAGCCGTAGAAAGACGTCGATACAATGAAGAAGTGCGATCATTAAACATAATGGTAAAACGTTTCCCAACAAAACTACTTGCCAACATGTACGGTTTCGAAGAAAGACTATTCTTTGAAGCATCAGTGGGATCTGAAGTACCACCTGTCGTAGACTTAACACTTTAATGAATAAGACAGGAATCATATTCTTTATTCTCATTGTTGGATTGGCAGGTCTTGGACTATTTTTAAGTATAGGAGACGTGTCAACAGAGAATCAAGGAACCATTACAACTCGTAATGTTACAGCATTACCAGAACCAACGAATTACGCAGTAGATGCAGCAGGGGTTCTAACAACTGAACAACTAAATAACCTGAACGAGCTATTAAAGTCTTATAGCGAGGGTTATGGACAGGAAATAGCGATTGTTATAGTCAAATCAACGAAGCCTCTAGAGATGGAACAGTACTCAATAAAGCTGGCAGAAAAATGGAAAGTGGGCAATGCTAAATTAGACAATGGTGCTATTATTGTATTAGCAACAGAAGATAGAGAAGTGCGATTAGAAATCGGATATGGTTTAGAAGAAAACATACCAGATTCTAAAGCGGGTCGTATTATAGACGATAAGATGATACCATATCTCAAGAGCGCCGATTGGTACAATGCAGTATTGTATGGTGCACAAGGTGTCTTCGAGGCGTCACAATAATTATTAGTCGTTCGTAGTAAAACAATATATATTATTATGAAAGAATACAAATTCGGAGAAGGTTCGCCTTCTGATAAAGCAGAGCTTGGAGATAACATTCGTCTCCAGGACCAGTCACAAGAAGTCGTAAAGTGTCAAGAGACAGACGTATTGATGGTAAACATAGACGCTGACGAATTAGCAAAGGGTGACTTAGTATTTATCAAACGATTAGGTCTGACAATCTCAAATCCAGACACAGATAAGCCAGTTGCACTAGGTGTAGACTTCACAGAGAAGACGTTTGGTTCTCGTATGAAAACATGGTTTGAGTCAGATAACGATGATGACGATGACTTCTTCTACACTCCACGTCGTTCTTCAATACCTATGTTTGGTGGTGGAAGCTTCGGTGGTTTTGGTGGGGGATTTGGTGGTTTCGGAGGTGGTGGTTTTGGTGGCGGTGGAGCCGGTCGTGGTTTCTAACGTTAGTATCAAAGTATCACATATTTTAAAGTATCAGCTAATGAGAGTAGAGAGCAATGATGTATTATACCACTTACGTGTCTTTCTACTCTCTAGAGCTGAATCTCGGCGCTTCTAGATGGTCTGTAATTAACACTGAACGTAGCTGCAAAATGTACAAAAAACTATTACAAAAATTAAAATGTCTCCTCGGTTTGCATTCGTCTATCATGTATAGAAGAATGCGTTGGGCTCGTTTGTTCAAATGCAGACATTGTACGCATCAGAAGTATAAAAACGACTAATATGAATTACGTCTGGCTAATAAAACCAATAGAACTATTCAATGAGAACGGTGAAACTCGTCTCTTCAGAACACACATGAAAAAGATAAAATTCGGAGAAGAATTATTCGCAAATAATAATGGTTATGTACAACGCAGAGAAACAGAAAATCCCATGGGTCTTGTCTTAAGAACTGGAAGAAATCTCTCAATGCTAGAACATTTCAAACTAGCATATAAATTAAAAAAGAAAATCGTAAAAGAAATTTTAAAAGGTAAACAATATACACAATATGATTAGAAAAGATTTTATAGCAGCTCTTAAAATTATCAAATCTTTGACTGATGATGTCGAAGAAGTACATCTGGCAATGAAAAAACTTGACCCCGATTTTGGTGGTTTCTTCATATCAAGAATTGATACAGCATTGCTAGACATGTTGAAATTAGTAACTAATGATAAGCACAATTGGATTAGTTATTACATATACGATTTAGAATGGGGCACAAAGTGGAAGAAGGGTACAGTCACAGATAAAGAAGGCAGAGACATACCAATGAAAACAATGAATGACTTATACAATGTCATGATACACAAGGACTTATGAACATCGCTTTGACATTATTAAGAATCGTATGTATTCCTTTTCCAATTCTCTGTTTAGCTATCGTTTTCTTAAAAAAGGGACTAAAAATAGGTATGAAATCAATCATACCTTTATTTTTTGCTTGGTTTAGATTTTAAAATTACCAGCCCTTTGGTATCTTTCCACCTTCGGCGAACATAGAACGTTGACCAACACTTATTTTACGTCTTTGACTTACATCGCTGTCATCGTAGAAACCAATCAAATCCTTAGCGCTCATAACTGCTAGAACTATACTCCAGAATGAGTCACCGTGACCAAATTTAGTTTGAATAGCTTGTAGGTCGTTTGTAACAGCGCAGATTTGGTCTAACAATCTCTCATCATCTGGTATTTCTATCTGTTGTTTTTCTACTAATCTGTCGAAAGCTGTTGCGCCCGACGATTTGAATTTGCTAGTAAACACAACAGGTATCATTTGTCTTGGTAATAAACTCTGTTCATCGAAGCTTTCAAATTCTCCTCTAGTATTATCATATCTTAGTTCTTTGATTCTAAAATTTCTTATACAGTTCTTCAGATATTCTAATTGTGACGGCGCCTCTGGTATGTATTCCTTGCCATTAGAATACGGCCAATTATCCATGAACTTATTATGTATCATTACTAGTTTACCGTCTTTGTATTCAAACACTGATAGATGCGAAGGGTGAGATTTTTTACCTATATCAAATCCAGCGATAATGTCGTTGTTTTCTGGATATGCTACAGTAACCTTCCACATTGTTAAGTCTTTATTAACTATTTTTTCTTTCAGAACGTCTTTATTGAAAAAACCTTTCGTCGAATATACCGGTGTACATTGGTATTCTCGGCTGAAAATTCTCTCTGTTCTTTCTATTCTTTTGATTTTGAGTTCTTCTAAATCCATCCATTCGGGCCAAAGTGCTTTTTCTTCTCCAGTTTCTTCATCTATATATATAGCAGGAAGAACTCTTGTAGCAAATCTTTTTGTAACGACTTTATCAAAGAAGAAGTCATATTTTGTCTGAGGCGTTCCGCAGACATGCAATTCTCCATCTGGTTCTTTCGGCATGTCAAGAATGTTCGATTTGAAAATCTCATTGATTTTATAAATAATAGTAGGATTCAATTCGTTATCGGGGTCTTGGAAAGGGTCATCAACGAAAATTAAATCTCCGTGAATACCTCGTTTGAACTGAACAAGACCGTGGGGAGTAATAGTAGTGTAATGTTTACGATCCCACGTGTATTTCAAAACTGTTTCAGCTGTTGGTTTGGCGTCAATAACATCTTCGAAAAAAGGATTTGCCTCTATACACTGTTTAATTTTATTTATGTGATATCCAGCCAGTTCAGAGTTGAAAGAGAAATAATGTGCTTCTACATTATTCGCAGCACCTTCAAACATCATCTTCCACATGAAATAAGAATAAAATGAAAAGGATTTGAAATGATGTCTAGCACTAACACTAATCGTTCTGCTATTACTACTCAAAAAACGAGCAGTGTTATCAACGTGCTCGCCCTTAATAAAAGTCTTGACACTATGACTAAAGACTTCGTTTGTGAAATAAACAAAATCATTAGATGCTCTTTGCAATATTTTAACTTGTTCGGGTGTAAACGACATACTGTTTTACAAATATAAACATTTGTGGTATAATATGATAAAGATTAGATTTATTTGATTTTTTCCTTCTGCGCTTCGCCAATGAGTTTAAGAACCTGACCAGCAGATAATCTCTGATCGTCCACATCATCGGCATGATAGATTTCCTGTAATTTAAGCAATGTCTTCTCGTCTTCTCGCAATTCTCTAACTAAAGCAACAACAAACATATTATCTCTGAATCTCTTTTTATTAGATTCGTGGTCATACATTTCTTTATTTCTTTTCAGTCTGGCAGATATAGCATCGATTGCTCCTTTGATAAGAAACTTTGAAGGAAATTTCATCTTATTCTCTATCACCCACCTGATCGCTGTAGAAACCTTGGACTTACTACAGTTATGATATTTACAAATATCAGTCCAATCCCACTTCAGAACGAAGTACTCATGGTAAATCTGTAGATATTCTTCCTGAACCTCTGATACCTCGTATTCTTCTTTTTTAACTTCTTTTTTTGCCATACATATATAATTATAAGGCAAAAACTTATAGAAGTAAACTATTATATGCAAATAAGCAAAAACAATAAAAATGAACTAGTATTAACATTTGATTACAATGCGGCTCTTGTTGAAATTGTAAAACATTTTGATAGTAGGAAATATGATAACGAAACTAAAGAATGGACAGTACCAGTTCTCCATGTCGTCCAGGTATTAGATACTTTGACTCCATTGGGTTTTCATACGTCACTGGAAGTATTAGAAGAATATGACAAAGCAAAAAAGAAAAAGAAGAAAATCAAAAGAATCAGAGAAGGAGACTTTAAAGACTCAGAAATAGAGATATTTAAACTACTAAACTTACCTCTATTCGGTTTTCAAGAAATAGGTGCCGGATTTCTAGTTGCTACTAAATCTTCATTACTTGGAGATGAACCAGGATGTGGTAAATCAATACAGTCCATTGCTACAGTCTTAATACGTAAAGCAAAAAAGATTTTAATACTATGTCCATCTACTTTAAAATTAAACTGGAAAGATGAAATTGAAAAATGGGCCAGTCATAAAACATCTATTGTTATTGGTGGTGATAAAAAATTACGAGCTAAACAATGGAACCAAGACGTCGATTTTTACATAATGAATTATGAATTACTTCTTAGAGACATGGATTATATTAACAAAATCGAATGGGATTTCCTCATCGCTGATGAAGCAACAAGAATATCAAATCCTAAAGCAAAGCAATCTAAGAACATTAAAAAGATTAAAGCAAAGTATAGAATAGCTCTTACAGGTACACCTCTGAACAATGCTGTCCAAGATGTTTGGAACATATTAGACTTCTGTCAACCCAACTTACTAGGTACATTCTGGCAATTCACACAGAAGTATTGTGACAAGGATCGATTTGGTGGTATAACTGGATATAAAAATCTATCAGAATTGAAAAAACATATATCAGACAACATGTTGCGTCGAAAGAAAAAAGACGTATTGAATGAACTACCAGACAAATTATATGAAACACTATACATAGAATTCGATCCAGAAGAAAAGAAGATATACGAAGCAATCAGAGATGAAATCGCCGCTGATTTAAATGAATATAATATCAACCGAGTTCTTAAAGACAGATATCTTTCAAATGTATTAGTGAAGATGGTTAGACTCAAACAAGCGGCAGACAGTTTGGAACTAGTCAGTGAACATACATTCTCATCAAAGACAAATGCACTCAAAGAACTATTGAAAGACATAATACACAAAGATGACAAAGCTTTAGTCTTTACACAGTTTTCAGAAATGGCAGACATTCTAATGAGAGAGTTAAAGGAGTACAGACCGTTGTTAATATCGGGTAAAGTAAAACAAGAAGACAGACACATGAACGTAGACACATTCCAAAATAAAGAAGAAAACAAACTTATGATAATGACAGAAGCAGGTGGATTCGGGCTCAATCTGCAAAGAGCCAATTATATAATTCATTACGATCTGCCCTGGAGCATCTCTAAAATGGAGCAGAGAGAAGGTCGAGCTCACAGAATCGGGCAAACCTCTAATTTGACTGTATACCGACTAATCGCACAAGATACTGTTGACGAATACGTATTAAAAGTGTTGCATAAAAAACAAAAACTTTCAGAAGAGATTCTTGGTGATAGAGAAAAAGCCAAAAAGATTAAGATATCGAAGGCTGATATCAGAAGAATGCTAAAGATAACGAAATAAGAAAGGTGTTTACACTTATGCAAATATATGGTATAATATAAACATGGTGGAAGATAAAGAAATATGCAAAGAATGTGGAAAAAGTAGAAAAGAATACGATAAGGAAGCACCATGTAAAAAGAACCATGATTGGAGAAGTTCTTGGAGAAAAGATAAAACAACCAAACACTACGAACGATATCTAAAGAGGCGCAAAAAATCACAGTCCGCTGCACAACGCCGAAGATTAGATAAATTAAACAAAAGATCTCCGAAAGAATATGACAAAAGAGATAACAAGCAGGGAGCTTGGAGAAAATGGAAACCAGAAGAAGAGGTCTAATTATTAAAAGTACAATGACAAAGCAAAAATTACTATCAGTGCATCAAATCTGGAAAAGCGATCGTATCTACTGGGTGACTACTTACAAAACACTGTTGAAGTATATTTCTAAAGATTATATAGAAATATTCAAACCTATAATCAAAGGAAGTCGCTCTGGTAAAAGATACTTTGTTTCAGAAGAAAATCTTAACGAATTCATTCGCAAATTTGAGAATAACGAATTAGCGGGTTAAACAAAATACAAACGGATACATAAGTATTAGAAAGACTATGAAATGTAAAAGATGCAAAAAAGAAGAGAAAATAACAAAACAAATTGTTTGGCAGTATTTGTTAGACCATAGCAGAGTTACAGCCAACGGTTATTTGCATATTGTTCTCTATATGAAAGACGAGCTTGATTTCTTTAAAAGAGTTAGGTCTCGTTTAAGTGGTTATGGCAGAAAAGAAGATAACGATGAACAAATGAAAATAAGAGTTGCAGAAAACCAAATGTTGTTAGCTTCAAAAAGAAATGATTTTTTTCAAGTTAGCAAACACCCAATCGACAGATTTGTTGGGAAGATTCAGAGATTATTAAACAAATACAAACGCTCTCGCTTTGCACAATCACAAGAATATGCTAAAGTGCAAACTCGAAAAGCGAAAGTAGACATGCGATGGAACACGAAGAAACAAAAGAAAATCTAGCTAAGCTAGAACACGACCAATGGTCTCATTGGATGGACTATATGTTTACGTGCGGTATATTTAATATCGACGGTAGTTTTACATTACCAAAAGAAAAAGTCGAAAGATGGAAGAGGCAGATGGAAACAAAATACAAAGATTTGCCTGAAGCAGAAAAAGAATCAGATAGAGAATGGGCAAACAAAGCATTAAAAGCAATCAAGCTAGTAAAACTACTTAAGGAAGAAAACGAATTTGGGAGAGAACTTGGTGCCAATTACGTTCTAAACGTATTATTGGACCAGAAAAAAATAACCCCAGATGACTTTATCAGATTACAATGAAAGAAAACGAACAAAATATAAAAAAGTTGAAGTGTCCAAATTGTAAAAAAGAGTTAGTTGTTACTGGATATTCGAGGTACCAAAATTTGATAGAACATGTATCTAACCCGAACGGTATCCCATGGAAGAAACCTGAATACAGATGTCCTATACCAGCATACGCTTTATATCATCCGGAATTTTATAGAAAATGTTATCCTCGTCGTATATTCTGGGACGAATTTGGCGATGTTTATATTCCACCTAGCTTTATGCAAAGAATGCTCTGGAAGCTGAATATATACAAAATGCTCTGTAGGCTGAATATACACAGTATCGGAGGTAGTCTAAAAGTGCCTAGTGCAATCAAATAAAATGTTCAGTGATAAAATAGACATAATAATAACAAAGATAATGATATGGAGTATCAAGAAAGGATATGGTGCTGATTGCGAAACAAAAGATTACGAAGATTTTCCAGAACTTAATAAACCTAGTAGCACAGAAGGACGCTGTGGTAGTTGTGTTGCTAGTGAAATAATCGATTGGCTGGAAGATCGTATTAAACTAATTAAAGGAGAATTTTAAAATGAAAAACACACAAACATGGGTAAAATATTTACCCTATCTGTATATATACATTGCTCTTCCATTCTTTTCTATAAGAACAGCAATAATGTATAGACAAATTGAAACACAGACTATAGAATACGTTGCACTACATGTAGCTATATACAAATGGCAGTTTGATATCAGATTATACGATACTTATAGACGTATTAGCGAAAGATAATATGAAAGAAGAAAAACTTAAAGATTTAATAAAAAAACACACATGGGAAGAGGTGTGCAAAATGTTTGTTAAATTATATCCAGACCAAAAAAGAAACATCGATGGTTATCGAAAAGTATTCAATCGACTGAAAAAAATAAAACCAAGCAGATCGAAATTAAGATTAGAACTGACAATGTGTAAAGAACCAGGTGAAAAACAAATTTGGATTCATGTGAATGGAATCGATGAAAAAGAAAGCTGGGCAATAGAATTTACTCCGTGGGCATCGTGGTTGGCTATGGAAGTAGATAAAAAAACAACTTGGTCTTTTTCAGGACTAGAAGTAATCTGTCACTGTCTATACGAAATGACATACTGTGGTTACGAAGAAAAGACTGTACAGAATCACATGAAAGAGATAAGTAGTGCAATGAAACAAGCGATGAAAGACCACAAGAAAAAGAAATAAACAGCCCGTTTACAAATATATCAATATATGGTATAATATAAACAATATGAGGTTCATTCAAGAACAAATATCAGGACAAGAAAAAACAAGATATATATTTGCTTTTGGGAAAGAGGAAGCTACAATTCTACATGCTCTGATAGTTAAAGCAATCCGATATATGCCACGGACAATGGAAACACAAGCAACAGAAGCTCGTATGCGCAACATGGAAAAAGAAATTCGTGAAGCGGTCGACATTATGAAAACACGTAACGTTGACACATATATAAGAAATGAAGAACACACCAAACATACCAGAAATTCTCAATAGAATAGCAGACATTGGTTCTACAAATGAGAAAAAAAGAATTGTAGAAGAAACAAAGTCTGGATATCTTAAGTTTATTTTTAAACAGGCGTATGACCCATTCATCAATTATGGTACTGTCAAAATAGACACCTCAGATGTAGAATACGAACAAGATGTTAAAATAGACAGAGATTGGTTTGAAGACCTTCGCGATTTGTTGAATAAATTAGAAAATCGAGAACTTACTGGTAACGCTGCTAAAGAAGAAGTAAAAAACTTTATATCACATTATCCAGAAGCATGGGGAAGAGTAGTTCTAAATATATTAAAAAAAGATTTAAGAATAGGTGCTGGTAAAAGACTCATCAACAAAGTCTATCCCAAACTATTTCCAGAAGACATCTGTATGTCAGCGATGAAATATGATACCAAACGAGCAAGTTTTCCTGTGTATGCAGATATTAAACTCGATGGTATTCGTTGTATAGCAGATATGTCTAAAAAGAAACTAGTATCAAGAAATGGCAAAGAGTTCAAAAACTATCCATTCATTCTTGGAGAATTAGAACAGCTTACAAACGAAGTAACAAAAATAGACGGTGAAATAGTAATGGGTCATTTTCAAGATTTAATGCGAACACTTTCTAGAAAAGACGATGGTATAGAACTAGCAAAAGACGCAGTATACAATATATTCGATGTCATAATAGATGACACAGAACTAAGTGGACGTCTTCATATATTAGATGAACTACAAAAAGAAATAGACGAAAAGAATCTAACACATCTAAAAGTAATAAAAGGCACAGAAATATCTACAGAAACAGAACTATTAGATTTCTATAATAAACAACTCGCAGATGGACACGAAGGTGTCATGGTTAAAAAATTAGACGGCCTCTACGAATTTAAAAGAAGTTATAGCTGGATGAAAATGAAACCAGAAGAATCAGATGACTTAACAATACTACGAGTCGAAGAAGGTACTGGAAAATATGAGAATCTTTTAGGTGCTATCGTTTGTGAACTACCAAATGGTTCTGAAGTTAATGTTGGCTCAGGTTTTAAAGACGATGAACGAAAAAAATACTGGGACAAAAAAGATGAGCTTCCTGGTAGAATAGCAGAAGTCAAATATCAAGAAAAAACCAAAGATGGTTCCTTACGTTTCCCAGTTTTTATAAGATTTAGACCAGATAAATAAAAAATAATATGAAATTACTGTACAAATTTTTTAATAAGAAATGGAAAATAGTAGTGGGGTTGTTATTTATAGCACCAATCACTGTTTCAATAATTGGTGTATATTGGAAACTAACCCAATTTCTTTTCACTTTTGTCTTTCCCTGTCGTATTACTGAATATAGTTGGGGGATATCAAAGTATTGTCATACCGCTGGTCTATTTGCAACTATTTCAGTCTTTGCAACAATTATAATATTAGCGTCATATATTTATCACGCAATGGAAAATTAGATGAAAACAATTCCAATAGAAGACATCGTTGATGAGTTCAAAAGAAAAAGTGAAAACTGGGAAAGACTGACTAGTGGATTCAATGCTTTAAAAATAATGCAAAGTAACTGGTTACACAAAACACTCACATCACTAGTCAAAGACACGAAGGACGAAGAAAGAGAGAACACAATAACTATTGTTGAAGATATAAAAGACTTTGCAGGTGGGGTTGATTCTGAAATAGATTCATATATTAATGAAATTCTTTCCAACATTAGAAAATAAATAATTATGAAAACACAAACAATAGAGGAAGCATACCCACACTTATGTGGAAAATATAGAAATAACCTAGGAAAAATTAAAAATTCTTTGATTTATCCTGAAAAAGAAACTTGCAAATCTTATATAAAGAAAAGCAAGGTTGTAAATTGTAATTGCGGAGAATGTTTTTAACCTCCTCAAAGAATAAACGTAATAAACAACCATGAAAACAATTTCATTAATAGAAAAAATTAGGAAGGCTTGTATTTCTGCTAACGAGGAGATAGTGGAATTGAAGTTTGGATGCGAAGTAAGTATTTCACCCAGAGAAGATATGGTTGGAGTATTACCTAATTATGATTTGATTCTTTGTGAAAAATCTAAAGGACGTGAAGATGTATGGATTACGACAGACCACATGACTGTAAACATTACAGGAGAGGATATTAAAATCATAGGTCGCTCACTTGGTATTGCTGATATTTTGTTGGCTATGGAAAAAGCAAGCTCAACACTTTCGGTTGACACTGCTGGCTACTTTTATGAATTAGACGAGGGAGAACCCCTATCGAGATACAACCTCAAAGAAACATTTGAAAACCAAACAGATGTGTTCAAGCGCTTTATTCACAACATATTATTCCCTAACGATTCATGAGTGCACACACAACAAAAACAGTTACAAGAGTACAAGCACAAGAGTTGATACGAGCAGTAAGAGCAAAGCGAGTTATGGACCCTCTTGCAATTATGACAGATGAAGAATTAGAAGAGGAATTGAATAGATACGCATATTCTGCAAAACACGATGACGTATTAGGAGTATTATATAACTTTCAAATTGAATAATATGAAATATTCAGAACAATATATCCAAAAAGCAATAGAGGGTGAGTGGAAACCAAATGGTTTTGAAAAAGGTCCATGCACCTGCTTCCAAAATCCGCCTTGTACTAATTGTGAAAGCGAAGATGAACATATTTATGATTATCTTGCTGATGTTAGTATTGAAGAAATTCTATTAGACCCTCGATCGTGGCAAGCAGTAGGTAGTGTCGAAGGGTGGAACAAGCTTGCATGTAATCATTGTCTAAAAGAAGTTAGTCAAAATGGACATTACTATGAATGCGAAGAAGATGGTTTAATGGTTGAAGAAAGTTATGCCGATTACGGTTGGCTATTAAGAAAACACCGAATGATAGATGCATTAGCGGAAGCATCAAAAGAACCCGATTTCGATATGCATAAAACTATTGAAGAATTTATAAAAACACTATTAATATGATAGAAAAAGCACTACAAAAAGTCCTCGGTTTTGGCTCTAAGGAGTTCATAGAAAAAGCAGCAATTGGTGGTTGGAGAAGTGCCGACTTGAAAACAGATGTACTTATAACTCTTACAGAAAGGACACTAAAAGATACTGGATATTTACATCAGTCCATTCTAGACCCCCTCGCATGGAAAGCAGTAGGTAAGGTTGAGGGGTGGAGCACAGAGACCTGTTTTCATTGTGAAGATAGAGATTGCGGTAGAGGAAAAAGTTGTGGTTGGCAGTGGGACGAATGGCAATATCATTGGCATAAATTATTAGACGCACTAGCAAAATAAAAACATGAAGAACACAGAAGACATAGATTACATAGTATGGGATTTAGAGACAACTGGATTTGTTGCACCCGAATGTAGAATCCTTGAAATCGGTTGTTTCGTAGTAAACGGCGACGAAATCGAACGCAAACACTGGGTACTAGACAATAAAGTAGAAATACCAGAAAAAATCACAGAGATAACTGGCATTACACAGGAAATAATCGACGCAGAAGGTAGAGACCCAGAAGAATGTCTACTGGAATTTTTACCATATTTCAAACGTTGCAAACAAAACGTAACACACAATGGTATTAGATTTGATATACCATTCATGGTGAATTATGCAGAAGACGTTTTAGGTTGGACACCTAAGCAAAAAGCGCAAGCGACTGAACTTTTAAATTCCACTGCATACGATACCGCATCAAAATACAAAGCAGACAAATTAAATCTATCACAAGATGCAGATGAAAGTTTTCTACATTTCTCAAACAGAATCATGAGCATGAGAGTCTACGGCTTGAAATTTAATGTTGGTATAGCATGTGACGAATTGGGTATCGACAGATCAAAGGTAGTACAACACAGAGCGATGGCAGATGTAGAACTTACACACGAGATATATAAACTAATAAAATGACCCATACTTTCGCAAAATTAGAAGTATCTGAATCAGCTTACAAAGAAATTGAATACAAATTGAAAGAAGCTGGTTACGATCACACATTTATAGAAGGAGCAATAGACATGCAGGGCATTGCTTTAACAAAGAAAAAAGAAAACACTGGTAGAATTGTAGGTGTGGCTGAAGAAAAAATAGAAATAGGTCATTATGTATCCGTAGATAATATAACAGGAAAATTAAGAAGAACTATAGCAGACGATATATACTAAGTATTATGAAAACAATTAATCTAGACAAAATACAAAAATATGTAGATTCTGGACTGATAAACGTGAATGTACATCCCGAAGATGAGAAAATAAAGTTATTCAATTACTCTCATAAGTGTCAATTTGACCGAAAATGGGACGAGATTACACGGATGTGTCGAGGCTTGATAGTAAATACAGAAACAGGAGAAATCATTGCTAGACCGTTCGAAAAGTTTTTCAATGTACAAGAACACACAGACGTTTTTAATAAAGAAATACCAGACGAAGTACCATTAATAACTGAGAAACTAGATGGTTCTCTCGGTATAATGTACACATTAAATAATAAAACCTGGATAGCGACAAGAGGTAGTTTTACATCAGAACAAGCGATCTGGGCTACGAAATGGTGGAGAGAAAACAAAGGAGATGAACCATATGGAAATGAGATAACACATCTGTTTGAAATAATATACCCAGAGAATCGTATTGTAGTAAAATATGACTTCAGTGGTTTGGTATATTTAGCAAGTATAAGAACAGAAACTGGTGAACAAGTTAAAGATATTATGCCCGTAAAGACAGTAAAATATATTCAGCCAACTGATTTACAAAGTCTGTCTCAATTGAATACAAAAAATGAAGAAGGATTTGTAATATATTATCCAAAAGCTAATTTAAGACTAAAAGTCAAATTTGAAGAGTACGTTCGTCTTCATAAAATACTGACTTGTTTATCAGTCAAGGGTATCTGGGAATACATGAAAGTGCATGGTGTTGAAACAGACATAAGAGAAATCGCAGAAGATGCACCAGATGAATTTTACACTTGGATCGATACTATTGCTAGTGATTTCGCTACACAGTATAAAGAAATAGAAGATATTTGTAAAACTGATTTTGAAGAGTTGTTAAATAATGAAGTAGACGATTTGTCAAAAGATTGGACTAGAAAAGACTGGGCATTAGAGATAACAAAGAAAAAATATCCTGCTATTTTATTTTCCATGTTAGACCATAGAGATTACGTAGAACAAATATGGAGACTTATTAGACCAAGAGGGGTTAACACGTTTAAAGAAGAGATATGAAAAAGAACTTCAAATATGATAATCACATAGGCGACACACTGAGTAAATTAAAGAATAGAGAGAGCAAAGGCGGATTAGAAGTTATACAAAAAGGAGTAATAAAAGCTAATAAAGATTTAAAACCGGGAAGCATGGTCGATGAAGTTAGTTCAAAGACTTCTAACACAACCCATAAAATACGACTTAGTGATGTCATTTCAGCGGTGGGACATAAACAAGGATATATTGGTTCAGACATTCAAGCATCGTTATTATATTACATTGTCGCTGGCTGGAATTTACAAGACGATCAACTTCCTTCGCAGGATCCAGCGAAATTAGACAGAATAATTTATTATCTAGAACTATGATAAAAACAACAAAAATATATAAAGACTGTCACAGATGCTACGGACAAGGAAGAATGACAGATATAGATGATTCGGGAATAATAGATGGAACATTTCGTGCATTCTTTGGTGGTCTACAAGTAACATGCAACATATGCAAAGGTAGTGGTCGCATCGAAGAAACGATAGAGGAATAATATGAAAAGAACCATAGTAGAATACGAAGACTGTTCTAAATGCAAAGGCAATGGTACTGTGATAGGCACTACATTCGGTGGTCTTCGAGAAAAATGTGACATATGTTGTGGAAAAGGACGCGTAATAAAAAAAGAAGAAATGGGAAATGAAGTTCCCAAAGGATGGAGAAAAGGTCAGTTTATTTTTAATTTTCTCGAATGGTTGAGAATAAGGCAGGCAGGGCAGGGGATATTTACAGAGTGTGGTGGAAGAATGGCAGATCCTTTTCATATTTCAGATGAAGAATGGGACTCGCGCATTGAAGAATATATTAATCAATTAAAATAATGAATAATTATGAAATTTAAAGAAAAAGTATTGAAGTATCTTGATGACAAAACTATTATTGTTAGCAAGGTTGAACAAGAAGGGGATACTGAATCTATCGTTTGTCATATACATGAATCAGACAGACAGTTAATTCATTCTTTTCGGCTTGACATGGAGAAGGAACTTAATGTTTATGTTGCAGTGAGCGATATGTTTGGAATGAGTGTTTTAATCGTTGAATCTAAAGATATTGAATAATATGGGAGAGAAAATAACATTTTTATACTGGATTTTATTTGGGATAATTATTGGTGCAATTGGTGTCTTTGCTATGACATTTCCCGACAAAGACAAAAGTGAAATACCTCTTATAGCAAAGAAAGAAGAATGTAGAGAATGGGGTGGAAATTTTATGATTAGTTATGAATACCGAGTACAAAAAGAAGATGGCTACCGTGTTTATTGTTGGAAAGATAATGTTGAAACTTTATTTGATTTTGAATTTTAAATATGAAAAGTATTACATTCAAAAAGAAAAATGATAAAATAGTAATAGAGATTCCTTTTTGGAGCGCTCGGTGCAACCCATGGATGGACGAGTCACCTGGTGATTATCCAACTCTTACGGGTCTTGTCATGATACACAACAAAGACGGCAATGATTGGGACGAGATGGGTTTTGCTTACACTATTGATATGGATTATAAAGATAAACCAGACCAATACACTGATATCATGTTTCATTACGGTGGAGAACAAAAAGACTTTGAAAAATTATGTGCTAAGTTAGGTATAGGAGTAGTTATATTAGAAGACTAATCATTTTAAAAAAATATGAGCAAACTAATAATGATGAAAGGTTTACCCGCTTCGGGAAAATCAACCAGAGCAAGAGAAATCATGGAGAAACGTGGTAATCTCGTTCGGTTGAATAGAGATGCTTTGAGACAGATGTTGCATTTTAATAAATGGACTGGCAATAATGAAAAAATAACAATGAAAGTTCAGAGAGCAATGGCTAAAGAACTTCTACTGAATAACGTCAATGTTATAATCGATGACACTAATCTAGGCAAAAGTCATAGAGAAAGATGGGAAAACTTATGTAAAGAAGTTGGTGCAAAATTTGCTATGGAAAATCTATCAAAGAATATAGATTTAAAAGAACTCTTTGACAGAGACATCAGCAGAAGAAATCCGATTGAAATCTCTGACATCAAAGTGTCAGGCGCTAATGTTGGACGACATGTTATAGTATCTTTAGGTATTCAACACGACATGATTGGATATAGAAACTTTGGTGATGGTAGAAAAAAATGGATTGTATGTGATATTGATGGTACTATAGCCGATCTACATCATCGTCTACATTTTGTTAAAGGTGTCGAAGTAAAAAATTGGAAAGAGTTCTTCAATCATATGTCTGAAGACACAGTTATAGAAGACGTTAGAGACACGATAATCAAATCAATGAAGCAGGGATATCCTATTATCTTTGTAAGCGGACGACCAGACAGTCATAGAGATATAACGAAAGAATGGTTAGAAAATGTCGCGTTCAAAGATATAAAATTTGTAGAAGGAGAAGACTATGCTACAATTCTAATGAGACGAAGCATAGATCATAGAGAAGATACAGTTGTCAAAGAAGACATATTAAAAAATTATTTAAAACCAGAAAACATCCACATGGTATTCGATGATAGACCACGAGTAATAAAGATGTGGGAATCCCACGGATTGACTGTAGTTGATGTTGGACCTGGTGTAGACTTTTAAAAACATGAAAATAATAACATCGCAGGACATTTCGAACGGATTGCTTACTGATGGTTTCACTGAAGAAACATTCACTTATACTTCTGCTTCTGATTGGTGTACACAATTAAATAAAATATTCAGTGATTCCAAAGTATTCGCAAATCTTAATATCAAATCAAAAACACTAGTAAACATATCTGTGAACATCATAATCGAAGGTAAACCTTACGATTTGAAAGTGGCAGAGATATATGTTGGTGATGCTACAGATTTAACTGGAATAAATTACGTTTGTGACGATATCGAAAAAGCACTCACGTTGGGACAGAAACTAGAAATGAAAATAAAAAAATACGAATAAACATGATAATCAAATTTGGCATAGATCCGACAGGTGAAACACTTCATATTGGGCATCTAGTACCTCTTCTAAGAGCAAAAAAATACCGAGATGAAGGAAACATCATTTATATAGTTATAGGCGATTTTACAGCAAGAATCGGCGATCCAACGGGTAAAAATGAAGCACGACCACGTCTTTCTAATGAGCAGATAGAAGAAAACATAAAGACCATTGTTAAACAAGTGCACAAAGTGCTTGGTACAGAAAATATAAAAATTGTTTTTAATAGCAACTGGTTGTCGAAAGTAACATTAGATACGTTTTATTTCATATTGCAACATTTCACAGTACAACAGATAATTGAAAGAAGGATGTTCAAAGAAAGAATCAAAGACTACAGTAAAAAGAAAGGAAATCCGATCTGGATGCCAGAATTTACATATCCTATTCTTCAAGGTTTTGATAGCTATGTACTTAAAGCAAACATAGAGATAGGTGGACAAGATCAGTTGTTCAATATGAACGTGGGAAGAGACATACAAAAAATGTATGGTATGAAACAACAGACAGTAGAAACGACACCATTGATATTAGGTGGAGATGGTAATAAAATGTCTAAAACATCAAATAATATAATTAGTCTTTCGCTAAGTCCCAAAGAAATGTTCGACGCACTTATGTCTATACGAGACGATGTTGCAATCGAATACGGCATGACGTTTTTTCCAGAAGAGACAAGACACGACGAATTGCTAATGACAGACATAAGAAAATTCAAAATAAACTTAGCACAAAGCATCACAGAAATAGTATATAATCCGATGCAATCTTTGGTAGACTAATGCCCGTTTACAAATGTGCTCAAATATGGTAGAATATAAACATAAAGATCTTAATTAGCATAGCATGAAAATCACAGAATACGAAAAAGGAAAACAAGATGAACGAGAAAAGACAGTAAGCATTCTCAAAAAAGAAATTAGAAAATGTACGATAGCAATGAGGGACATGGACGAGTACGACAGATATAACAGAACACAGATATTTAAAGGTCAAAGCGTAAAAAAGAATTTCGCAGAAAAAGTACTAAGACACATAAAGAAAAATTAAAAGAATAAATAACAATTACACAATATGTCAGATAAAATAATTCATACAAGCTCGGGTATAAGTTTAACGACTGCATTAACGATTCTATTCGTTACTCTAAAACTTTTAGGAAAAATAACTTGGTCATGGTGGTGGGTGCTTTCTCCTCTTTGGATTTCTGCAGCAATCACTCTTAGTTTTCTTCTCTTATTCTTTGGGATTGCACTTTTGGTTCTAATTTTCAACAATAAATAATATGGGAATGTTTGCAACACTAAAAGGAGATAAGTTTGCAAAATGCCCCAAATGTGGTGTACGAGCAGATTGGCAGTCAAAGGGTTTGTGGCTCACATATAAAGGACGAGAAATATGGATAGGACACGAAGGAAATATTGAATTAGATGAAAACATGAACGGACATATTGTTTGTTGGGGTTTTCCAAAAGAATTAACATTCAAAGATGGCACAAAAGGATGTGGACACGTTACATATCATAAAATTGTCAAAGGAGAGACAATAGAATCGACAGAAGAAGAATATCGACACGGAGAACAAACATGAAATACATTAACCTTAGAATAGGAATAACAGAAAAAATAGTAGAGACTGTTCGAAAGAAAGGATTGGATATGTCTATGATTAACAAAAGCACAGAACAAGCAGTACAGTTAGCAATAGACCAATTTGAAAATATGGCCGAAGAAAATAATTTCGTCGTAACAGGTTGGACAAAAAAATGAAAATAGCACTTAGAATTTTTATATACGTCATGCTGACAGTTTCTGCTTTCGGCGCTGGTGTATTTATAACAAACACTGAAATATATCAGCAAGACAAATTTTTCTGTTTCACTACAGATGATCGATCAGGTTGGAATTGGGAAGTCAGAACAGACGAGCCGATATTCTGTGAACCGTATGGATTTGAAGACGAAGAAAGATATTATTCTGCAAACACTAATGTTAATCATAGGACAAACGAAATGTATAGAGACATATACAGAAAGGACAGTGGTACTATGTTATTACTTTTAATAGAAAAGACACCAGATATTGAAGTAAAATGAGAATATATATTGATAAAGAAATAAACGTTAAATACGTTATAAAGAAAACTATTGGTGTTATCGTAAGATTTGGTTTTCCATTAGCAATAGGTTTATTTTGGGGTTTAACTTGGGGTCGCTATATTTGGCGAGATTAAATAATATGGATAATAAAGAACTAAAAGAAATTGGCGCAGAGATGAACACACAGGACAATAGGTCAACACATCTACCGTTATTTGTCGTACAAAATAAAGTTCAAAAAATAATCTATAATCACTTTGACGCAGAAGAGAGGGAATTGCGAGAAGATTTCGATAGTAGTTTACTTTGCAGTGACTGTACTGAAAAAATGAACAATGATGAAGACGATTATGGTTGTGAAGAATGTGGTGACGAGGCGTTCTTTTTCTTTAATTGGGACTGGGAGTTTGATTTACGAGCAGGATTATTCTTCACCGGAAAAGCATGTGATGAACATATAAGACAAAATAATTATCATTATCACAGAGAAGCAAGGTCATATGCTGTTAGTGCATGGCGCAATCCAGAAATGGAGACAGTAATGGAATTTCTTAAATCCCTTAAATAAAAAACATGGAAAATATATACAAATATCCAGTTGGTCTAGGTGCATTTGAACTAGAACTACCAAAAGGATACAAAATCTTAACAGTTCAGATGCAAGGACAAGAAGCATTCATGTGGGTTGTCGTAAATCCCGAAAATGAAACTGAAAAAGTTAAGTTCATTACCAGAGGCACTGGACATATATATGAACCAGAGATGCAAGAATATATTGGTACTTTTCAGATGGCTAATGGAGCACTTATTTGGCATTTATTTAAGTTATAAGTAAAATGATTAAAAATAAAACAGCTAAAGAAAAAGCAAAACGAAAACTTGATAACTGGTGTAAAAGAACAAACGGTAACAAGTTGAAATCAAGAATAGCAGAGATTTGTATTAAGGAAATGTCAGAATGGAGTTCTACTACAAAAGTTACTAATGACGAGATAACAAAATTTATAGATCAACTTTACAATTTAATAAAAAAGAAATAGAATATGTCACCAAACAGAACATCACTAACATCACTTCTTTCAGCAATCACTGTATTTGGTCTTGCTGTCGTAATGGATAAACTTGACTGGGCAATAGTATTTGCAATAGCAGTGTTTCTCATGCTTGCTATGATTTTCGTAACAAATATCGAAGTTCAAAAATGAAAGTAAAAGACTTAATAAAAGAATTACAAGAAGTCGATCCAGAGAGAATGTTGATAATGTCAAGTGATGCTGAAGGCAATTCACACTCACCACTTTATTCTATATCAGAAGGAGCATATCTCGCAGATTCAACATATTCGGGAGAATACGGATTAGAAAAACTAACGAACGAAGATATCGAATATGGTTACACTATAGAAGATCTAATAGATGGAGAAAAAGCAATTTGTCTTCATCCGACTAATTAAAGATATGGAAAACGTAGATAAAAAATGGATAAAAGAATTTTTAGAAGCAGGAACAAAAAATGGTTGTGGTGATTTGTCTATAATGATTGGAACAGTAAGTAAAATTATAGATCAAGTACACTACCCAAATGAACAAGAGATAAGAGCAAGAAAATCAATACATCGTTGTAAAAAGTGTAAAAACATCTGGTCTGCAATGGACATGTGTTCTTGCGCTATGGATGAAATTAAAATATGAGAAAAGAAGGTGAAGTAGAAACTAAAACCTGTTCACAATGCAAAGGATATGGTGAAGTATCAAAAGTATATTCATACGGTGCAATAAGAACAAGAGTGCAATGTCCAGTTTGTGATGGATACGGTTTCGTTATAATTAAATAATATAAAAAAATGATAGAACTACAATTAACACAAAGAGTAAAAGACGTCCTCGAAAAAGTAGACGCTGGAGAAAATCCAAATGAGTTATCAGACGGAAACGATGAAGTAGCACAAACAATAAATGAAATATCATGTAGTGATGGTTTTGAATATGGTGTATGGCATGGCGGTTATATAAAAGCTGAAGATTTCTTCGTTGGTGAAACACTTGAAGAAGCTAAAAAAGCAATAGAATTATTAGGTGAGATGAAAGACCTCTGGGAGAAAATATCAATAGAATTTTAATATGTCATTGACGACAGATCCAAAAGATAAAGACTTGGGACATGGTGTAGATACCAAAGTAGTTCCACAACAAAAGAAATATCTCGTTCTATCGCAAGAAGAATTAGATAAAGGTTTTGTCAGACCAGTCAGAACAACATACGTACACGATGTGTGTGGTGATGAAACTAAGGTGAATATAACGATCGCTGAAACATACGCAAGAAATCCTAAGTTTTATGGTTCAACGTATTGTATATCTTGTGGAATGCATTTACACGTATCAGAGTTTAGATGGAGTAAAGATAATGAAGTAGTAGGTTCATAAGAAAAATGAAAGAAACACACGAACATATCTGGAAAATAATAGAGAAACGCACTATTTGGGTTGACTGGTTTTCTTGTATGCCGTTTGTAGCAGATACAGAAATACAAGTATGTGCTTGTGGTGCAGACAGAATAAGGGTACCACAATACGAAATAGATAGAGTTGCAGCAGAAGTGAGAAAAGAAAATCTACTTTATAAATATTATGGTGTAATGTAAAAAATATGAAAGAAACATTAAGACAAATTGAGATGGGGTGGAACAGAGGTTTCCAACTAGGTTTAGTAGCTGGTGGTATTGGTTCATTAGTTATAGGTGGCTTATTTATTGGTTTCTTTTTCGGTGGTGTTTTCTTTTCGAAACCCGCTGAGACAACTATCATATCAGAAAAAGACATTACGATGCGACACTTGAAAATGGAAGGATTAGAAAATCTCGACATGGAGTATATAAAATATACAGTCAACAAAAGAGTCGAGGAAGAAAGGATCGCAGATGAAGAAGAAAAAATTAAACGAAAAGAAGAGTCAGAAAAAAGAAGACTAGAATTTGAAAGAGATAGAGAACAGTGGCTTATTGATAATCCACCAGTAAAAGAACTGTTTGATGGAAATAAGAGAGATTTAGAATATACTATTTCCTATATTCGTAAAAATTGGTATCATGGAGATTGTGCTTTGGTTTGGAGATCAGATATAATATGTTGGGATTTCGGTGGAAACAAATTAATCTTTCCAACACAAAGACCAGAATAACATGGATATACAAATATTAGAAAAAGACACAGTATGGTTTAAGAAAATAAGAAACGGATGTTGGAGAACTATGCGAGGAAATAAAGAAGTGTCAGAACATTCGACAAGACAGGGTGCAGAAAATATGTGTAAAAAACTGTTACTCGACAACAAATGAAGAAAGCAATGAGAGTGGTCAAATGTTGTGACTTTGGTCAAAAAGTTATTCGCTACGAATTAAAATCGAATGGTAAACCAAAAGAAGAAACAATAGAAACGATAGGTCGTAATTGCGAAATACACGGTAAACAAGAAATAAAAACATGAAAATAAATCTACCAACGAGAAAAACACACCCACATCTTGAAATATATTTTTTACTTGGCTTGTATTTTTTCGGTCTCTTCAATGGAATTTTATTAGGTCTTAACTTTTAACATGATAACAACACCAGCACTTATATTTTTAGTAATCGTTTTTGTCGGTCTTTATTACGGATGGTGGGGCAAAATCGGAAGATTAAGCAACATACCATTTCCAACAGAACATTGGAAAGACATTCCGTTAAAAATAAGAACTAAAATATTAATAAAAGGACTCTAAAATTATGTCAATAGAAATAAAAAATGCAAAAATAGATAACACAATGCTTGGATATGAAGGACACGGCATACTCAGCTTTATGATTTATTTAGATTACGGTGGTGGTGCATGCCAAGGATTTGGCGGATACGCATTAGGAAAAGAGTATACTACTTTTGTAATCGAAGGAATTTTAAAAACTGTGGGTGTTGAAAAATGGGAAGATCTGCCAGGAAAACACATTAGAGTAAAACTTGAAGATGGGAGAGTAGTTGAGATTGGTAATGTTTTAGAAGACAAATGGTTTAATCCTAAAAAATAAATATGCAATATAAAATACAAACAACACAAGAAAAAGTCTTAGAAGGTGAAAACCTTATACGACAGAATGGTGGTTCTGTTGTTAGAAATAGTTTCGAAATTAGTGGAGTAAGTGGAAGATACTCTTTCGAAGATGGTACTCTTACAATAAATATTAGTGATAAGCCGTGGCTTGCAAGTTGGAGTATGATAGAACAAAAAGTAAACGAATTTTTTGGATAAATAAAAAATATGTCACAATGGACACAAGTATCAGGTAGTATAAGAATAGATGGTTTAGTTTTTGGAGAGGTAACAGACTCAAAAATTAAAGAATCTATAGAAAAAAAGTTAGGTACTATAGTTACCTTTGAATCTAACGAAGAACTTTGGAATCTACCCAAAGAAAAGACAACCCCCATGGGTTCAGAAGGTGGTCTACGTTATGAGTATATCACTACGGCTAAAGACACATCTAGTTTGTCTAGAGGTTCTCTTTTCATTGAAGGTTCCCTGAGAGATTATGGTGGTGTATGCACATCAAAAGATTGTAAGACGCCATGTTATTACGAAGACAATACTGATTATAAAGAAATTATAGAATGGTTAAACAGAGCATTCGCTGGTGAACATAAACGTGGTGATTTATTTTTTATAAGACAAGGCATAATAGAGATTGTAGTCGAAAGTAATGTCGAAAAGATTTTATTGATTTGGAATGAAGAACTAAACAATTTTGAAGAGCATAAAATTATTCTAAATAAAAAATAATTATGGAAGTACTGAAAGTAATAATAGCATTAGTCATCACTGGAAGTTTCTTTCTTTTCGTAGACTGGATGTCTAAACAAGACCCCAGCGCAATTTCGAAAATATTCGAGAAAGTAGTAGAAACGATAATGCCGTTATTAGCATTCCTTCTCGTATTATCTGGTGTTCTATGGTTAGTTAACATAGTATTATGAAGCATGAAGATTTAATAAAATTATTCAAAAGCGGAAACTTCACGATAGTATACTGGGATAATGAATCTCCGTCAATCTATAAAGGTAAATGGGACATAAACGAAGAATACGAAAAAGACGATTATAAAGAGATGGAAAAACACGAAATTAGCATAGATATGTACGACAATGACGGATATATACCAGATATTGTAGCTTGGTTAACAGAAGCATTAGGTGGTAAAAGTGATACAATATGATTCAACAAGAGTTTTTAAAGCACTTTAAAAAAACACTAGATGATAACTTTGCAATAGTAGAGAAAAAGAATGCTGATTACTCTACTGACAATGAAGCATTCTTAAACTTCAAAGCATGTGAAGCATTCAACATTCCAGTCGAGACAGGTTTAATTGTTCGGATGTGTGATAAGATGTCTAGAATATCTAATCTGATGAATAAAGAAGCAGCTGTCAAAGACGAATCAGTATTAGACACTTTACAAGATCTAGCAAATTATGCAACAATTCTTAAGGTATACTTAGAACACGAAAAAAAGAAATGATATGTCTAGAAAAACAGTTGAAATAAATGAAGACGATGTATTATACAGCATTGAGAGAATTGGAGAATCTCTCATGACACACATACCTTATGCAAGAGCAGAAAATGTTGAGAAAAAGTATGGAAAGAATGTAGGAGATAAGAAACACCATATCAGAGCAATTAAAGAGTATGCAATCGTTATAAAAACTCTCAGTAACTTATTATAAAATATGAGTAAAGTAAAAACAGCATTATTGATAATTGATGTTCAGAATGATTTTTGCCCGGGTGGCGCATTAGCTGTAAGTGAAGGAGACAAGGTAATTCCTGTGCTTAACCGATACATTAAAGAGTTTAGAAAAGCCAGACTGCCGATTGTTGCAACTCGCGACTGGCATCCAGAGAAATCTAAACATTTTATTAGCGGCGGAGGAGAATGGCCATCTCATTGCGTAAGCGATACCAAAGGAGCAGAGTTTCATCCAGATCTTAATGTAGAAGGAGCTACAATCATCTCTAAAGGTATGGGAAAAGATGAAGATGGATATTCTGGATTTGATGGTGTTACAGGAAGTGGACTACCTCTTGTAGAATTACTTCGAGATAAAGGTATTGAGAAGTTATATGTTTGTGGTCTTGCCACTGATTATTGTGTCAAAGCTACAGCGCTTGATGCAAGAAAGTATGGTTTTAGAACTTTTGTGTTGGAAGAAGCCATTCGCGCTGTTAATCTTAAACCCAGTGATGGTAAAAACGCGATCGCAGAGATGAAAAAAGCCGGAGTTAAGTTCATTAAAAACTTAGATAAGTAATATTTGTTATGATATATTGTTTTGTTCAAAAATGTAGAGTTTATAGTTGCGATCATTATGATTGTAATCGTAGAACTAAAATAAGTGGCATGAAATATTGCATTGTCGGTAAAACTCATGTTTACTCTTGCGATCATTACGAATGCAATAAGTAAGTTGTTTACTAACTATATTTTTTTGTATATAATGATATCATACAAGTTATCATTCCTCTGTGGCTCAACGGTAGAGCGTCCGGCTGTTAACCGGAAGGTTCTAGGTTCGAATCCTAGTGGGGGAGCATGAATAAAAATATTGACTGGTATGGTCGGATCCATACCAAAAAGTTGGAAAGAGACGGTAATGCGAAATTATGTATAGATTGTGGTAAAAAAGGAGAAAAAATAAATGGTAAGTGGAACATCGATTGGTCGAACAATTCAGGAAAATATATAGATTTAGATGATTTTTCTGGACGATGTAAACCTTGTCATAATGAATATGATATACAGAAAAGAATAGGTCTGCCAGACCAAAAAAGAAATTGTCCGATATTAGAAAATCAATACGAAGGACAGCTAACGGGATTAAGAAGGAGCATAAAAGAAACTAGAAAGAATAAAAAAATATCCCAATATAAACTTGCAGAAATGATAGGCACTAAACAATCAAGTATTTCTAGATTTGAAAATGGCACTTATTTCCCCAATTTAGTCTTTCTCAGTAAAATAGCTAACTCTCTCGATTCCGAAGTCGTCATTGACTTCAAAACAAAAATATTAAATTAATGCGTTTGTGGTGTAATTGGCAGCACCACTGGCTTCCAACCAGTAGATCAGAGTTCGAATCTCTGCAGACGCACCAGTTCTTCAAACATTATTAATTGGCCGTTGTACCGAGGCCATTATAATATCGGTACACCATACGGCGGTCGATGTGAAATCGGTTTCCAGAAGTCTCATAAGCTTCTCGCTTTGGGTTCGAATCCCAACACCGCTACTAGGGTATGGGACTGTAGTTTAGTGGTAAAACGTCGCCCTGTCACGGCGATGTCCGGGGTTCAATTCCCCGTAGTCCCGCAGTAAGTTCTTTGAAAATTGAAGCCAATCATACGCGTGGGTAACGAAGTCCTCCGTAGGGAGGCATTAAATCCTAAATAAGTATGATTAAAAGAAATTACGAGATGGAAATACTCATCAACGGTAGATCAGTCAAAGAGTATTTTCACAATTATAAGACATATATCGAAGGAAGAAAAGGTTCTGTCTTTTCAATCCGATTAAGAAACAACTCTTCAGAAAAAACATTATTTGTTCCGACTGTAGACGGGTTGTCAACCATAGATGGAAAAGATGGTGAATTTGATTCCAGAGGATATATTCTAGACGCAAACAGCTCTATGAAAATAGATGGCTGGAGATTAAACGACGACGAAGTTGCTGAATTTTATTTTTCTACCGTCGAAGATTCCTACAGAAAAAGAAAAAATAAAGGAAGCAACGTTGGTAGCATTGCTGTAGCAATATTCAGAGAAAAAGAAAAGAAGCATTTCTGCTGGCCGAATTTAACCAACATAGAACCAATTAAACCGTATGACCCTATCTTTCCCAAACAGCCTTGGATAAAACCATTCGACGATGAACCGTATCCATTTCCAAGAGTATACTGTAAAGATGATGTAAATGTAATGAGAGCAAGTGGTTCTGCAATGTATAGTGGTGCTTCAGTATCAGATGACACTAACTTCACTACATCTTCTATGAAGAACTCTTCACAGGATATGGGTACAGGTTTCGGACAGACTAAAAGAAGTGAAGTTGTTTCTGTTTACTTTGATAGAGAAGAAAAGCCAGATACAGTATTAGAAGTATTCTACAATTCGCGCAAACAATTATCGAATATAGGGGTCGACTTTAACCGTCAGAGACATTCGATTTCAGAGCCAAACTCATTCCCAAATGAAAGTGGCTACTGTGAAAGACCCAACAACTAATTATTAGCTCTACGCTAAAAATTGGCTTCAATTTTGAAAGAATTTCTAGAAACGTTTACAAATATGATAGAATATGGTATAATAAGAAATTCAGTAACACATGTTCATTGACAATTAGATATGGCGGATTCGTCTAGCTCGGCCCAGGACGCCGGCCTTTCACGTCGGCAACACGGGTTCAAATCCCGTATCCGCTACTCGTTATGAAGTATACATCATCTTAACGAAAAGAAATCAATCTAGAGCATTCTAGAGCGATATCTTTATGTATTATAACGCACACACCCTTAGCTCAGCGGCAGAGCTACACTTTTACACAGTGAGGGTCAGAGGTTCGAGTCCTCTAGGGTGTACCATAGCGGCCCTATCGTCTAGACAGGACTAGGACAGGAGATTCTCAATCTTCAAACTCGGGTTCAATTCCCGGTGGGGCTACTAATTGTTGGATTCTGTCGAATAATCAATAAGATAGAAACAATTTATTTTTAGAAGTTGTCCTTACCAAATCCCACAATTAAATACGCTTGTAGCTTAGTGGTAAAGCAACCGCCTGATACGCGGTAGAGCAGAGGTTCGAATCCTCTCGGGCGTACCATTTGGAAAATATGGGTCCGAGCCCCATAATGAATACATACGTATATTTGTATTTGTTTCATTTAATAATACGAAGTTGTAGCATGCATACGACATAGTATAAGATATCCAATATATAGCGGGGTGGAGGAGTAGTACCTCGAGAGGCTCATAACCTCTAGGCGCTGGTGCAATTCCAGCCTCCGCAACAAGTTTTGCTCTTTGGATAGGGCAGATGAGTCACCATGATACTAGTTGGTGCAGTCAGCTTGATGGATGCTAGCTATCACTGTCAAGATGACAATCTCGTCTGCTACATTCAAAGAGTAAGATACGAGTATAGCCAAGTGGTAAGGCGCCGAGCTTATACCTCGGAGATACGTAGGTTCGATCCCTACTACTCGTACACGATGTGACGGTTTAGCGTCAATAGTAAAAGTAAGGAATGTAACAAACTATTCTAAGATACAGAATTGCACAATATATAAGGTGACTATACGAGTAGTAACAGTACGGGGCTAGCCCATCTGCAGAATTCAAGCAGTGTGTAGATAAGCTTCTCGGCAAATCCTTATCATCGTTATGCCCTTGTCGTTCAATGGACAGGACATGGAGCTTCTAACTCCATAATCAGGGTTCGATTCCTTGCAGGGGTACTTGGAGATCGGTAGCAAAGCACACCGCTAAGCTTTGCCCCTCTTGAAAAAGAGGGTCATCAGCGCCAGTAGCCCAACGGCAGAGGCAGTAGATTCAAAACCTACACAGTGCTGGTTCGAATCCAGCTTGGCGTACCGACGAGTGGCGGAATGGTTTACGCAACGGACTTAAAATCCGTGACTCGCAAGAGTTTGTGGGTTCGAGTCCCACCTCGTCGACTTGAAGAGAGGCGGCAGAAGTCCGTGGAAGACGCTTTGATTAAACATACCGCGCATTGTTATTGCATGAGAGTAATTCAAGAGATCATGCACGTAAGGTGACTATACGAGTAATTCGGGGTGAATGTTGGTTTCAAATTCCGACTCCCATGGTTAGAGCCAACCTCGGCAAATCCTTGCCTCTTCATATCCGCTTGTGGTGGAACGGTATACACACCGGTCTTAGAAACCGGGCCGCAAGGCATAGAGGTTCGAATCCTCTCAGGCGGACCATTATTAATTAATGTTTTTAAATATATGTCAGTAAACTATTTTCCGTGCAATTCTTGTCAAGAAACGATATGTGATGCTTTACCACACTTTCAATGTTCAAACTGCGAAGATATGTTCTGTGAATATTGTTACCCTAAACAAAAAAGAAAATATGGTTTGGGTGGTCCTGCAGCAAAAGATTATTTCGGAGATGACACTTTAAAAGAATGTGACAATTGTAGTAAAAAAACATTAAAGAAAAGAATAAAAATAAAAGAAGAAGAGTTGAAAAAACTCAAAACATTATTAGATTAATATATAATTATTATGAGACGATCTAAACACAGCCCATTGAGCGATAAAATATGCGCCCATAGCTCAATTGGCAGAGCAGCGGGCTTTTAACCCGAAGGTTGGAGGTTCAAGTCCTCCTGGGCGCACCATTATACCTTTGTAGCTCAATCGGATAGAGCAATTGTCTTCGAAACAATAGGTTGCAGGTTCGAATCCTGCCAGGGGTACATGACAAAAGGAAAAATAGGTTTCACAAGTGGAACATTTGATTTATTACACTCTGGACATGTTCAAATGTTAAAGGAATGCAAATTGGTCTGTGATTATCTAATCGTTGGTCTACAAGTTGACGCATCAAAAGAAAGAGAGAAAAACAAACCCATTTTATCATTGTCTTCCAGAAATATTTTACTATCATCTATCAGATATGTCGATGAAGTAATATGTTATCAAACAGAAAAAGAGTTGATTGAGCTAATGAAATTAACAAATCCAGATATTCGCATAATTGGAGAAGATTGGAAAGATAAACCTTTCACGGGACATGAATTAGATATACAAATAATGTATAATAGTAGAAAGCACGATATTTCGACAACAATGATCAGAAGAGAAGTATATCTTCAAGAGAAAAACAAGTCTTCTTAGCCCAATGGTAGAGCGCTCGGTTGAAGCCCGAGATACACTGGTTCGATTCCAGTAGAAGACACATTGAGCAGATTGACAGCTCTACGGAGAGGAAAGTCGGGACACACGGATTATCTAACGATAATCAAGAGTAGCGGGTAACGCCCGTCGTGCGCAAGCACAGAGTTGCGAACAGTGACGATTCCTCGGTTGAAGGGGGTGAGGGTTAAACGTACTCCCAAGATAGGTTGCCCTGAGTTGTACGTTGCAAACGGGCTGTAAATCCTAGTCCCCTTCAGCTGAGGAGTGAAACGGCTAAATACTTACTTGTGTGCAAGATCGTGCCTCGAAAGAGGAGAATCGCAAGGAATTTGCTGGTAACAGTAAATCAAGACAAATTGTCATTAGAACAGAATCCCGCTTACACGCTCAATACACGGAAGATTCGCATAATGGTATTGCACTCGGTTGCTATCCGAGCGGGGTAAAACCTGTATAGGTTCGAATCCTATATCTTCCGCAGCTGATATATCAGTTACCATCGTAGCCTAATCAGCTCCTGGGGCGAAGGGTAATAACAATCCCTGCCGGGACTAAGTCCCATATGATTGCGACATAAAAACATTTTGTTCATTGGGTTGTCTTCTAATCGGTAGGAAGCTCGGCTCTGAACCGGGCAATCTAGGTTCGAACCCTAGCGACCCAGCCATTTATTATAATTAGACATATGAGAAAGACATACTTAAGAACAGACGAAACAATGGAGAAATATTTCGAGCATGAAAGTCACGAACATAAAGAATGCTTCTTTTGTATAACCAAATCAGAAAAAAAATACTATCTCTGGAAAACAATGAAAAACGATTTCCCGTACGATAGAATTGCAGCTTATCACACTATACTATGTCCTCTGAGACATGTACCAGACAAACATCATTTATATCCCGAAGAAATAAAAGAACTAGAAGAAATAATGGACACTCTAGAAAAAGAAAAGTACTTTGATTCAATAATAATAAACTTCACCAAGAACAGAACAATACTTGATCATTATCATATACACTTAATTAAGTATTCGCATGAATAACATTTGGAAGGGTAAAGAGTAATTGGTACCTCCCCGGTCTTGAAAACCGGTTGTCGAAAGGCAGTGCAGGTTCGAGCCCTGCTCCTTCCGCAAGTGATTCTTTGATAACAGAAAAGGCGGACAGTGAGCCGTAACAACAGACCGAAATGACTGCAGCTACATTAGGTCGGCTCGTGGTATAGCGGTTAAGAATACTCTGCAAGTCAAACCTTGCTTTCTGGTATCAAAGAATTACTACGGGGATGTCAGGCTTCGACGGTATGTCGAAATGTGATAACTCGAGACTGAAACGTTCACAAATTCATTAAAATGTGAAACTCGATACATGCAAACGCATCTATCCCAAGTCCGTTTTACGCAACAGCAGGTGACGTGGAAACACGTGAACTAGTCTACGCTTAAACGGTGGTGTAATTAGAAGACTCGGCAGTTTAATTACATTATAATATAAGGTTCGGGTGCAACTCACTTAATTGTTCTAGAGTGAGAACAGAGTTCAGAACAAACGAATTCGAAACAGTTTCGCTTACTTCTGTTCTTATTTGTATTAAAGTAAGCTATGTCTCGTAAATGTGTTACAAACTAGCTCATATCGGACGCGAGTTCAATTCTCGCCATCTCCACCTTCGGTTTACAGAGTCTCCAGATTATGATATAATCTACAACATGGGAACATCAAAAGGAAACTTTGGAAGAAAAATGTATTCAAACCCAGAATACAAGAAAAAAATATCCAAAGCCAATAGATATAAAAGAATAAGTGTTAATAAAAAATGTATCCGATGTGATATATCATTCATGTTAGAAAGAAAAGTTGATAAAAAGAATGTTATAATCATAACAAAAAACGAAAGAAAATGTTGTTCTTTAAAATGCGCAAAATCAAATCATAACAAACAACACACAGCAAAAACAAAAAGAAAGATAAGCAGAATATCTAAAAAACTTTGGCTAACTGAAGACTATGCTAAAAAAGTTCTATCAAGCAAATATTCCAGATATACTTCTAAAGGAGAAATCGAAGTAAGAAAACACTTTATTGAAAAATATACTAATGATGAATGGACATACGGTGGCACTATAAGATACAAAGATATTATAATTTCTAGAGACTTATACTCAGACAAAATTAAAATATGTGTAGAATACGACGGCATCTGGCATTTCAAAGATATACATGGACAGTTGAAAGACAAAAAGAACAAAGATAGACTACTAAAAAAATGGTGCGAAGAAAACAAATATCGCCTTATTAGAATTTCTGATCAAATATATCAAGAAAATAAAAAAGAAGCATTAAAAAAACTTGAAAAACAAGTTTATAAAAATAAAAAAGAGTATATAGAACTTTATTAAAAAAATATGAAAGAACAAATTAAAATAATGTCAGGATATATCGTTTTTGCAGTGATAGCTATGTTGTTATTAGGATCACCAGCATCTTATTACATCGTCTTGTTTGGTGGTCTTGGTATTATCTTTTTAGCTGGTGTGATCTTGTATAGTATAGCACGTGGTCTCATGTTATTCAATATGTCACTCATGAAACATCAACTAGAGCAATACGATAAAATTAACAATAAAAGTCGATAATTATAAAAATAAAAAACAATATGATAAAAGAAACAAGAATTGTTGAACATAAATTAGTAAATACTAGATATTCTATTAGAATTACTGGTTCTAAAGAAACTGACAAGAGAATGGAGTGTATCAAATTAGAAATCATTGATACTGTAGACAATATATCTTTTCCAGTTGGAAACGTTGAAGAGTTCATAGATCTAACCAAAGGTAATATGTTTTCGAATACAAGAAATATTATTCTAGAAGAGATGGGAATCAGACACTAATTCCGCCCAGTGCAGAATGAAATATAGAAAATATAGCAGAAAAAAAATTAAACCGTCTTATGCAGAAGCATTTTTCAGAAAAGGAATACTCTGGAAGTTTAGAGATAAAAGATTCGTTAGAGAACATCCCATCGGTGTGTATTTTGCAGATTTTGCTTGGATACACAAAAAGAAAGTTATAGAGATTGATAGCAAAGCACACCTAAAAAAAGATTATAAAGCAAGGGATAAACGCAAAGATAAATTTTTAAAAGAAAACGGTTGGAAAATTCTTAGAATTGAATGGATAAAACTAAGAAGAAGACCTCAACAATATTTAAAAAAAGCTGACGCCTTTATTGGCCCAAAAATATGAAAGTAATATTCTTAGATATCGACGGTGTTCTAAACGCTATAGATACAAAAGAGAGATGGCAGGGTTTTATAGGTATGAATCCCGTATTAGTAGATAGATTCAATAGGCTAGTAGAAGACACTTCTGCTGAAGTAGTTTTATCATCAACGTGGAGACATGCCAGCAACTGGAGAGAAACTATGAAAAAGAATGGATTGAATATGAAGTTTCTAGATAGAACAATACGTATGCCCGGAAAAATAAGAGGTTTAGAAATAAAAGAGTGGTTGGATAGAAATGAAGTAGAGAAATATGTTATACTAGACGATGATACAGACATGCTACCAGATCAACCTCTTTTCAAAACGTCTTATCTCGAAGGTGGTCTAACAGATAGAATTTGTGATTCAGTTAAACATTTTTTATTAATGTGAGGTATAATTAAAATATGAGAACATATATATTTAAAACATTAGATAGCAGAGAAGAAATAATATTATCTGAAGAAGCAGGAAAAAAGAAAGTAGAAATGTTGCGCAATAAAATGAAAATGATTATAGACGACACTAAAGAAACAGTTACTATAGTAACACCGTATGTTGATTTCAGTACATTGTCAAAAGAAATAGAATATTAGTTTGGACCCGTAGCTCAACCAGGCAGAGCAGCTCCCTCTTAAGGAGAAGGTTGATGGTTCGATTCCATCTGGGTTCACATGGTTTGTTGTGGTGGGGGTGAGAACTGACGTTATAACGGGAGCGTTCTGGTTGCAAACATTTAACGTGCCCTTACGTGAGGTGGGATAAAGTGGGTTCTCTTATATGGTTCCGCCGTAAGTATCAAGGTTATAGTGTCTCCCCCTGCCCTCAGCAAATCATTAATTCAGGGTAAAGCGTTACGGTAGCGTACTCGGTTTGGATCCGAGAGGCCGAGGTTCGACTCCTCGTATCCTGACAACAACGGGGAATTGGTGTAGTGGCAACTCACTGGTTTTGCACTCCAGAGTCAGCAGTTCGATTCTGCTATTCTCCACAAGATGAGATGAAAGTCAGAAAGGTTCGCCTGCGGGGCTAATCATGAGATTAGTTACAGAGGTAATGGAAATTCTAGACTCTTCCAGCCCATGAAGGAGTTAGCCGTCCTTCCATCTCATTTTACCAGTATGTGGCCTAACGGTAAGGCACTCGGTTTGGGGCCGAGCGATTGTAGGTTCGACTCCTATCATGCTGACCATTATTAGTAATTTAAAAAATATTATGATAGATTGCTGTTGTCAATAACTCCTGTTGGTGAAGAGGAAACACGGTTGTCTGCAAAACAACTACGCGAGGGTTCGATTCCCTCACAGGAGTCATTGATTATGCCATTGTAGCTCAAGCGGCAGAGCACCCGCCTTGTAAGCGGGAGGTTGTGGTTTCGACTACCACTGGTGGCCCAAGTAATGGAGAATCGTCTAACCGGTAGGACGCATGGTTTTGAGCCATGCAATCTAGGTTCGAACCCTAGTTCTCCAGCAAGTGATATGTAAATATTTTAATAATTGGAGTCATGTTAAGCTAAGTTAAATTATGAAAAATATACATGTTGAAGAAGGTGTTGAATATCACACACATTTTTTAGTAAGTGAAAAAGACGCTTCCAATTTAGAAGGCAAATTACTTACTTTAGTAGAATTATTAGGGCTTCCATACGAACAGAGCGAAGCATTAAAATCAGAAGTCAGACAAAGATTGTGGGCGGGCTGTTTTGTA
>JANBVJ010000003.1 GCA_024239055.1 Patescibacteria group bacterium | reverse complement strand
ACTCATGATTTTTTAATATCTCCTTTTTGAAATTTTGTACCTGTAATGCGTATGGGAAAAGATCATTTGAATCACTGATTAGTTTTTCCAAATGTTCAAGTTCTATCTTGTCTGATGGTGAAAAAGGTTCTTTAAAGACATTATCTTTTATCATTCTTAGAGTATTTCGTCTCTGTTCTGCATAAGTTCTGAAACTATTATAATATTCCAACATAACTTCTAATTTTCTTTCAAAGTCATTTACCATTATAGATCCACCTTATCCAATTCAATTACATCATCACACTCTCTGCATTTTATTTTGACATATCCTTTTGATTCACCTAACTTATCGGCATTACCTAGACAATGAGGACATGTGTAAACTGCTCTAGTCATAACATACCTCTCGAACAAAACCTACAAAATGCAACATCCCTACCGCAACAAAAACATTCAACATTGTTATTTTGTAATTCAAATCTATCTAATTCGATTTTGCATCTATGACATTTTTTTTGTCTCATTTCTCTAAAACCTCTAGATATTTTTTGAATTCCCAATCGGTAAACCAATCTACTAAAGGCTTACTTCTATCAAGATCCCAAGTAACTTTCTTAGAACCTTCCCTGTTTGCTGGTGTATCATACTCACAGATTCCAGTTGTACCTTTTGGAACTCCTGAAAATTCTACCAATGATATAACTTTCATTTACTTCCCCACTGATCCTTTATTTTTTCTTGTTCTTCTTTTTTCTGCTCAATTTCATCACAGTTACAATTATCTTCATTATATTGCCAATACTCTACTCCATCTCTATCCACACAATTGATCCTTGATAGATATGCTTTACATTCTCTATAATGGCATCTACAATCAACTATTGGAAAATTACACCAAGTACATTCTTCTAAATCTAGTCTATCAGTGGTCATTTTTTTCTTACTCATTTTTTTTCCATGTAAAATTTTAAGCAATCATCATTTACAGTTTTAAAGTATGATTCAAGAAAATATTGATCAGGTTTATAGGATATTTCACCGTTTGGTTCAGTCACTTCGTTTGGTTCAAAGTAATCTAATCTTCTTGGTTTAAAATCATTAAAATATTTTACAAAGTCGTCATTAAATTGTAGAACATAGATAGGTCTTTTTGTTTTGATAAAATCATTTGTTCCTCTTATTAGATTGTCACTTGGCTTTCCCTTTTTTGCTTGAACTATTATTAGTAATTTTGTTGCGTTTGTGGGTTTTGGTGGATCTATAATATTTGTATTTATCATTGGTATTCTTAGATTTTTAGTTTCAACCTTGTCGTAAGAATGTGCATTTAGAATTGCATCTTTCATTGTCTCAACCTCTTCTTTGCCTCTTCAATCACAAAGTCACCAAGAATGTCTAGCCTCTTTAACAAATCACTCTTGGTTAGATTATTTTGTTTCTCTTCTGAAACCCAAATAATAACTGCCATTTCAATATCATTTTTAGATCTTTTACACTTGGGATGATTATCAAAACAACCTATTGCAAATTTCTTTATGCTTTCAACTGCTGTTTCAAACTGATCTAGGTTAGGTTTTTCTGGATTTAACAGTTCATCTTCAACATATTCTAGTAAGGTTTCCTCTATGCTGTGAGTATTTTCGTAAATCTTTGCAAGATCTTTTGTTGAATCAAGATCTTCATCCATAAAGTTTGGCATCAGTGAAATACCATTCCACAAAGTCCACAGACTTGATTGTTTTTTCCTGATGATAAATTCATCCTTTGTTTAGGAGGATGATTGCAATTTTTCATCTGTTCATCTAACTGCTTAGTTCTCTCTTCTAACAATTTTTTACTCACTTTTTTCACCTTCAAGACTCCTCATCATCCTAATCATATCAGATGTTTCTCCTGATCTCTTTGCTCTGTTTTCTTGAGATAACTTTGGATGGTTTTTCTCAATATATTTTTCAATTTCGTCATAGAACTCTCTTGATTTTGTGTATTCTGGATCTGTAAAGTCACGTTTTCTTAGTTCGTCATCACCATGATATGAAAGCCCTGCATCTTTGAAGAGTTCTTTATGTTTTGTAATTCTTAATGCAAGTGCATTTGCACTAATAGCAGGATCAGTTCTACTGAATGATATTACAGATGCATGTTTTTGCCATTCGATTAATTTTACGTATTCTTCGATAAGTTTCTTAGAAACCATATAGTTTCCAATTTTTATTTTGCCTGATGCTTTTGATGTAGTTGCATCTTTGAATATCTTTTTTTCCTTTCTTTCTTCTTTGATTTGTTCTTCACGTTTTTGTTTTCGTTCTTTCCAATCTTCATCAATATAGAACTCATCTTGAATTTCTTTGATTTCATCGTCTTTCTTTTCAATTTCAATGTCTTTTAATTCAAGTTTGAAATTGAAATCTTCTTCATCAACAAAAGTTATCGGTTCTTTTCCTTTGCATTGATCACATTCTGGTTTATCACAAATTGATTCTCCTTTTAGATATGCATCACCAGACAGAATTTTATCTTGTTGTTCCTCTGTTAATTTTGGTTTCAATGAATTGAGAACATATCTTGCTTTACCAAGTCTTTTTGATGGTGAATACTTTACACCAATTTCTGTAAGTTTTCCTCTATGTAATGCATTTCTAGCAAATGTTTGAATTGCATCGCCTGTTATTATCATGTGCATTGTTAGTTCTTCTGTTTGCATCAAGTGTTCACCTTCTTTTGATATTCATTAGCAATGTCAATTAGAACATCCATTTGAATACCAGAATCTTTTCCGTTTCTAACCAAATATCCTATTGTGGCATCCAATGCTTTTAGTTTTGTTCCGTTTGAGAAATTTCCATTTCCTAAGATCTTTCTCTTAGCAGAGTTTAGATCCCTTTCAATCTTTTTAAGTTTCAACATTTTTTTCTTGTAATAAGATTTGTTAACCAAGTTTCTTCTCTCCTTCAATCTCTGAGAACTTTTCATTCAATTCATCAATTTTTACTTCAATCTCTTGATCTGCCTCAAGTTGATGACGTTGTTCAATGAGTTCTTTTTCTGGAAATCCTGATTCTTTGTTTGAAATCATTGCCTTTAATGCTCTAAGTCTTTCTCCTTTTGTATCTGGAATATCAAGTTCATCTGGTAGTGTACCGTATCTTACACAGTCACCTATTGCTCTTTTCTTTAGAATTCTATTGTACTTTATGTTTCTGTCATATTCATAACCGTTGATGTTTGCCATAATTACATGGATATTTACTTGATCAAAGTGTGAACCTTCTCTTGAAACTCTTCCAATAATTTGTTCAAACTCTGCATAAGTCCATACCAAACCATTAAAAATTAAATTTGGACAAGCAAACTGAACCTCGTCAATTCCAAGTTGGAATGGTCTTGATGCAATTAAAACGTCAATGTCTCCATGAACAAATTTGTTTACAACTTCGTTATTGCCTTCTTGGTCTTGAAATCCAGTCTTTTCAATCATTCCTGATTTGTCATCACCTGTAAATTCCCCTACTCGATAACCAGCATCAATACATGCTTTTCTTAATTGACTTACAATTCCAGTTACATAGTCTGTATAGATAACTGTCTTGCCTTCACTCTTGCTTAAAATTTCAAGTATCTTTGGAATTCTGTAACGTGTAGCAATTTGTTCAAGTTCATTCCAGTTTAATTTCATGATCTCTTCGTCAGTAAGATGTTCTGGTAAGAAAGCATCAACTGAAATTGGTTTATCTCTACCAACTTCTTTTAGATCTGGTCTTTTGGAATACACAACTGAAAATGGAATAAATTCAGTGTGTAATTTGTTTGCATTTCTTAAAGTATTTCTAGTTGAGAATCCGTATTTTGTTCCAGTTAATAATTCTAATAATGATTTACCTTCTCTAATGTTATTAATTACAGGAGTTGCAGAGAGTATGTTTACCTTTAGTTTTCTGTTTACATTTCTAAGATGATCAACAAGAGTTTCTATGTTCTTTCTTCTGTTTGAATAAAAGTTTGGATCTCCATCTCTTGTCTTTACTAACTGACCTTCATCGAAAATAACCATGTCAATTTTGTTACTACCAATTTGATCAATGAATCTCTTTGCTAAGTCACTCCTTCCAAACTTGTCATAATTAATTACATGGAACTTTGGAATGTGTTTACCACTGTTAATAAAATAGTTATTGTGAAGATCCTTTCCAGAGAAAACAAATGCATTACTGTAGAATCTTCGAATATTAGTAACCCATTGAGGAACTATATTGTTTGGAACAACGACTAGGATGTGTGTACATTTGTTAGCAATTGCGCCAATTACTGATGCGCCTGTTTTCTTTTGACCTGTACCACTCATATTGAAAAATGAATTCTTTTCTCTAGTTTTGTATGCATGATATTTTTGTAAAAATGTTGGAGGATGAGGGAATGTATAAAATTGTTTATCGTAATTGATATTTTTAACATATTCATATTCCTTTAATGCTGTCTTGAGAATCTCATCATGAAATTTGTTTCCGTTCATGGGTTCTGCTTTAAGACTCTTGTATTCTACCTCTTCTCTATCTGGATCACAGAATCTAAGCATAATATTTCTGACACAAAAAACTACTTGTTGATCATACCAAGCCTTGTCAGTTTCATCTGGTACAACCATTCTTGCATTAATCATTATCCTTTCAACTCCTATTGTTACAGAATCTTCTAAGAGTCCTGTGATTGACATTTCTGAAACCTGTGTTGGTTGTCTGTCTAGGTAATCTATTGTAGTTTCTTCTGTTTTTGATTGAAGTGAATACTTTCCAATTTTTTTCTCAAAGTCACCAGTTCTACACCAGTAACGCAATGCCTCAATGCTGTCTGGATCTAACTGCCAAGAAGTTAATTTTGTAAGTAATGTTTGTACATACGGATCTTTTACACTGAACAAACCTTGAGTGTCAAACCAGTTTGTTACCATTCCAGTTGAATATTCTGCGTAAAACTCCCACCTTCTTTCAAATTCTTTGAGAATCTCTTTTACTCTTTCTTTTGTTAATGATGCTCGTCTTACTTTTTGTGTGTAACCACAGAAATTTGGAAATCCTCCAAGTTCTTGAAACTCTGAATACTTTGTTTCTGGATGAATTGGAATGTTTTCTGGAAAGTCATCCGTCTTTGTTATGTTGATCCAGTCTTGTCTGCTATGACATTTTTGATCTAATGCCCATACTCTTGCCTCTTCGAATGAAATGTATTTTGGATCAAGTTTCTTTTCTTTTTTAATTCTTGAATCGTATTGTTTTATTCCTGATTTTGGTATATGTCTCTCATCAACTATTTTTTCATAAACAACATTACCATCTGATATTGGTTCAATTCCAACTGCTGTTAGTGCTTTAATATTTTCATTAAATATTGCTTTTCTGAACGCATTAACGTATTCTTCATCACCTTTTTGTAATTCTTCTGTTAATTTATTGAATTGGTCTAAGTTTCCTCCACATTCTTTAAAGTATTTCATAAATGTAGGATCTGGTTTTTTACTTAGGTATTGAACCATTAACCAATCTGTAATTAAATCAATATTCTCATGTGGAATATCTTTTGGAAGAACATCATCAAGAAATATCTGAAATGTTTTTTTATTCATTTTTAATGCCTTATCATATCCTTCTAGTGCCTCATCGTTTCCACATTCAGAACAAACCCAAGTATCTTTGTCATATCTGGATTTTGCGTTAAGAGGTAATGGATATTTTAATTCGTTCTTTTCACATCTAGGACAGAATCTTTTTCTTGTTCCTTTGTCATTGAAAATTGTTTGTTCAATTTTATCAGTGAATTGGTCTAAGCCTTCTGCCTCACCAACACCAAAGTCTGATCTATCTATTGCATTTAGTGTCTTTTTTGCATAAGCAAGTGCATCATCTCTATCGAGATAACCGTTTTCATCTGTAATTGTATCGAGATATTCGTTGAACTCTTCTTGTGCATTGTCAATTGCAATTGAATAAGGTCGTTCTCTCATTAAGTGTTGAAGATGTCCATGTGTATCAGTGTAGACTTGACCAATGGTAGAATCGTGATCTAAATATTGTTGTTTCTTTTTTTGATCAATGTGTTTTAATTTATCTAATTCTTCTTTACTAATTTTATCATAAAGTCTTGAACTATCTTTATCTAATTCTAACTTGATCCTTTCTCTTTCTTCAATCAATTGAGGAACTGATAATTCATCAAAGTCAACAAAATCATGAACTTGCATAATTGGATCTTGCCATCTTTTTAATGTATCAGGTGACAATTTTTTCATTAGATCAGTTAATTCAAAAGCACCAAATCTAGATCCAAAACAATCAAAACAAACTGTGTCATTTTTATTTCCTTCAACTCTAACTAACGATTCAAATTTTTTGTTACATCCATCACAAACTCCAAAACCATCTTCAATAAATTCTCCTTTAGAAATCCTGAATTTTTTTGTGCCTTTCATTCCTCTATTTACAGATACCTTGTCATTTCTCCTATCTGAAATTCCTTGTCCAAAGTTATTTCCTTGACCTGCTCTTAGTTTGGTTGTGGCGTTTCTCAGTGAGTCATTACTTACATTTACTTTGATTTCATTTTTATCATTCTTTTTAGACAATTTTTTCGCCCTCCAACAATCTTGACAAGCACAACCCATACGGTAGAGTATCTGAAATAGATAAAATCTTTGGGTGACTTTGTATCATCATTAAGTATTGGTAGTAGTGGTAGTTATTAAGCATTTTACTCGAACCTCGTATTGCAATACTCGCAATATCCAAATTTATCTACTGGATGATTTTCTATTGCATGTAATTTTTCCATTACAATATTTGTTATCTCGTCTCTAGACTTTGTAGGGTTTTGAACTATCAAATACTTTGTTAAATTTATAATTCTCTGTAAATGCTTAGTCATATTTGCTGGTTGTTTACCGTTCCATCCAAATCCACAGATAGAACAGTTGTAATGTTCGTCTGTAATCTTTTCTACATTTGCATTGCCACAAAATGCACATTCTAACATTTTATACTGTAACCTCCGACTCTTCGAGTTTAATTTTTCTCAAACAACTTGGGCAAGTCACAAAGACTTTGGTAACTTTAGTATCCCATTCATAATTACAATGTTTACAGTGTACTCTCATCTTTTTTCTAACCTCTCTTTTCTTTCACACTCTTGACAAAGATCAAGGAATCTTGTGTATGCTGTTCTACTGTAACCGCTTTGACCTTTACGTTGAACCTCAGTTGCTTTTAGTTTTCTTATTCCCATAAACAATGGAAGTCCTTTGAGATAATCTGGTAAGTTTTTTTCACTACCATGCGCAAAGAATGGAACTCCACAACCATCACAGATAATTATTCCTGTCATTTGTTTTCCTCCCTGTATAATAGATAGAGAAAAGATCCTGTTTTCTTTGTCTCTAATGCAAATTTGTTTAACTGTTTTAGTGTGTACTTTATTCCCAAATACTCTGAACCAATTCTTCTTTCTCTTTCTGTTGAATTATTAACACCGTATTTTTTTAATTGTTTTTCTAATGATTTTCCATTAATGACCAAAGTAGGATCAATTACATTTCCTCCTGAATTTAGTAACCAACTATGTTCTATTGGAATCGGAATATCTTCACTGAATGAATAACCTTCACAATACTCCAAGTCTGGAAATGAATTAACTGCATTCCAACAGTTATGATAGCATTGTTTTATTTTTGCATTAATGTTATCTGAAACCTTTTTTGATAATTCTTCATTTACTACTGTGTATAACTTTGCTTTATCAAGAAACCACTTTTGGTATAGATAATGTCTATTCTCCTTGTTCTTACCATTCTTTTCAAATAACTTTAGTTTCATCTCTTCCATTTGGAGTATTCTGCTTTTTCTTGCAATCTTTCTAGTCACTTTATTTCCTCCCAAATTAAATTTCGAAGTCTCTGTGCAGTAAGTCTAGATGCAATTTCTTCTTTGTATTCTTCAACAATTTGTTGTGGATACTTTCCTGTCAATATCCTTCCTCTCCTACAATGTCTTTTTTGTTTTGTTTTTCTATTTTCTTTGCAAGTTTAATTGCAAAGTCTGCATCTAATCTTAAAGTTGGATTTAGTTTTGGATTAGTCAAGTCACTAAACTTTACAATTGCTGTATTGTCGTCAATCAATCTGGTTTGATCTTCTGGAATTATCTTTCGTTTTACTTTCATTGTGATCTAGTCTCCTTCCATTTTTGCATTTTTTTTCTTAGATTGTCAATTGATTCGTCTAGTTCTTTGAAATCATCATCCAAAAGTTTCTTTTGATCAACTGGTTTTGTTATTGGCTTAATGTTCATAACCTATTAGCAACTCCTATCTTTTCTCGTTCTTTGAATGATTTGTAATCATCCATGTTTTCAATATTCCAAGTGCAACAACTACAAATGACTTTTCCATAACGATTAAGTCTACAAGTTGATGCCTTACATGAACCAAAATCTTGTTTACATTCAGCACAGTTGAAATTTTGGTAATAAAGAACCAATTTACAACTTCTCCACAAATCTAGTGAACTTTCCTTTGTCTGTCTCGTACTGTTCCTTTGCTTTCCTTAGTCCATCATTGAATCCCATGTCAATCAAGTGTTTACGTATTTCGTCTGTCAATTCCTTTGACTTTGTTACAGTCAATTCTTTTTCCAAGTCGTTAATTTTCTTTTGTAACATTTCAATTAGAGATAGATTTTGATGTCCTGTGATAGATTCTTCATAGATCTTTGACAAGTCTGAATAAGATTTCTCTTCGTCAACTCCTGCAAGTCTTTTTTCTATTTTAGTTTCTTTAGTTAGTAATAATGTCAGATCCTTTGATAATGCATCTCCTCTAACATAGAACTGACCTTTCTTTAATCCCCATCCTAAGTTGTCAAAGATTGAATTATCTCCTAACATCTCACAAACTGCATTTCTATCTGTTCTTTGTTTTGTTTTACCAATGAAGTAATTTTCCATCTCTCTTCTTGCATCAATATCAACTGCCGATGAGTATTGTGTTGCAAGTAAGACTGAAATATTTAATTTTCTAGCCCTCTTACAATACCAAATAATAGGATCCCTTGAAACAACGTTCTTTCGTTTTGATCTTGTTGGAACAAATAGATCTGCCTCATCAATTATCAATAAACATGGTGTACCAATCTTCTTTCCTTCTGACTTGAATCCGTCAAGAAAATTCGCTACAAACAATTCTTTATCTTCACTTTTTGCAAAGTCTGAAAGTTTGAGAACTAATGACTGTCCGTTCTTTCTTGATTGTTTTCCTAACTCAAATGCATGTTTTGTTGTAAATATATTCGGAGTTCTGTCCTTTGAAATTAGAATTACGTTCTTGTATTTTCTTGGAATGAATGTAAACTCTTCTTGATCATCTAGGAATACTAATTGAATGTCTGGTCTTTCTTGAATTAAACCGTCTACAATATTTAAGATTAGATTTGTTTTTCCATGTCCTGTTATTGATTGTAGGAATGAATGGGTTTTCAAGAATGTTGGAACATCTAATTCAAAGTCTACTTTCTTTAAGTATCCTTCTCTAACACTCTGATCTTCCTTTGTAATGTCTCTACCTATGATCAATTTTATCTCCCTCATAAGTAGAGTAAATTCGATCTCCTACTGCATTATAAACCATAAATTCTGCATCAAGTCCTCTCAAGAAACTGAATACTTTCTTTTGTTCCTTTTCTGATAAACTGATTCTTATTTCTAAATTCAATTTCTTATCTCCTGTGGATAACAACAATTACAATCGCACTCTCTTTGATCTATTGGATTGATGTGTTCTCCATCTCCCCAATTCAAACAGTCTGCATGTACACTTGCTGACAACCAAGTAGCATTCTCGTTTTTACAGAAATCACAAATACTCAACTTTATAATTCCTCCAAGTCTGCTCTTTCTTCGTCAAGTTCTTGTTTAATTCTTATAATCATGTCTTTGTACTCTTGATCTCCGTATGTATCAAACATGTCTTGATTGAATTCCAGTTCATCTTCAAGTCTGCGAATTCCATCTTCTTTCCAAGCACTTCTTAATCCCATCTAAACACCACCCTCAAAAATTGGTGACAGTTTCGCAATAAATTCTGAAACTGTCGTGAATGTTTCTGCTGGATCAGCAATTACTGGTGTAATTATGAATGCTGTTAAGATCATTCCAGTTAGAATTCTAAATGGACTGAAAAATCCTAAGAAACTCAATTTTCATAATCTCCATTCTTCAATCTCTTTTGATGTGCTTTCTCATCAAACGGTAACAGTTCTAAGACTGGATTGAAATCATAATCTCTTTTTACAATCCATTCAGATATACCTTCATCAGCAATTAATTTATCTCCTTCTTCTATTTTTATTACAGTCAATCGTATTCCTCCCCATAATGTTGTCTATTTGGTATGTAATCGATGAATTTACCTAACTTAACTAACGCAACACAATATCGATCTATTTCATCAACCGCATATTGTAAAGTTTCAAGTGCTTGTTTATCTTCATAAAACTTTTTTCCATTGTTCAATGTTCCTGTATGTAGTTTTACTCTATCTGCTAGACTAATCAATTGTTTAATATGAAAAGCATCGTCTTTGTCTTTTATGTTATTAATTACATATTCAAGATGAGTTAATTGTTTAGTCATATTGTTTTTCCTCCTTGAACTTGTACTTCTCTTCTTCCTGTTTTGTCCATTCTGGATCTGTTCTCTTCATGATAAAGTAACAAATTGTTCCAATTATTTCGTTAATCAATCTGTAGAACCTCCTATTGCGCCACCAAGTTCACTTAATTTTTCTATTACACCTTGAATTGTTTCAAATGTACCAAGTGGATCAGCAAATATGAATGGAAGAACAAAAACTCCAATCAATATTCCAAGTAATATTTTACCAAAACCAAACATTTAACATAAAACCTCCAAGCCTTTTTCATAGAATTGGAAATGCTTTCTTACCAGTGGACTCAAATGAATATGTTTTTTCTTTGGTATGTCATCATGATGAACCGTTACTAAATGGAAAATTAGTTTTCCTTCGTCAATTTTATTTTCTTTTTCCTTTTTGAATGGTATTACCTTTTTACATAAATCACAAAATACATCATAATCAATATTTTTTGCCTCTTTCTTTGTTAGTTTTATTGGTTTACCATCATACCATCTTAATGAATCAATAGGATACATTTCTCCTTGTTCACTTGCCTCATAATCTATTTTGTACTTGATTATAGCAAATGGTTGTTTACCACATTCCTTTCCGTTTTTTCCACCAATAACAATATCGCATCCTTTACCCTTTGGAATGTATTCTATACGACCTTCTTTTTCGTTATCTTCAAACATTTCTGCTACTACTGGATCTAACTTTACTGAACTGTTGAAGTGTCTCTTACAATGAAGATAATCTAAAGTCAATTCTGTTTAACCTCCAATACTTCTAACACTTGAGGCAATCCTAATTCATTCTCAATGAATTTTACTGCATCTTGTAATTTTGTTGGTGAAAATCTATTTGTTGGATCTTGTCTTTCCCAAGTCTCATTACTAGGAACGAAGTGTTTGTCTCCACAAGGTAAGAATTGTTTACCGTCATCAAACCATTTTCTTGTTCCTACAAAAACTACAAGTTCATCTGTTCTCCTATGTTGTGAAAACACTACTGTTTTACATTCTTCAAATGGATGAACGAACTTTCCGTTTGGTAATACATTCTGAGTAATTGCAAAACCTTTTTCTCTGCAATTCAAGTATGGTTCAATAGTAAACAAATCATCTCCATCCTTTGTTTCAGCACAAAGTCTGTCAATACCAATTTGGTTTACTACCTTGAATGCTAATTTCATATCACTCAATTTTTCTGACCTCTTATGGTCTGTGATTCGTCAAGAATCACTATGCTGATTTCTGCCTCCGATTCTACGGTCTTATGGTTGTTCTTAGCCATTGGTAGTAGTAGTTATAGTAGTAGTTATAAAGTATTGTATGTGCTTTTTGCTGAACACCTTCTGTTCGTGACTCAGCGTTATCCAGCAGGTGCAGGTAACGACAAAAATCGACTTTAGTTTTTTCCTGTTTTGATGCCTGATTGAATTTCAATTATGCTACGTAGCGGTTTAGAAAAAATATTGGGCGTAAATTAACAAAAAATTTCGTTATCCGAAAGAAGCATTTCCCCTGTTCCACCTAAACAGTTAGTTGACCGAATTTACTTACGTTTCTTCTCAGTATTGACTTTGCGCATACAACTTGGACATGTAATCATAATCATATCTGACTTTGATACCCAAGAGTAGCCACAGTTATCACAATGCACCTTTCTTTCATGTACCTGACTCATAGTAATTCTACACCTTTGGTAGTAGTAGTATATCTTATATTGTTTTCTCTATAACTTATGAACAAACTAGGCAAATTTACCGTCTCCTGTAACGATGACTTTGTTGTTTTGATGATCTAATTTCTTATAGAACTCATCTGCTGATCGGAGGATCTCCTCTCCATTTAGGGTGACTTCGTTTGCTTGAAGGTTTTCAAAGATGTTAATGCAACATTCCTCCATGTATTGATCTATATCCTCCAAAATCTCTGTTTTAGTTTTCTTTTCACTCAATTGAAAAATCATCCCTATTTGCTTCAATTATCTCTTTATCACAGTCACTACAATAAACCCATAATCTTTTACCGTTTTCGTCAAAATAAACATCTTTTTCATTTCGTGGATTCAACTCATAATGTTCTGGTTTATCTTCATCTGATTGACTTAATTTGGCATCTTGTCTTGGAATATTTTTGTAACACCATCTGCATTGAACAATATCGTAATCGTAAAATTTCATTTTTCTGTTCCCATCGGATGAAGTTTGTTTCAATCTAATCTTTCTCCGAAACTGCTCCACAGTGTACACACTTTAACTTGATTATTCCTTTTTCGTTGACTCCAAGTGAAGAGTAATCTGGATCAGTGTGAAAACAACTTTTGCATAATGGTGCTTGAAAACTCATTTTTTCTCTACCTCACTTGGAAATCTCCAAACATTATCCTTTCCTAAAACCATGTGATTGTTCTTTATTGTCTTTTCAAATTCTTCCTTCGTTAATTTTCTGCTTTTTAGATTCTTTCGTGGTCTTTGTCTTGCATCTCCTGTCTTGTTTCTATCTGTCATTAGTTCTCTACCTCATCTTTAAATGGTTCATATCCACAAAAAACACATTTAGATTTATCAAAGAAATGATGACAGTGAGGATCACTTCTTCTACAAGTATTACAACTCATTAGTTCTCTACCTCTAACTGTATGGTTATTAACTTGTTATCTTTACTCAATTTTTAATCCCCATTCTCTTAATTACATTCTTTTTTGAATAGTAAACTTCTGGATTTTTTGGTAGAAGATTTTTGTATTGTTTAAAGTCTTTTGTCTTTACAAATTTATTCCAGTCATTAGGATTTTTGATGTTGAATTCTTTAGCAATTTTTCTATATACAATTTTTGCCTCACTAAATTTTTGAATGAATGTCAATTTTCATTTCTCCATTCTACTTTTCCATAAACCAAATTTCCCATTGGTTTTGAACAAATTGATCCGTCTCTTTGACTAATTACTGTATGATGTGTATGTCTGCCTAATTCGTGTCGTTTTTTTCTTTGTTCAATTAACGGATCATTCTCATTAAATTCTTGTTCACATAGAGAACATTTAATCAATTTTTTCTCTCCATCATTTTTTCATACGCTTTTTTGCACGTTGAACAATTTGACCAATGGCAATTCAGTAAATGTTTTTTATAATCAAAAGTAATCATTTTAATTTCTCCTCTCCATCCAATAGATCAACGTTTTCGAGATCAACCTCATGTTCACGTTCAGTAAGATAATATGATGTCTCTCTGGTTTTTTTATCCAAACACATTTTGACTTTACCCTCTTCCACTAATTGACGAATAGCATTGGCAATAGCAAGTTCAAATTCTTTTGGAATTTCTGGAGTCTTACTCATTTTAATTTCTCCTTTAGTATTTCGATTTTAATCGCTGTCTTTTCCATTCTTTCTAATATCTCATCTAACATTGTTAGAATAACTTGTTTGTCTATCATAGTTGAATCTCCTCTAACTTCTCCCATTTCTTTCCTTCCCAAAACTCGTTGTTTGGAAGTCTTTTACCTGTGAGAATCTTTCTTCTACTTACTTTGTATCTTAACTGCCATGTTGTAGGAAATAGTTTTGCTTTGCATTTTGGGCAATATGCTTCACTTACTCTTGGTTTGTATTTCCAAATGTATCTTACTTCACAGTTTCCGCATTTTCCAGAAGATTCACCTTGTTCTAATTTTACTTTCTTAATCATTTTGTTTCCTCCAGAAAATTATATCGTCTCCATTTACCTCTTCACATTCCATTCCATGTTCTTCTAAGTAATCATGAACCGATGCGCCATAACGGATTAACTGTGAGTCTGGTATTTGATCATCATCTGTCTCTACTGCATATCCATCATGTTTTTTGTCTGTATATTCAAACTGTTCATCCCAATGTATTCTCCAAAGATTTCTTGGAGTTAAATCGAGATTTACAAGTATGTAATCATGTCTTTTACTTCTAGTCAATTTGTTAACATCTCCTTTTTCCAAATCCAATGTTTAGGAAATCCTAAAGGTTTCAAACCTTTATCATAACAATTATCGCAAAGTGGTAACTGCCAAAAATTTCTATATTTTGCATTTTCAATATTAAAATTATCCTCACATTGAGAGCAAATTTTAATTGTAATTTTCAATTTTTTCTTCTCCTGTAATTGCCATCATTACCTTTTACGAAATCAAGACCAACTTTTTCATCACAAAGAAAACATGGAAATTCATCTTTATCAAGATTAAAATTTCTTATATCATGTCCTTTTTTATCACATGCCTCATACTGATCTAAGTATTCGATAACTTCGTTTTCAAGATAAAGTCTTAATTCATCCATTGTCAAATTCTTTTTTCTCAAATATTTAACAAGAATATTCAAGTTTTTCCTAATTTCCATTACTGCATTAATCCTTATCTTTGAATTATCTATATGACGATTGTTTGAAATCTCATTAACTTTATCTTCCCACGAACTCATTTTCTAATCCCCTTATCCTTCAAGTCGAATGATTGTTCTTCTAATTTTCTACTTTTTCTAATACTATTCCATCTTTGAATTAATTGAATGACTTTGTACTTTAAAGAATCAAGATCCCATTGGTCATCCTCATTTCCCCAACGATTAATCAATGCTTGTACGTCTGTAAACTCAGTTGATACTCCCTCAATTATTCTGTATGCACCTGTAAGTTTCTTTTTTGGATCTTTAGCAACGTCATCTTCAAGATCTTTTATCTTTTTCCAAGACTCTTTCAAGTTATCATTCATCTCCTTTAACAAATTTTTTAGATTTCTAGTATATTGATTTGATAAATTTTCTACTTGTTCTTGATCGTCAATGTTAACTCCAACTGCCTTAATGTCAACTCCATATTGTCCTGCCCAATATTTCAAAGTCTCAATTAACTCTTCTCTCTTACTTGCAAGTTTTGCTGGTACAAAGTAAACAGAATCATTTTGTTTAACCGCACCAAATCGATATTCAAGTTTTTCTCTAAAGAGATTTCTCTTTTCACAACTAACAGTCTCTAAAGCCTCTTCTGCTGTTGCTCCTTGCCTTCTTTCTTTTCTTATTCTTGCCTGTCTTGCATCTTCATCCGAGTAGTGTCTACCTTTAATGTCGTAGGTAACTAAAACCCAATCATCTTCGAGTAATTTTTTTAATAGATTTGTTTCTAAAGCCATGTTATTAACCTCATAAGTGATCCCTGTCATCGTTGTCGTTAGTTGCTTGTTCAATCCTGAAAACTTTCTGAGCAATGTCTGCTGATTCTTTTCTAAGTTGTTCAGAAATCTTTTTCCAGAATGGATTTTCCTCAGTACATACAGTCATGAATAGTAATCTCATTATCTCTGTCTTATTGCCAATTTTTGAAGGAAATATTTCATAACGAATTTTATTTTCTAAGTTCTCTAATTCATCGGGAGTTAATTTTTTGTTCTCAAGTTTTTCAATTCTGTCTCTCTCTTTAAGGAAATTTGGTAAACCTTCTTTTTTCTGGATCTTTACGATCGAATCTTGTTCTGAAACTCCAAGAACAATTTTTCCAATGTATTCTATTATTGCCATTGCTCCTTTCATAGTTGGAGTATAATTTTCTGATAATAAAGATCCGTCAATTATTGGTTGATCATAATTTTTTCTAGTCAACTTTGTACCCTCTCTAATTTTTGTAGAACTCTTACAATTCCATTTTCAATTCTTTCTAGTTCATAAATTTGAGTTTGAATAATTCCTTCATTTAATTTTCCTTTACCATATTGAAGTCTGAATTGGAATGATTTTTTTACATCTCTAATATCTGATAATGAACTTTCAATCCTAACTAATTCTGAATCTCTTCTCATTGGTACATAATTAGCCAAACAACTACTGTAATTTCTCAATGTGTAACTACCTCTGTTTGTTGCTCCTCTGCAATTTCTGAATCAGTATCGGAATCTGAATCAGAATCAGAATCAGTTTGCTCTTCTGTCTGCTCTGCATTTTTATTTTTCTTTTTTGCTTTTTTCTTTTTCTTTAACTTATATCCAAGTCGTTCAAGGATTTTTTCAACAATATCTATTGTCATCTCATCGAATTCACTTTGATAGAGTTTTTCTACCTCTTCGTCAATGTTGCATCTATCTCCATAAACTAATTTTACCTGTTCGTCTGACTCTCTACAAAATGATCCGATGTTATCCCAAATGTATTTCCATACCTCATCTTTTTGAGACTCTTCGATCTCTAAACCTTCAAGTATTCTTTTTTTTGCTCTCTTTAATCTCTCTCTCCAACTGAAACTCATTTCAAAACCTCCACTTTAATTGGTTGTTCTGGTAACTCTTCGTAGGAATAATCGTCATAAGCATCATTATCCCATGATGCAATACAGTCTTTACAATAGTATCTGTCTGGTGCTTGTTGATGTATAGTTGATCCATCTTCAAAAGTTTCAATCTGATTTACTTTAGGAAAAAATGTTACATCTTTGAAATTATACCATTCTTGTATTTTTTCATCATTACAATAACCCCATTGCTTAATTGCTTTATCCACTGATTCATTAAACTCTGCGCATTGTTCACAGTGTTTTACAAATTGATTCATTTTAATTCTCCACTTGCCTCCATGTCATCAATAACTTCTTTTTCAAATTCGTTATAGTAAGACAACTCTTCTGATGTTGGTTTTCTTGTACCAACTAATTTGTAGTCGTCAGCACGTAAGAAAATTGGATTTTCATCAAGTATGTCTTTAGCGGTTTCTAAATCACTTTCTGTAACAGTATGTTCAAATCTAAAGATGAAAGTTTTTGCTGGTCTGATTTGTTGTCCTTTGTATGTCAATTTTGATCTACCTCAACTGATAAGTCTAGAATCTCTTCATAGTAAGAATCTGAATCTGGATCTCCAAGTGTTGTTCCATGACCAGAACAAAATCCTTGTGTTATGTTATTTGTTAACTTGTTAAGTATTTGAAAATCACATCCTAAGTATGAAGTTGTATCTCCTTTTTGCTCTGGATTATATTCAAGATTTCTAACTTGAATCTCATCTCCTTTTTTGAATAATTTTATATCTTTTAGAATTACTTTGATATATTTTGTAAGATTTTTTTCATTAAACTCTTCAAAAATGTCATCTAATTCTCCATCCCAATAACCTTGAGTCAATTTTCAACTACCTCATACTGCTTTATGGAATCGTCACAATGGAAATCACAGATCTCCATAGTGTCTTTTTGGTTTGGAAATTTTACGGTTATATGATGTCCTAATCTCAAACAGTTTCTGATGTCACACATTATTTTTTATCCTCCAAAACTTTTATTTCATCCCATACATCATAGAGATCTACAGAAATTTTTTCATGTTCAGATAACATTTTTGAAAGATCAAACTTTAATGAATTTGAATCCCACTTTGCTTGAATTAAAGAACCAAGTTTTTCAAAAATATCAAACTCTAAATCAAATTTTGAATCACAAAGTTGATCTTCTTGTTCTTTTAATCTCTGTAAACTCAATTTAATATCCTTCCTCCTTTAGTCGTCTAGTAATTTTTGAGAACTTTCTAAACGATAAAACTTCGTTATAGTCATCAATAGGATTTCCATTCATTAAGACTAGAATTTTTTCTGCAAATAATTTTTTAAGATATTTTGGATTTGTAGAATAAATCTCAATTGCCAATTAAATTTCCTCCCAATCTTTTTTATCTAACTCACCATCAAAAATTCCATTTTCATCAAAGTCTGATCCGTAAAATCCCCAAACACTATCAATCTGTTCTTTATGATCATGATCTAAATTGCATTGATCAATTTTGTATTCTATATAACCAAAAACGTTTCCCCTAAGATAATCATCATAAACTGAAACCTCACTCTTTAACCATTCAATAAGTTTTTTCTTTGTAGGAATTTTTTTATGTCCTAATTTTTTTAATTTTTCTTTAGTTGTGTAAATAAAACCAACTTGTCCAGAATCCCATTTATCATTAAAGTCTGATGTTGAAATTGTAATACCTGAATGATCAAGAAGATATAATGGTAATTTTACTAAAGGTTTTATTTCGTTGATATGTTCAACTAAAATTTGTGCATCCTCAAATTGTTTATCGCCTAAATTATATCTATTATGACAACAAACCATAATTCCGTTATGTGCATCCCATTCTCTAGGTGACTCTGGATTTTCATCATAATGAATTTCAAGTAATCTATTTGCATCTTTTTTGTGTTTGAAAGTTTTGTAAATTGTCAATGTACTAAAGCCTCTTTTACTGCTCTTCTTGCATCGTTAAGATTTTGATGTTCTTGGAATTTTCCTAATGTTTCAATATTTCCGTCTAATGAAATATATCTTACAGTCCATTGACGAACCGATCCAGAATGTTTTATGTAATCTTTATCGGCTTCACTTGTTATGAAGTAAATTTTTTCGCCTGAACGCCAGCACAGTTCACTTAAACGACTTGAAAATCCTCTCATTGTTGCAGGACTGAAAAAGTATGGTGATCCTTTTTCTGCTCTTGTTTTGACTTCATCAATTAAATAATTTCCTGATTCTAGGAATTGTTTTTGATTCATTTTTAAAATCCGCCTCCATATTCAGAATCCCAAAACTTGTTTTTTACGCCTCTGGTTGTTGGTTCATACTTTGTATGATTTTCTCTTATCCAATCCCATCTATTCTGATCAATATGTCCTTGTTTTTTTAACCAAGACACGATATAATCTAATTGTCTGTTTGTAGTCTGTGAACAATTAGCATATAACTCTAAAACCTTTTTACTTTGTAATTCGTATGCAAAAATAATCGTATCATAATGTTTACAAAACAAAACTCCGTCTCTAGTAAAACAAATTGCATTCTTAACGGTCATAATATCTCTAACAACATCTTTTTTTGTTAAGTCATCAACTGAATCAATTAAACTTGTTAATGATGCTTTTTTGAAACTAATCCAATATCTATATTGATCTTGATGCTCTTCTTGAAGTTGATCTTTAATTGGATTGATAATTAAACGAACTCTAGTTGGATCTGGTAAAGATTGAACTCGAATTTTATAATGATTTTCATCTGCATTATCATAAACTAATTCTGACTTTGCTAATTGTGCTTTCATCTTACAATTACCTCTGGTAAAGCCTTGATCGTTTTTGAAAGTTGTATTGGGAATGCTAAAGATGAAACTGCAACCTCATCTTCTTTTTTCCTTCTCTGTAGTTCTCTTTCTACTGAATCTCCTCTTTCTATAATGTCATACCAATATTTTGAACCAAAAAAGTTTGGATCTTTTTTCTTTCTTAACTGGTATGATATTTCGTCAACAAAATTTGCTAAGATAAGATCCGAAGTGTGTAAAGTAAATAATTTTTGATTTTCTGGATCTTCTAGTAATCTTTCTAAGTCACAATTTCTCTGTATGTTTGGTTTTGAACCTTGAATTTGATGTGTCTTAATGAATTGTGGTTTACATTCTGCATGTGCTATATGACCAGCGTATTTTTTATATCCTTCATGTTTTTTTGATGCTCTTTCCGCATAGAACATTGAACCGTATCTTTCTATAACACCACAGTCATCACAAAGAGCAAAATATTTTCTATAATTTAATGGTAATTCTCTCCAAATTTCTGAGATTTGATTTTTCCTTTCTTTTCTATTCAATTTTTCTGCCTCCGATTCTACGGTCATGGTTTGGTTGTTTTCCATTAGTAGTAGTAGTAGTAGTTGTAGTATTAAAGAGTTGTGTGTTCAAAGTGAACAAACAGTCGAGAGTTAATAGGTTAGTAACAGTAATCAAGATAAATCCTCCAAAATCTCAAAGTCTGTTATGCCATGACTAGATACTGCTCTGAAATGGTTTTTCTTTATGAAATAAAATTTTGATTTAGCACTCATTAAGAATTTTGGAGTAATAATTAAGTGTAATTTTCCGTTATAATAAAATGGATTGATATAGAAATTTTCTGAATCCCAATGAGGATTTTTATCTAAATTTTTGTACTTTGTACTATATTTTACATGCTTATGGAAACTAACTTTATGAAAAAAACTAAGTGAAATTTGATTCCCTTCGAGTATTGCCTTCATGACCAATACAACTCCTCATTAGTTAATTGTAGTAACTTGTTCGTGTATTTTGAATTGTGATCATTAGGATCAATGATTCGAGTTTCAACTTTGAACCATTTACCATTTAATTTAAAAATTGTCATTGCATAATGAATACTGCCACTTCGATCGGTACAAATAGCAACTTTTTCAACTTTGGATAATTCTAAAACTTGATTATATCCATAATGATTATTTTCATCAAGTACATAACTTTCTCTTAAATTTGGGTGATGTTCTAAATCTGTAATTTCATTTTCAATTTTTTTAATTACGTTTTTTAGATTTTCAATTTTTTGATATTTAATTTTAATTTTTGATTCATCTTTATTGATTTTTCTAGTTTGTATATCATTATGATTTATTGCTTGTTCTATTGTTTTTACATTATGATAATTTTTGAATTTAGTTTTCATTAAAAATCCCTCTTTAACTCTTCAAACAATTCTGGATTTCCTTTTTCAATCTGATCTGTAAAAACACTATCCTTCATGTTTGGTTTTATCAAAAACATTACTTTAGCAACAATTTCTAATGACTTTGCATTAATCTCAATTTCACCTATTTTTGAATCGACATCAAAATTTTCTAAATAACCTTTAGCAACAATACAAAGTGGTTCATAGATTCCTTGATTTTTAAAATGCGCCTGAGCATTTTTGTTTACAAAAAATCTTTCATCAATCTCTATTCCATCGTCAACAAACTTTAGTCTATGTTCAAATGGTTTTAGAATTGATTTTAAAACATCTAACTGAATGTTGTGTGCAAAGTTTTTCTTGAATAACTCTTCAAATGGTTTTAATCCTAATACTGGATTTTTATTATTTTTATGCCAATTAATACTAAATGCAATTTTATTTGCCTGTCTTATCTGCATTCTTTCTTTTTTGTAAATGCAGTTAAAGATCCCATCATTGTAAGTCTCTTGAACGTATGAGTCTTTATCGAATTGATAAAAAATTCTGTCACCATCAAAATCCTTGAACTTTAGAATAAAGTAATCAGTTTTAGGAAAAGTATCTACCTTACCGTTTAAATCAAGAACAATAATTTGATCTTCTCTATCTTCAAGTAACATGATAATAACCTATGATATATACTCCGATTCTTTTCTGTTAAGGACTGGTTTTTCAATTTTGTATTTTTCGTTTAGAGTTATAATGTCGTTTGAAATTTCTTTTAGATTCTTTTCATCATGACTTAACTTGAATAATTTCCTAAGAATTGGATCTTGAACTTTAATTTCAAATGATCTAACCTTTAGTAGATACTTTTCATACAGAAATATATCGTCAAATTTTCCTTCATAAAGATCCTCACCAATTAAGTTTAGAGTTTTTTCTAAAGCCTTTACTTTAGGTTTGTAATATCCATCTAAAGACTCATTGGTTATTTCGTAGTCAACACCATTATAAATTAGAATTAATGCTAACTCAAACAGACTTTTAGATCCTCCAACAATATACAATTTATTTTTTGGAATTTCACTTAATCCTTTAGTTGAATCTTCATGGCTATTTTCAAAACACTCAAAGTTTAATGTAACTTGTTTGTACTTTAGAATTTTTTCAAGTGTTACAAATTCATGATTAGACTCCCATTTTGCAAATTTTTCTTTTAGATTTTTTTGAAGTTCAATTAAAGTTTGTGCATCTATATTCTTTTTTTCACTTGCAAGATAATAATCAGTTTTGAATTGTTTTAAAACATCTCTGTAACAAGAGAATGGAGCAACTTGAATAATTAGACTTTTATGATCTTCAAAGTCATCTGATCCTAATCTAACCGTTTTTGTGTATTCTCCGTATGTGTCTGAATGTCCATAACCAGAATAAGAATTATTTGTATCAGAATAATGCAGAACTATATCCTCACTTGTTCGATCTTCTTTTTCTCCAAGAACTCTTTTTGCCTTAAAGTCATGATCTTTACAATACTGTTTTGCCTCATTGAATTTGAAATATTTCAAAGTCTTAATTGTGTCATTGTATAGAGTTTTGTTTTCAAAATATGGTTCCTTATCTGGATGTACCATAACTAAAAAGAAATCTTCAAAGTTTTCTTCAAGTAGAGTTGTTACTCTCTTATCTTTTTTGTTTACGTAAAAGTAATTTTCAGAATTTTCAATAATGTCTTTTAATTCTTTAGTATCATATTTTATTCTACCATCGAGATCATATTCCATAACTTTAGTGTTAAGGAATTTTTGAATTGTTTTTGACTTGTCATCTAGAATTGAAACTATATCTGCCTCACTAGATGAAATAAAATATTTGTGTTCATGATTGAACCATGAATCTAAACTCTCACATGGTTTTATTTTTTTCAAAGTCTCATTATACAAATCAACTATAATTTTTCTTAATCTTTTTTCCGCATCTTTAGTTGTTCTTTCTCGATCTTGCATAGGTTCAAAAAGATCCTCATCCTTCATGTTAACAACTAAATTTGCAAATTCAATTTCATCAATTCTAGTTGTTTTATAATTATCTCTTTCTTGTTCTGCTAATTTGTATTCGTCTGAATCTTCATCCTCATCAAGATTGTATGCTCTGTCACTTGTTGAATCTTCATCTAATAGAACTTGAATAGGACTATTACAAAGATAAAATTTCTTATTTCTGTCATTTTTTAATGAACCGTTACTATCAACTGCTAAACTTAAATGAACTTCAACTTGGTCATTTACTAGACTTGATTTTAAATAGGAATAATGATCTGAACTTGCATTATTCATATTGTCAAAAATTTGTTTGTAACTAAATTGTTCAAGTGTGTATATTCCAGATTTGAATTCATTAATTGATTTTGGAGATTCTAATTCAAAGTAAGTTGTAATTCCAGATGTCATTCCAAGATTAGATAACATGCTAACTAATTTTTCAAAGTTAACATCTTTTCGTAGTGTTAAAGTTAATCGTGTACCAGTCTTTTCTAATTTTGGTTTAGGAAGTTTTTGAAATCCTAATCCTCCTTTAGCCAATACTGCATAACAATCTCCATTAATACATTCAGTCTCTAAAATCATAATGTCTGATAACTTTGTGTATGATGCAAAACCCATACCGAATTTACCAGTTTTAGTTCTGTCTTTATTACCTGATGTACCTAATTCAGTTAAAATTTCTGTAAAAACCTCTTCCGTAATTCCTAATGAGTTAAAACCTTGAATGATTAATTTTCTAGTTGTTGTGTTTAATGAGACTTTGATGTATGCGTTTTTTTCATTGTGTTTTGTTTTTGCTACTAAACAACCATGATAAGCCTCATTATTGTATAGTTCTCTTAATCCTGACTCTGGATCTTTATACAATTTGTGAGATACCGCTTGAATAATTACCTCTTCATTCAATCTTGTTTTGATAAATCCCTCTTTATTCATAATTGAATCTAATTTAGATTCGTAGTTTGTACCTTGAATATCTAAAACTTTTTCCTTCCTAATAGTTGGAGTATATTTTTCTACAGTCATTTAATTTTCTACCTCAACAAAATAAAATTTATTGTTAGATTTTCTTTTCATTGGTTTATAATTTGCTTTTTCAGTTGGTAAAAAACAAAATTCACATGATAAGCCAAAATTCTCTACATAAATAAAATTGTGTTTACCTTCATTCAAAGGATTTTCGTTATCGTGATTTTCTATACAATAATAGATTTGATTAGTAAAAAAAGTTGGTAGAGACATCTACAGTCCTGAACCTCCTGAAACTGCTGAGATTCTAAGTAGTTGTCCACTTTGATTTGATCGAATTGCAGTTGATCCTTTAGGAATTAACTGATCTTTTAGTTTGTTTGATTGTACCAAGTATGTGTTATTATCATACTGGATAAACCAACATGCACTAAGATCAACTATTTTTCTCTCTTCATCGTTTAGAATGCTAAGAGATTCAACCAAGTCTAATTGCTCTGAAAAAGGTTTTTCAACAATATTTGTTGCATTCTTTAACAAAGTTATTGACTCTGTTCGATCTTCTTTCGTTTGAAAGATTTGTTGTGAGTTGCTAACTCGATTTTGTTTGTCTACCATTAACATAATTGGTAGTAGTGGTAGTTATTAAGCATTGTTTGTTCAATTTGAACAACAATTCAATTCCTATACGTAGGGTTTTTGAATTTTTGCCTAAATTGCCAAATACTAAGAAAAATCCCAAATTTCCTTAAAAAAATGAAAATAACCCAAATTTTACTTTTTTTCTAAAAATAAAGAAAAAATAACCAGTTTTTTGAGATTTGAGGGATTTTTGAAGGTTTAGCCAAAATAGCCTCTATACAGTCACGATCTGAGTGTTTTGAGGTTTTGGCGCAAAAACTTGAAAATCTGGATTTTTTTGGTTTTTTTGGTTTTTTTGGTTTTTTTAACTTTTTTTAGATTTTTTTACTTTTTTTGAGTTTTTTCATAAATTTAGAGAATATTGAAAATTTTAGGAATTATTGAAAAACTCCTAACATTGAGACACTAATTGATCCTCCAACTATCATAGAGATCAAAGTACAACATAAAGTATTGAAAATATTGAGATTCAATCTATTTTTTGCCTCCTTTGAATATCCTAACTGCATGACAGTGTGAACAATCTTGATTATATTTCCATCCGTCACACTCACAATAAAGATCAAACTTGTTATTATTTTTTAAGTATTCTACTTTGTAATGTCCACCACTACTCGATCTAACATAAAATACAAAGTCTGAATCTTGATCTACCTTAACAAATCCCTTCTTAACTAGAGTTTTTGCTTTTTGTATTGTACTTGTTGATAAAGTCAGTTTGTTACTACCTCAAAAACACTTTGGATAATTTGTTTTGGAGTCATGAATCTATTTAGATCTGGATAATTTTTTGTTGTTCTAACTAAACTAATGTAGTTAGGATGAAAAACTTTGAGATGAATTTCTTTTTCTCTTACATCAATGATCTTATTACATGAAGTATTCATACATTTAACGATCAATCTTCATTCACCCATTTTTCTTCGTTTTTTTCTAGACAATAGAAATAGCATTCATTTAATTTATTATCAAAATCTAGATCGTCATACCTTAATGTATCTCCTTTTTCAACATCATAAGCAGTTTCAATCCATGCCTCAGATCTCTTTTTTCCGTTTAATCCAATTATAACATTATCAAGGGTTAATGCTTTAGCAACATTTTTTATTTTTCTTAAAATTTTTATTCTCTCTTCTTGATCGTCAACTTTAAAGAATGCTAAAGGCAATGCGTTATCAATTACTTTTTCAACTGCCTTATCTAATGAATTTCCAGTAAATACTAACCCTCCTTTTAATCCAAATAAATTATTTGGTCTGATTGTATAGAGTCGCAAAGGTTTTTCGTTTATCATGTTATCAAAGTGAATTGCTTTTTGTTTGATCTCTTCTGTGCATGGTACAATCTTTTTAAAACTCAATTTTTTAATCCCTCTAAAAATTTCTTTTCTGCTATTTCAAACATTTTGATAAATGACTTATCACCATACGATAATAATTCATCTAAAGTATGATTATTACCGTATCTTTTATCCCATGCTATTATTGATTCGTAGTATTTGTTTAAATGAAATCTTGCTAATTTATAATCACTAAGATTAGCATTTAAAATAAATTTTTTCCTTCGTGTACTTAAATTCATTTTGTTTTTGCCTCACTTTTTTCAACTAAAGTTCTCATTATTGCTAAATCTTTTTTGCATTTAGCACACACCATTTTTTCTGTTTTTGCATCATTGAGTAAATGATCCTTGAATACCTGAGTAACTTTTTTGTAACAAAACTCACATTCTGGATTATTTTCATATTTTGGATTTCTAAAATTTTTAAGTTGACTTATAATTTCTCTATTTTGTTTTTTACTTCTTGTTACTAACCATGTTTTGACAGTTTTACTAGAATCTTCAAAGCCATCGGAAAATTCTTTTTCCTTAAAGATTTCAACTTTATCGTTTGAACCTTCGAGATCAATTATAATATAATTCTCTTCATACTTTAGTTTTTTAAAATGTTCAATAAATCCTTTTTTTGCCATTTTAATAACGCCTTCAATAGTTGGAGACTCGTAAGTTTCAATTTTATCTTCAATGCCATCTCCAAACGTATGAGATGTTATTGAATGCCTTGAAAATAATCCTCTCTTAATTTTCAATAGTGTAAACCTTCCCACAGTTTGATTAATTTATCAATGTTCTCTTGATCTAGTATAGTGTCATGACCGTTTGATCCATAAACAATTTCAGTAATTGCGCTATGTTGTTCATTAGCATAACGTGTCATTAAATCATGACCGTTTGTTTTTCTATTTTCATCAAATGATTCTTGTTTTGTTTGATATTCTTTAGTTAACTCTTCGGATGCATCATAGTCTGGAATATGTTCAATACTCTTTTCAAATTGTTCTAAGTCGTCATATTCATCATTAATTTTTTTCCACTCATCAGTATGTTTTTTTACATAGGTGCTAACTGGAGATAATTTATTTGCAAGTTTGTTAAATTCAATTAATTCTAATCTTCTATATTTTCTTGAAAAATCCCAAAATGTGTGACCAACTATTTCGTGAATTAAAACTGATTTGTAAAATGGAATTGTATCTCTTCCGTTATCGTTAACAACTATTTTTTGTTTTTCTTTAAACCATGTACCAGCAATACCGTTTTGTGTATATCTAATACTAATTTCTTTAATGTGTTTACGCATTGCTTTTACTGACTTGTCATTATTCCATAGATCTCTAACTATATCTACAATTTGTGATCTAGGTGCTGGTTTAGGATTTCTACTATAGCCTCCATTAGATGTCTCAGCAATGTATATTCTAAAATTTTTGTAAGTCTTAAAACCTTGAGAATTTAATTTTGCTCTTTTACCGCAATTTCTTGTTCTCTTTCTTTTTGTTTTTTGACTCAAACGTAAAACCTCTTTCCTAGTTTGGTTGATTCTAAATTTTGCTCAGAAAATATTTTTCTTAATCTACTAGATTCTAATAATTCAGTTTCATTCATACTAAATTTTTTCTCTTCCGATTTTTGTGAGTTGCTAACTCGATTTTTGTTTGCTACCATTAAGTAAATTAGTAGTAGTAGTAGTATATGTTTTATTGTTTGTTCACATAAACGAACAATTCAAATATACTACGTAGTGATTTGAAATTTTTCTTATTCGTAAATTAATAAAAAATCTCAAAGTTATATCACAACAAAATCACTTGTGAATGAAAAATGGCATCACAAACAACCCTTGTAAAATCTTAGTTTTTTCTGAGGATTTTCTGGTAGTTTTTGTATATATATCGCCTAGAAAAAAAAAGTGATAAATCTGACCAGATGCGGTCATGTATTGCTGACCAAACTCAAAAAACCTGACCGTTTACCCCTTTATTTCCACTCCAAAGTCAATTTTTCTTGTTATCCTAATATGTTAATAGCCTCTCCGTCTCAACTTCGTGTTTGGTAATTATGACAAGGTAGTTCTGAAAAAATTCTGTTGTGAATCACATGGAGTTAATGATGCCTATGAAATTGATGGTCGTATCTTCTGTAAAACATGTGGTTCTAAATTGAGATTAGTACCAGAGTGGATTATTGGTGCTTAATCATTGTATCCAGACAGTCTATGTTTTTTTATAAACTTCCAGAGAACCTTTGTCATCTCTGATGGACTAAGTGGTTTTTTTCCGAAAACATCTTCCATACTTTCTGGACAGTTTTCAAATTTTATGTTGTAACCACCGAATGGTTTTGCTTTAGGCATTTTTTTTCTTCTCTTCTTTATCTGGTGGATCTTTAGTTATTGTAATTGCATTTGCTTCGAATGATTCGTTTGGTAATAATACAGTTTTATTTTGTTCTTTAAGTTTTGTATGTGTGATTCCAACTTTAACAACAGTTCCTTTGTGTGTTCCAATTTCAATCTCGCCTCCCTCAATGTCTCGTTTGATTGCTTCTCCTGCACTCCAGTATCTTGCAGTATGTCTTAATCCAACTGCAATTGCAATTGCCATACCCATGAATCCTGCTAAGATAACCCAAAACAGAATTGGAATTATATCCTCTCCAACGCCTAATGTTGTTATTCCTATGCCGAAAATTATTGCGAATATTATTCCTTGCACAAGTCCCTTTGCAAGTTGTACTGTTCCTTCCTTACCAAATAATTCTGGTTTTGTATCACTCATCCACTTTAATGCAATTCTTGCAATGATGAATCCAACAGAAACTAGAATTATGAAAACAACTATTCTTGGTATCCAAGCCCATAGTTCTGTAAGCGCACCAGTTGCTTGTGGAATTTGTAACAGATCAATTGCAACAATAAAGAATGCTAACCAGATAAACCACTTTACTGTAAATGGAATTAAGTTGTGTACTTGTCTCCAACTTGATTCTGCAAATTCTTCTTTATTCATTCCAATTGCTTTGAGAAGTTTTTCATGTTCAAACCATTTTTTAATAATTCGTCTGAGTACACCACTTGCAAATCTTCCTGCTAACCATCCAATGAAAATTGTAATTAAGAATCCAGCGATAAGAGTTGCACTTTGAGCAAGACCAGTTCCTAGTGCGGTGAAAGTTTCTAACGTTGGTTCGTAGAGAATTCTTATACCGTACTGTTCGATTACTTCCTCGACAGAATATTCGGATACAGGTTCTTTTTCAAGAACAACAACTGAATCTTGCCCGAATGCTAACCCCACAGGGGAGAGTGCAAATAACATTATTGCCATAAAGATTATGCCTAGTCCCCTGTATTCCATTGGTAGTAGTGAATTGAAAGTAGGAGGATAAAAGAGTTATGTTGATCGCACTTTTACCTCTACCTCTACCTCTACGTCTTGGATTCTTTCAAGTTATCAGGCATGTTTTTGAAGAATTCTCCATTTCGAATTGATGTGATGATCGTCTTATGCAGTTGTTCATACCTTGCTCTCCACTTTTTACAGTGACTACACCTAGTTATTTTCAAGTGTGCCATTTCATGTGACATCATATCTGCCAAGTTTTCAAATACATCATTGAGATTTGTTCCTTGAATTGGGTATCTTGGTTGTTGTCTGTATAATGGATTAAGTAACATTTTCTGCTTGATACAGATTCTGTACTTGTATTTTCCTCTACTCTGATTGTGACAGTGTGCGAATGCATGTCCTAATGATGTGCTGTTACAAGTCTTTTCTGCTCTGAATGGATTTATCTTTGATACTTTGTATTTTGGTATGTCTTGATGTTTCTCCTTGATTACTTGATAGATGTATCTGCATATCTCCAATCTTCTATCCAGTGTTGTCAACACTGGTAACTCTTCTTTCTGTTCTGGTTCTACTAGAACCTGTTGAGTAGAAGAAGAGGAAGAGATTGTTTTCTCCCTGTGAGTTAACTGTATGTTAACTGCCTTCTCCAGCGTTGTCGCTACTCTTCTTGCCTCTACGTGAGACAGTTTCAAAGATAGGTTGTCAATTTGCAGAATTACTTTTGTTGCAAGTACGTCTGCCTTGACTCTCATCTTTGAACGTTTGTCCGTTCTAAGTTTTCTTGCTATTCTCATTTACATCACCTCCTTTGTGATCACATGATCTGAAAATCGGATGTATAAAATCATTTTATGACTGACAAAGTTTTTTGTCAAAGTCCACAAAAGTTTTTACACACAAAAGTTTTTTGTAAATTTCGCCCACGCCACACGAAACCTAAAAAAATAAAGTTTGAAATTTGCTTTAATCAGTGATCAAAGTATGAAACTTTCTTTTTCATTTTGTTTTTCAAATGGATTTGGTACGTCTCCAAACTCTAAAATAACATTTTTTATTTTGTTAAACTGTTTGTAATGTAAGTTCTTGTGATGCAAGTTACACAAAGTCATTCCGTTTTCAATAACAAACATCAAGTCTGGAAAAAGATCTAATGGGAAAATGTGATGTGCTTGTATCTCACCTTTTTCTCTTGGTTCCATCTGCCAGTTTAATGCTTGACATATTATGCATTTGTGATGATCTCTAATCTTTACTGCTAATGCCCATAAGAATAATTTGTGATGATATAACTTTGGATGCTTGTTTAGATAGTCTAGATCTTTAGGTGAGCATTTCAAACAAGTTACTGCAAAAGGTGGCAAGTATCGTAATCTTAAAAAAGTGTAATAAAAATTCATTTGGTACTCAGGCACTTGCTGAGATTACAAGTGGTAGCCTAGTTCTTGCCCGAAGGTAATCTGCCTTCGTTTTTAATCAACAAGAGATCGGCTTTCTCAGATCCCTTTCCCTTTTCTATTATTATTCCTAGTTTCTACCATATAGATATTTTTTTGTACTATACTGAAAAAAATTGGATTGTACAAAAAAAGAGTTAAATCATAGTGGAAAAAAAGAGGATTTGGTCAACTTTGCCGAGATGACCATGAGGGTAGAATCTAGTTCCGTTTGATTATATCAAATAGAATGTTGATTCTATCTTCTCTATTTTGTAGATCTCTTGTTCCTCTACTTATTGTCGTATGATACTTCAATACTTGAGGAGGTACTTTCGAAGGGTTGTCCCTTATGTCTTGTAAGGTTGTTTTAACTTCAAGTACGAGTTTCTTCATCTTGTTTCCTATTTGTACTACGTCTTTATGATTACTAGGCATTATACCTTCATCAAGTGCTTTCTTTACTGCACCAAGTAATCCATAGAAGTTGTTTGGATTATCAAATCCAGTTCCTTTCAAGCCACCACCAATGCATTTGCCTTTTTTGTCAAATTCATTAAACATACTGTTGATTGTACCAAAATATCCTTGTAGTAATCTTATTGGATCTTTTCCATCAAGATAACTATTCAACTTTGCAGTAGTTTTTCGTTCAGTGTATTTCTTATCGATGTCTCTACCATCAGAAACTCCTGATGTAACAAGAAGAATGTTTTCTGCGATTATTTCTTCTTCTCTAGATCTCAGCATACTTGTTTTTGAGACAATTCCGTTAGACACATAGAATTGGAGCATTTGGTTTCTGACCTTCATTACCAACTTGTGAAATGCAGAGTCGTTGAATTTTGCTCTACGGATTTGTGGTGCTACCAATGGTAAACCACTGTGTTCTAAGATGTATGCTTCTACACCCAACTTCTTCGTCAATGTTGCATCTCCATTTTTTCCTTGAATAACGAAGGCAGGAATTGGCATGTTGTTGTATGACCTTTGAGTTTCTGGTGTTAGTTCATTCCACTTCATTCCTTCCAACTCTTCTGATATGGATTTAGAAATTTTCAGTTTGTTTTCTCTGAATAATCTCTCGCTGTATAGTCGTTGTTGTCCATCAAGTACCCAAAGTATTCCATCTGCTAATTGAAATAGCATTGGCATAATTGGAAACCCCTTCAACATTGATTTTATCAATGCTTGATCCTGATCCTTTTTCCATTGTCCTTCTGGTCTTTGGATTGGTGGAATTTTTAGTTTCTTTTTCTTGTGTAGTTCATAGAGTTGTTTGCTTGTATAATACGTCATAAAGGCATGACATTTTTTCAGACCTTTGAGGTATAGTTTTGGTGGTTGTGCAGTTTTTGGTGTTTCGACATATTTTTCCATTAACGTTACCGCTTTTGTTTGGCTTTCTTTTGCGCCCTTCTTTTGATGCGCACGTTTTTCTGTGCGCCTGTTATTTTCTAGCATTAGCGATTTTGCAATATTTTAGGTATAAAAACTATCTTTTGATCTAATCTTTCCCCACTGACACGTACACTTTCAAGACATTGAGACTAAATTACTCTAGTTACTGCAAAAAGTTTGAAAAAAACGTGATCGCAGTTGGCTTTCTATGCCTGATCTACTAATTGATTGATTGCCTGAGAGAATGAAGGATTTGGTGTTCCTTTCTTGATGTTCTTTACCTGTCTTTGTTTTACTTTGTTGATAGTTTTTGGTTCAAGAGTAACTGAAACTATCTCTACTCCCAAACTCTTACGTCTCTTTGACTTACCTTTGTTCTTTCCAGTAGGTCTAAATCTCCCTGTTGCATCTCTGAAACCTTTAACCATTTTACTCTGACTCCTCTTCTAACTCTACATCTACACCATGAATAACATCAGAAACTAATTCTTCATCTTGATCTCTTAGTCTGTCTGCTTGTTGTTCTGTAATCTTTTCACCAGTTCTTCCATCGTGAGGAATTGTTTCAAAACTATAACTAACTATGTTTTCTCCAAAGTCTCCTTGTTCCTCTAAATCTGATTGCTCAATCTTGAATAGTTCTGCAACTTTCTTTTCTGCATCTTCGAAATCTAGTGCTTCAATAGTATCTACATGAGTTCTTTCAAAGTCTGCTCCTGAATCTGGAAATGAAAATGTTTCAAAAACTTTGAAATCTTTTAGTAAAACTGCCTTTGGTTCAACTGATTTGTTTCTAGAACTTTTTCCACTACTGTTTTTATTCATTGGATGAAATGAACCAGTTCTGTCTTTGAAACCTTTTGCCATTATACTTTCTCCTTTGTTTCAAACAATGATTTTCCAGTGATTAAGTTAATGTAACCTTCAATCATTGGATGATCTACTTTGATAAATTTGCCAACTGCATCACTTTTTGTTAATTCATTATTGTCAATGAACCTCTCCTGATGTTTGACCTGATCAAACTCAAACCATTCATCACCATTCTGGAATAAAACAGTTAGAACAGGCATTCCATCAACATGTTCTTGTTTTACATCAATAACTTCTGACCTTGCTACATCTTCCCATTCTTCAATTTGATTCTCAGATAATTTTGCTCTAATTCTATCAATTTCTAATTTTGGTTCTTCTTTTTCTACTGTTTCTAATTTTTCCATCTTAACTCCTTCTGTTTTTACAGACTTGAGAGTAGGAGTTTTTTTGATACCAGAGTTCCCTGTTGGATGAAACTTACCAGTTTCATCTTTGAATCCTCTTGCCAATACGCAATAAAATGGCAATTCAAGTGATATTAGGTTATTGTGTGAGGTTTTGCGATCTATTTGGTCTTAATTTCTGGATGTCTTTTGATGATTTCTGCCTCTACCCTGAACTTAACATCCTCTGGAATCATACTCAATTTGACAAATCCTTGCTTGAGCATAAATACAAGATTGTTTACTGAAAATGTTTCATTCGTACAATTAGGCACGAATGTATTCTTAATATTGCTCTTTTCTGGATCGCCATACATTATTGATAATTTGACCTCAACTCGTTTCGTATCATGTAAGCACAGTATCGTGTCCAGATAAAAATAGGAATATACTCTAATCCACACATGTAGATTCGTGCTCGGTTCAATACTCTTCCTCCTAATTCTCTAATAATTTGTATATAAGTAGTTGTAAGTTTTGTTCAACGTACAATTTTCTATGGTTTTGGTTTCCTTTGCATTGCAATTAGTTCTGATGCAGAAATTGATTCTATAGTTGAGGTCACGAATGGTTCTTCTGGATTTACATTTTCAACTCTGAATTGACCACTATTGAATATTGTTGCAATAGAATCTTGAGCATATTCATCTGCTAATTCAAATGCCTCCTCTCTGTTAATTCCTGAAACTGGAAATGCTACATCTGTAAGTGGTTCTCCTGTCAATCCATCTATCGAACCTCCAATCAATGGATTTCTTCCATCATTTTTTACTTCCTCGTATGCTGATTGAGTTGCTCTAGTTGGATTTTTTCCTAACTGATTTTGAACACCAATTACAAATACAGGATTTTCGTCTCCTCCTTCTACAAACAGATCATGAAACTCTTTTGCTTGAATATTATTGTTGAAATCAAATCCCTGATTTATTACTGGATCAAAACTAAATCCTTCCAAATCTTCATTCATTTCTCTAAATTCAATAAATCTTTCACTTGCAGTATCAAAAGAAACTCCTGTTTCTCTAGGAATAAACTCGAAAATTCCTTCTGTTATCAGTGTACCACTTGTGGTGTCAATTGTTTTTTCTTTCTTTGACCTTCCTGCTGGTTGTCCTGTTGGTCTGAATTTTCCTTTATTGTCTTTGAATCCCTTTGCCATCATCCTGTCCTCAATCTTGACTGTACTTCAACTGGAAGTTTTTGTTGCTGTTCCTTACTAAGTGATTTGAAATTATTCTTAATGTCTTTGTTTAAACGTTTGATTTCAGAATTATTTGTTTTTATCTTCTGTCGTCTAGGAATGTTAAACTCTGATTCTGGATTATCCTCAATCTCTGATACTAACATTGTGTTTTTCTCTCTCAAGTTTTTCCTTGCATTAAGATCTGCTTTAATTCTAGATGTAACTTTACTTGCACTCACTGGTTCTTTTTCTTTAAATAATTTAATTCCAAACGTTCCTGTTGATTTTGACTTTGATGATTTCTTTTTCTTGTTACCTGTAGGAATGAATTTTCCTTTTTTTTTAAAACCTTTAGCCATTAACGCATCATCTCATCTACTTCTGGAAATCCTGTTGGTTCAGGATCTGTAATTTGTGCGCCTCCTAAACCTCGTAATACTTTGTTTGTACTTGCTCTGTTTACTTTTCTTAACTCAGTGAGTAGAATATCAAAATCAGGATCTAAATTACTACCTTGTTCTTCTGCATAATCAAATGCTACTGTCTCACTAAAGAAATCACTGTCTGGATTCAAATCAAAATATCTATTTTTTAGAAGATCATCAATTTCAGATCTTGCTTGTTCTAATTCATTAAAAGAAAAGTCTCTTGACAACTCATCTTCACTTAACAGTCTGACTCTTTCTCTTATTGCAAATGGTTCTCTAGGTTCAATTCCTCCTGTAGTTGTTGTTTTCTTTCTTGAAGATTTTCTACCATTACTTCTAGTTGGTCGAAAATTTCCTTTAGAGTCTTTGAAACCTTTAGCCATTTTTTTCTTTTTCCTTAATTAATTCCTGTGTACGATCTATAATTTTTGCACGAAACTTTTCATCCTCCTCCCATTTTTTGGCAGTTTCCCCAATCGGTGAAAAAGTATTTGCAACTTGATCATCTGTAAGCAACATTGAAAATTCTTCATCGGTTAATACACTTGCACAATTCTCATCGCCAAGTGAGTACATAACTTGATTTGTGTGTTCTTTATCGTCTCCTCTATGACTTGGTGGATTTTCTAAAAATGCTTCGCATACTCCATGTTTCATTTTCATACCTTCTGGTTCAACAGATTTTTCTCTAGAACTTTGTCCTGCATTGTTTCTGTTTGTTGGATGAAAACTTCCACTTTGATCTTTGAAACCTCTAGTCATATCGGTTCACAGATTACTGCTTGTACTCCGTTTGTAATTGGTATTGTAGCAAACTGTCCTTGTTTACATTTAGATGGATCAATTTGTCTGAATCGAAATGTATTTGCTGTTCTATCAACCTTTGAAGATTTGAAACCTAGTTCTTTTACTTTGTCTCTTGCTTTTCTTTCAGTAAAGTCATTCTTGTTTACTATTACAGATTGAACTTTGGATCCTTTCTTGAATCTTCTACCTGTTGGAATAAACTTTCCATCTTTCATAAATCCACTAGCCAGTTATGTTCACTTCCCCACCAGAGAAATAATATTCGAATGTGTCACCGTCATCTGATTCAACTCGCCACAATGGTACGAAAAATGTTACATTTGGATTTGCATCGAACCAATCAATTATTCTAAATTCTTTAAAGTTTTCAATAATGTCTCTCTCCCTTTCTCCAAATCTATCTTTGTTAGGTGATCTTCTTGTAGCCTTTCTTAGAAACTCTATTCCTTGAGTTGTTTGTTCGGGAGTAATTCTGAATCCCTCTGGATTTTCTGGAACTTTTTCTCTTACTACATCAATAAATTCTTGATCAGTAACATCAGTTCCACTTCCAAATGAATTGTTCAACCATTTTCTCATCCACTCTATTTCTGGTTTAGTAATAATTGCCTCAGTATCATCCAATTTTAGAATCATTGCTTGTTTTCTTCTTTTTGTTTTAGATTCTGCTAATGGATCATCAACGTTTAGAGCAACGGTTCCTTTTCCAAGTTCTTCTAGAGGAACACCTTCTGTTTCAATAGATTTTTCTCTAGAACTTTGTCCACCATTATTTCCTGTCGGTCTGAATTTTCCCTTGTCGTCAGTGAATCCCTTAGCCATCTATTTCACTAACTCCAAATTCTCTTTTGACTTCATTAAGTGCAATCTTTCTTTCTACTTTTGCAAGTTCCGTTGGAACTCCTGCTTGTATCTGTGTTTCAAATGTTAATTCTACATTTGATAAAGCATCTTTCTTACTTCCTCGTAACCTTCCTTTCATTAATGCAAAGTCTACTCCCCTTGCAGTTGCTACATCAACTGGACTAAATTCACTTCTTTGAATCTCTAATGATTTTTCTTTTCCAGACTTGCCTTTTTTTCTTCCTAAAAGTCTGAAACGACCTTTACGGTCTTTAAAACCCTTAACCATGTCAGTTTGCTCTATACAAATACAGTCGTTCATCGCCCTTCTTGTCCTTTACAATCTTTTCATTACCATCATAACTAGCAAGTGTATGACCAACACCATCTGTTTTCACTACAAATTCTGCCATCTTATCAATATCTTTTCTAATGAAACTTTCATTTAGAAGATTTTCTGTTGTGTGCGTTCCTCGTTCATTAACAAAATAATCTACTGGATTTGATTCTAATTTTTCTGCAATCTCATCTGTAAGTTTGTCTCGTTGAGAATCTGACAAGCCATCGTTCCTTGCAATACTATCTGCATCTTCATTAGCAATAATTCTCTTATCTGTTTCAGTAATGAAAACAAAATCTTCATTGGGAAATCTTTGTGCAAGGTCACTGACAATTGATTCCTCAGTTTCTAAAAGATTTCTTTCTTGATCAATTGCTTTTTCTTTTGCATCTTCAAACTTGTCAAAGATCCACCACTCTTGTTTATTTTCAAATTCAAACAGATTGTCATCAAAGCCTACTTCATCTATCATTGAATCAACTTCTTTTTCTGCTAACCATCTCTCTGTTGAAGAAATATTTCCAATTGGATCTGGTTGTGGGTTGTCATTTGGAAATTTTTTTTGGGTTCTACGCATCTGGATTTCTAGAGTTCTTCCAACTCCAGTTTCTACAGATCGTCTTTTTGTTGATCTTCTTCTTGGAATTCCAAATTCCTCTTTAGAGGAACCTGTTGGATGAAAATTACCTTTAGAGTCTTTGAATCCCTTTACCATTATATTCTAAAATTGCATGATTTAGGAACGTTTTAAAGATGATCGCTGAACTTTTTTCAACTTGGGAGTGGATTTCTCCATCTCTCAAGTTGGAATAATCGCATCGCCTCAGTTTCCCCTAAAGAGATTTGTCCGATTATCAAAAAGTTTAAACTAATTTTATTGATAAATGTTTTTGTTTTGGTCAGTTTTGATCGACTTACTACTGTTTTGTACTGAATGTTAACCCATTTTAGATCAATGGCTAAACAATCTCATGCCTCTAGAGTAAAGGCAGGAAAAAAAGGTGCTAGAACTCGAAAAGCGAAAAAGGCTAAACGAAAAGCATCTGCACGAAAAAGTGCTAGAAAAAGACGAAGATAATCTATTCTGATTGAATTGTAACGATCAGAACACCCAACTCTTTTTTATTTATCTTGACTTCTAGTGCGCCATGTTGTATTCTAACTAGATGTTCTTTGTGACCTTTTCCTTGAAAATTACCTGTACATTTGTAGATTTCTGTATTTTTTAAATTAATTAGATCTGTGGGTTTTTTTTGCAAATTCATTGGTACTTTCCCTACTGGACATCTCAATTTTTTTTGTCTTGGGAACAATCTTTTTGAAGTCAATTTATTGATCTCTTCCCATCTGGTAGCGAAGATGTTTGTTTTTGAATATTTTATGAACCAATCCTGTTGATTTTTAATCATTACAAGATGTTCTTCATGTAATTCATCTCCTTCACAGTGACCTATCCAAGTTCCGAGTTTTCTGCTTGAAATTGCTTGTAGGTATTTTATTTTGTTTGGAGGAAAGTCTCCCATAACACATCTATAGGTCTGTACTTTTTTTGTCATGCTTTGATTTCTTCCTGATAATCATCTAGTGTCATTGGTTTTACTTTATTATCCTCCTGTTTTTTTGGTTCAACTGCGTACATTTTTCTTTTCCAGTGATTTTCACAGCAAAAATACATCATTTTATAATCTCTTCCACTTGGAGCAAATGCTCTAACAGAGAATACTTTTCTCACTGATCTGAGATCTGTATTACATAATTCCAATCTGCATTTGTTTTTTCTAATATTCATCCAATTTCTTATTGCATCTTCAACTTTTCGATAATGATTTCCCTTGTATTCAACTGCGTTAAAATAACCAACTCCTGTTTCCATTAAGTTTTTTGCCTTTGCAAAATCACCCTTGTATCTGTAAAATGCATTTTCTTTAAATCTCCAAGCCTGACGTTCTTCATCTTCAATTACACCAAAAACCTCTCTGTAATGAGTTTCACATAGAATAAACTCTTTTGATAGATCTTTGTATTCGGGATGTCTGAACTCAACAGTTCTTAAACTAATTCTAAGACCACATTTTTGTCTCTTTTCACTCTGAGTTCCTTTATCATCTATTGCTTTGAATACGTTAACATATTGACAAGAATCCATTATTCATTCATTTTTTGAGTTTTTCCATCTTAATATTTTTAATCTTGTTCTTCGTAGCCCAATCTTCTAGACACTTTAATGTACAAAAGAAATCATGAGGAAACGATTGATGTATTGCATTGATGTATCCCATGTATTTATCACAGTTATCACAGTGTAATTCCTTGAACTTGTAGTCGTCTTTCTCTTGCATCGTCATAGAATTAGAAATAAAACACTGAGAATAAAAGCGTTTTTCAGATCTCTATCTAATAACTAGGCATGTTGTCTTTGTGAACTGACATACTTCATCAACAAATGGTGTTCCTATAGGTAGTTCGTTTATTGCTCTACCATAGAAAATCTCAAGATCGTAATCTCTATGAGGAACATTAGGAATGAAAAATTGCTGTTGAATATCAAATGGTGTGTTTTTGTTTTGTAAATCACCGATTTGTTTTTCAAGATTTCCCCTGTTGAATTTATCAATGATGTCACCTGTCTTTGGATCGGTTAATCTAATGTTCACTGTAATTACATCTTCTTCACTGAAAAATGCTAGTTGACCTAGATTCCCAAGTGCTTCATTTAGGTTTTCAGAAATATCTAACAATGAAAACAATGATGTTGCCTTTGCTGGTGAACAGTCAGTCCAGAAATATCTTTTTACTTCTCCTGAACTATCTGGAACCCTTACAAAGACATCAAACGGAAACCGTTCATCAACTGTAGCAAAAACTGTAACTCTTAGATCACAAACCATTTCCTCAGATGTAGGTGTTGCCTCTAATTCCTCCGAAGTAAAAATTGCAGTACCTAGTCTATCCCCTGTAAGAAGAATCTCTACTATGAAATTTTGAATATATCCCCATGCTATTACAACTATAATAATCAGAATCAAAAGTCCGATTATTGTTCCTCCTGCTCCCATTATATCACCTATTTACTCCTGTCAATTGAAACATGTCATTTTTGTGAACTCACAAACCTCATCTATGAATGGTTGTCCTTTACCCATTCTGTTTATCTCATGATCTGGAAAGAAAATCTGTAATTCATAATCCCTGTGAGGAATATTTTTTATTATATAGGTCTGAGTCAAATCCAGAGGAAGATTTATCGCTATTCCTGCTGGAAGATCTATACTTCTACGTAAAGTCCTATCGTTACTTTTATCAATTGTAAGTCCTGTATTTGGATCTAATAGAACAATTTCTGTAATTACTGCTTCGCCTTCACCTATGAAAACTGGAAACAATGACAATGGTTGTCCATCCCCTATAGAAAAGTCAAGTAATGATGCAATTGGAACCTCAGTTGATTGATGACAGTCTCTCCATTGGTATTCTTTTGCTGAATCGTGAATTGCATCTACATTTCCTGATGAAATAATTCTAATAAAGAAATCGCTTAATGGAAGAGTTTGATCATACTCTGCATGTACTATTAGTTTTAGATCACATAACAACTCACTTGCTGTAGGTTTCGGTTTCGGTTGCGAACCTTTTGTTAGTAGTTCTATGATTGATTCAAAGTCATCAGAAGTATCAACTGCTAATGCACCTATCAATGATGTTCCAACTGTTCCAAGTGCTACAATTATAATTATGAGAATTATTACCCCCAAAAAACTTTTTATTAAGAATGAGGCGACTCCCAAACTTCTTCACTACCCTACAATCTCTGGTGGAAATCCTGTGTCAAGTTCACCTAGTAAAGTTTCAGCGACTTCCCTTGCCTCTTCTGCATCTTTTTTCTCTGCACTCTCTGTGTTAATTGCATCAAGAGCATCGCTTTGTGCCTCAACAAAGTCAATGAAAGCCTCAGTAGTTCTTAATTCCTTTTCGTCTTTTGTTTTTTCTGCCACCTTTGATAGTTCTTCTGCTTTTTTATCTACAGTTGCTTGTGCTACTATTCGGTCATCTTCTGCAAGTGTTGCCTCAACTTCTTCTTCAACAAAGTCTTGTATTGCCTCTTCTTTGATGAACTCTTCTTTTTTCTTGAATGCTTGTTTTTCTGATTTTAAATCTGCTAACTCTTCTTGTTGTTTTTTCTTTAACTGTGATTCTGATTTACCTAATTGTTTCTTAACATCTGCCTCTTCTAACAATTCTGCTCTATCAAACTGTGCCTCAATACGATCTTTTTCTTCTGGAGTTTTTGCTTTCTTAATTGCTTTTTCCTTCCTCTTTTCACGTTTGAGAAAGTCATTTAGAATGTTTTCAATGAATCTAAGATTTTCGGAATTGTCCTTTATCTCAGGTACATCAATTAAAATTTGATTTTTTAATAAAACTGGATCTTTAATCTGTAATGATCTAGAACGTTTGAAAGAACTAATCAGTCTTTTTTCAAAGTCTCTACGTAATTGTAATTCCCTTGCTTGGCGTTCCTTTGTAGTTTGGATTCTTACAATCTGTTCATTTGTTTTTCTCTTTGCAAAATCTTTTGCTTGTTTTGCAATTGTCATTGCAATTTGAGAACCTTGAATACCAACTTGGAGAGTTTTGTCATGAAGTCGAGGATTAGCCCTAGTTCTTCCTAATGTCCTTTCAGTGGGGTGAAACTTTCCAGTTTCATCTTTAAATCCTCTAACCAATGCTCTACGTATAAAAATAGGTTTTTTTCGGTATTAAAGTGAACTTGCTCAAAGATCTTTACTCATTACCTGTCTGTCCTGCCATTAATTTTGCAGTTTCAATCTCTTTTTCTGCCTGTTGAGTTGTGGTGTAAATTGCTTGGAGATTAGACATTGCATCAATCCTAGTTAGTTCTAATGCACGTTTCATTATCCTTGAGAGATTTGGTTCAACTCTTGTATTGAGATAAACAACCTCGTTTTCTAAGTAGTATTCCATTCCTTCACCATCGAAAACCTTCTGTCTTATCACTCCATAATGATGATATGTGATTAATTTTCCCCAAATATTGGGATAATTCATTATCTCTTCCTTCCAATTCTCACTCCTAATCCAGAAATCCTCAACTGACTTTGGAATATTAGTTTCGGTTTGTGACTTGAATGGATTTCTAAGAATGGATTTTGGTTGTTGAGTGATATTTACTGGTTGTCCAGTAGGAACCTGTCCCTCTGCTAACACTTTAGCAGAATTCTTGAATGTAGAAGTACCAACTGCGCTTATCTCGTTTACGTCTTTAACTACTTGGAAAACTGCCTCTAGTTTTTGGGAGATCTTACTCTGTAATTCCATGAACTCTGATTGAGTCTCAGGTGAATACTGATAGGTTAGATGTGGTTTGTTTAGTTTTTCATTAGCATCTTGCATTTCTTTTGGCATTGGTTTTCGTAACCAATCGTTTAAATTTTTGAAACTCTCTTGAATACTGTTAATCTCTTTGTCTATTCTATCAAAATTTTCTTGGAAGATCTGAGAAAAGTCAGATAATTCTTCCTTAGTTGTACTACTCAATCAAATACCTCTTTCATTTTGTTGATCCTACATCTTATACAATAGTAACACTCACATTTTTTTTCAGTATTTTCGTGCTTCATGTTGATCCATTTCCCTATCTTCTTTATGTTGTAAATTACTCAATGTATTCATAACCCATTCGATACCAACTATTTTACCTAAAATTCCTTTTTTTAAAAGATTTGACTTTGTACCTTTCAAACTGTCGTGCTTTTTCCAAAGGAGAACTATTTGTTTGGAACAAAGTGAATCTAACTCTGTTAATCTTCTCTTATACCTTCTTTCAACTTTTTTTGCCTCTATTCCATTCATAATCATCACATGTTAAGTTGATCCTGATTGATTCCTTCCTCTTCTAACAAGTCTCTTTGTGTGTTAGATGTTGATTTCCTTGTCATCATGTAAACTGCTACTATGATCATTGTACCCATTGCTCCCATAAACAAACGGTCAATTCCTGCAAGTTGTGGAATAAATCTTGGCAATTCTCCAACAAGTAGACCACCAAGAGAACCTAACACAATCCAAGTGATAAAGTCCTTCGGTCTGCCAAATCCAAATGGAAGTTCTGTACCAATTAGTTTCTTCTGTCCTAGTGCAAGTTTTAGCATGTTTATGACCTGTTTCTGCTTGTTAACCACCTTGTCTCGTTGCTGTAGTTCTTCTTGCTGAGTTTCCATGTGATCCTCCAAGTCACCAATGTAATCAACCTGCTTTGATGCCATGACAAATGATGATGAGGTTTTTGCAAGATCCTCATCATAAGGAAGTACGTTTACCTGCATTACTGCTGGTTCTAAACTGAGATCTTCTCCCCAAATCTTAAAGTCCTCAGAAGTTGTTTCTGTATCCCCACCTTGTTTTCTATCATACGAAGTTTTTTCCTCTACAATAGGCATTGGTGCAATTATCCAAACATCCATTACTTTATTGCCAACGGTATCTACCTCAAACTTTTCAGATGATACATGACAGAGTACAGTTTTCATGTGTTCCCATCCAAGTGTAGCCCAAGAAAACTTTGCCTCTGACTGTGAGTATGCTACGTCTGGATCGTCTAGTGGTAGTGTTGATATTACTAATGATGGTGTTCTACTTCTTCTGACAGTTGAAGTGAGCAGATCTCTTGTATCCCTGTAAAACATTTGATAAAAGTGAAGATGTCCTGCCTCTTTTAACTCAATAATTTTTTTTACTGCTGGTGCAAATTTTTTGTTGTTCTTTAATGCACGAATTACTGATGCCCTTACTGGCGCATCATATTTGTTTACAAATCCCTCTAGCAATCCTTGACGTTGGATAACGAATTGTATAATTCCAATTGGTTCTTCTGCATTGGGAGATCTACGTGCATTTACTATGTATCTTAGTCCTACAATCAAAAGAAATGCTACAAGTATGAAACTTATCACTGGTACATAGTTTGGAGTTACTGCAAGTCCTTGTGCTGTTGTCTGTGGATTGGTGAATGCATTGAATGTATCTAGTATTGGATTTCCTGTTTGAAGGAAGATCGTTTGTAGAAAGAGTGAAATGTTAATCATTTTTCAACCTCTTATCCATTTTTTGAAATATTGCATAATAGATTACTCTCTCAGCAACGTCTTGTTTTTCTCGTACCACTTTTGGTAGCATTTCCCACTCCTTTAACATTAGTTTGCGTTTTTTGTAGTGAACTATCCATCCGTACATGTTGTTTAGTTCATTGTAAGTGAATTTATCAAACTCTCCTTCCTTGAATGCATTATTTTTGAAATCAATTGCACGTAAAATTTCTTTGAATCTTGATGGCTTTTGTTCTACTGGTGGAAGCATTTCTTCTTTTGGAGGGGGTGTCGGGGGAACCTTTTCTTCTTTAGATGTTTGTATAAAACCACCTTCTAATTCCTCTTCAACATCTTTTTCTACATCAGGTTTTAACTTTTCAATTACCTCTACTAATTTAGCACTCTCTTCCTTTACTTCCTTTGGAGGAACTTCGATCTTGCCATTATCATAAACATTTTCGTTATCTTCATCGTCTTTTTCTTCTTCGTATTCCTCATCCTCATCTTTATTTCGTTTTAGAAAACTCCATCTGCTTTTCCCTTTTGGTTTCAAACCTTTAGTTACATGTTCACTTACTTCGATCTTATCTTCTGTTTTCTTCTTGAATATTTGACTTAGTTTTGACTTCTTTTCTGGTTCAACTATTGGAACTGGTGATTTTGCAAGTATTAGGTCTTGATTCTTTAGAATTTTGTTTTGATTTTTAATTATTTGATCGAATGGTTCCTTCATTTCATCAATTTTTCTTGCTGATTTATCAACAAGGTCTACTGCATCATCCATATCCTTCATCTTTGACTTTACATTTCTGTTAACAATTGATGTGCCAAGAAGTGTTAGAACTGATAATACTATTGATGCAAATATCAAAGTCCACATGTATGAGATGCTTGTATTCCAAGTAATCGTGTTAATGTTAAATGATGTTATCATTTCTGGAATTTTATCTACATTTGTGAGAAGATCACCAATTAGTTCTTCTCTAGTTGGAAATGTTGGTGGTTCGTTTGTATTAATGAAAAATGTCATACAAAACTTTTGATCATCAAACTTTTCCTGCCAACTTGTAACTGTTCTTCCTTCTGATAGAACTTCTATGTATGCCTGTCTTTTTTGTGGTCTATCGTAATTAACTTCTAAATGGACTTCATATTGATCTATTTCTTGAGTGAAGAATGTTGCTACCTGTGCAGTTTGTTGAGCAACTGGAAATGTTTCTGCCTTTGAAATTACATCCCAACTTCTATCCTGAGTTGTATCGTAGAAAACTTTTAGAGTAAAAGGTATGTATGCTCCTGAACTTTGAAGTACCTTTCTTGTACAAGCCTCTGGATTTCTAATCTGTTCTAACTGTAACTCGAATGGTTGAACTTGTCCAAAAGCCATTGGTATTGGTATGATAAAATCTAAATTTACTCCAGTAATGAGCATAAAAAATATTACATAAACAACTCCTATTCCAACACCAACAAAAACATAATACAGTTGATCTTTTGCTGATAGTTGCTCATTCTTCATTGTCAACAATCTCCCTTGAGTTATGAAGAAATTCTTTTTTTTCTGCCTCCTTTTGTAAATTTTTCATCTCCTCAATCATTCTCTTTTTTTGAGATGGACTTGCTGACTCGTATTCTTTTATCCATTTCATTGAACATAGAGTAACAAGTTGACTAAGTGATTTGATCGGAGAAGTAGGACTCGCTAAAATCCACTTAAAGTGATCCCAAAACTTTCGATATACCTTAATCGAATCCCTATCCATTAATGTCGCCTTGTCCACCTGTCGCCATGTCCTCCGTAAGTCAATATCTAAATAGAAAAATAGACTATTCAGTGAACAGATTCAAACTAAGTACGTAGGGATTTGAATTAAAGTACGCCTAATCCTATTAAAATTGAGACAGAAATTATGATTGGGGAAACTATTCCTAAACAGACAATATTGATCTTCTTTAGAACTGGATCATCTTCTTTCTCAGTTGTACTCAATTTTTCTTTCTCCTTACTAATAGAACACCAAAAAAGATCAGTACCAAACCAAGCAATACATGTAGCATTGCAGTTTGAATATCATCTGATGCAATCATTGTGATTAGTCCTCCAATGATTGGAATTTGTCCTAAAATTTCAAACTGAATTGCGGTATTTATTCCGCTAAAGAATACCAGAATTCCTACAAAAATAATTATTGTACCAATTAGTTTTGACATTATCGATCAAATCTATTATGAAAGTCTCCCATTCTTGGATGGCATATATGGTGATGCATTCCTCCTCTCAAGAAAAATGAATTACCAATTACTACAAAGAAGAATCCCAAGAGTATCCTAATCAATCCGCTAAAAATCATAGTTGACTGTGTTAAGGTTTCCTGTACAAAGAACATGTCCTCAATTTGAATTAGAAATGTAACATCTTGTGCAGTTACAATTTGTGCAATACCTGTAAAGATGCTAAGAAAACCTAAGAACACTAAAAAGAAACCGAAAACTAACCAAAATGTTTGAGAACCTGTTCCTCCATGATGAACCATTTTCTTTACACCATAAAATTACTTGTTTTTCCTCTTGACTTTGAACAGACAAGCAATGAAGTTATCCCATCCCATGTTAGTTTCATCTATGACATTTGAAACCATCTTTGCATATTTCTGTTCTAATTCTGGTGTTGCGCCTTGAACCTTAGCCTTACCGATAATTTTACCTGCATCTCTTTCAATTTTTTCACAAGCCTTTCTTACTTCTCTACCCATTGCATCTGTTCTTTGATAAGACAAACCTTTCTTCTTTCCTTCGTTAGTAACAATGCTAACTGCATCTTTGACCATTGGACTGTCACCAATTTCTCCCTGTAGAACCTGTCCTTCAAATATTCTTCTTTCCTTATTCATTAAATCTGAAATTGATTTTGCCTCTAACTCTGATGGAATGATGTCATATCTTTCAAAAAATAATTTCTTTACCATTATTCCATCAATATTTCTTATGTAACCGTCTGCAAACAGTCTCCATACATAACCAGTGTTGTATCTTGAAACAAATCCAGCGTTGTCTCCTAGACCGTTATTCAAGTGAGTTGCGTGAGTTGGTGCGTGATCACCTGTGCTATGATCCTGCATTACTTTTCCTATATCCTCTGAAACATATTTTGGGCTTTCTTCTAACTTTGCCTTTTCCATATCTTCTTCAATTGCCTTTAATGCAATTTTCCAGTCATTATATTCTGCTAAATTAGCATTACAAAAAATGTTGCAAACTGTTTTATCTCCCATTCTAGAAATGAGACTCTGTAATTTTTTCCAATCCATTTCTCCGTTCATATACATTTGCATCTGATGAAATTCTTGTGGAGAAACTTCTTTTTGAATATTAATTCCACTTAGTTTAATCGCTTTTTTGACAGTCTCATCAAAGTTATCTCTATACTGATTAAGGAATTCCTGATGTACTTGTATTTGAGGGCTTGACAACAAGATCTCTTCGTTAGGTTAGTGTATTTGAAATTAGTTATGTAACAAAAGTATGCTATTTAGTGAAAAATTAGATCTCTAAAAGTGGACATGTCCTCTGAATTGTTAATTAATTGGTTCTGGAATGAATGAATCTGATGTAATTCCATTTGCAATTATGTCTTTTAGTTGGTTTTCTTGTTCTTCTGTCATTTCCCATATCTCTCTTCTAGTTTCAAGCCATACTGGAATTTCACTTAAACCTTCTTTTACTGATGCCTGAGAACGATGTCTGCCTTCATGTGAAGAAACTTTCCATTTTTTTGAATCATCATCCCAACTAAGATCTAATTGTGGTGTGCTTACTGGTTGTGCAGTTTGAATACTATTTTGGTATTTACTAACTGCATCTTCTGTAAATGTACCAACTGGTGATGCAAGTTCAAGAAAAACCTCTGGTTTAATTTTTGCCCACCAGATTCTTCCTTTGTATGACTTTGTTGTATAATTTGATGCTAATTGATCTTCAAATGCTCCATCTGTAGGTATTGGTACTGCAAGATTCCATTCTCCTTTTCTTTTTTCAAGTCTGTTATCAAGAAACTCTCTGAACTGATCTTCATCCCTTCCTAAATTTTCTATCCATTTATCTGAAACATCTACTCCATGTGTATCAATAAAACTACGTACTGATCTTCCATTAAAAAAATCATCGTCTCTCTCATCTATTGCTTGTTGAAATTGATCAATAATCTTCTCTCCCCTTTCCATGTTCTCTTGTTGTTCTTCAACCGTCAATGATAATCTGCTAGGAAGTATTTCTCCTGTTGTTAGAATATGCTTTCTTCTATCATGACGTAGATCAATCTCTTCTTCCTGTTTTTCTATTTTCATTCCAGTAGGTTCTATTGACTTGCCATCTGGTGCATTCTTTCCTCCATTGTTTCCAGTTGGATGAAACTTTCCTTTCTCGTCAGTAAATCCTTTAACCATTTCTTATCATCTAAAAATTATAGAATCTGGAAACAAATCTGCCTTTTGTGTAGCAAAGTCTAATTCATTGAAATCTCCTATTTCCTGCAAGTGTCGATTTTTCGTTCCTGATCTTTTGTTAAAGTTAACCCACATGCCTTGACCTTGAGTTTCAGTGAACAATGCTCTGGTAGCATTCTTACTATACAATTTTTTATGTTCGTTGTATGAACCTAGTTCTCCATTTGGTGTAAATTGTGCCTTTGCCTTTTTATGACCATTGATGTCATGAACTGCACGAAAAACATCATTTACTCGCATCCTATCACCGTTTGTGTTTCGAATGTCTGTTAATTGGAACATTGGATGATCCTCTACACCTTTGTAATCTTTGTCTGATGGTCTGTACACCAAATGTTTGTTTTCTTCAACATCTTTGAACATCGCATTTGCATCTTTGTATTGTTCACTCTGGAATTTTACACCGTTCTTTTGTAATTCTCTTGCTTGTTCCAAAGTTTCTTTAATGAATATGTTATAGGCTTTTTTTACTTCTGGATCGTTTGGATTGTGTTTCAAATCATCATAACCATTTGCTACGATTAAACCGTAAGTAGGATCAACTCTAGGTTTTAATTTCATTCCAGTTGATGTAATTGTTTTTTGTTTGGAACTAACCCCTTTGTTTCCAGTAGGTCTAAACTTTCCTTTTGAATCTTTGAAACCTTTTACCATTACGATCCCTCACTTGCAATTTTTTCTTTTGCTTCGTCTACGGTTAATCCAGTGTTAACTAACTTCATTATTGCATCAACATCAGGACTTGGACACTTACCAGCAATTAATCTTGCACCACATAGATTGCACATTTTTGAATTAGGATTATACCAATCCTGTCTTGGATCTTCTGGAGAAATTATTCGTAGTCTATCTTCGTTTGTAACAGAATCCTTATCCTCAACGAATTGTCCTGCTGATGCATCAATAATTGTACCATCTGGTAATCTTATCCATTCGTGTTGAACTTCTCCTGCGATTCTATTGAAACCAGCACTATTTTCCTTGTCATCACCAGTGTAGACTCCTCTTTCTTCACATGCAATTCCTTTTCCATATTTTTTGGTAATGAATTTTCCTAACTCATCAGTAACTGCTCCACAAAACTCTTCTATCTGAGTTCCCTCTGGTAGCAATCCTTGATCATCCTTCGTTAATTTAGTTCTGATTAATTTTCCTTCTTTAAAATCACATCTTTTGTTTAATGCTGTTTTGAATAAAATATCATCAAAGTTTGCCTCTATGTCTGCCTCAATCTCAATTAGTTTATCTTGAAATTCAATCTCTTCTGTAGTTATATCTACGTCACTTTGTATTTTTGACATTTCAAGTCCTTCTGTAGAAATTGATTTAGTTCTGGAACTAACCCCTTTGTTTCCTGTTGGTCTAAATCTTCCCTTGTCGTCAGTGAATCCTTTAGCCATCTTATCCCCTATTGTAAGAATAATCAGGTACAAAGTTTGATGTACACCAATGGTTGATAACTTCAATTCCTCCTATGAAACATTCAATCTTCCATTGCACTCCAGAATTTTCAGCAGTTATTTGTGGGAATACTTGTGGTGGAAGGTCTACACATGTCGGAGTTGTACCAGTTCCACATTTTATTCCTGAAACTACAATCTGAACCATAGATGATCTTGGTATTACTGCATCTGATTTCTCACAAAATGTTGGTAAGTTGATTCTCGTTGTACCAATACTTTGTAAGTTTATGTCTACTGAGAATGGTGTTACTATATTACTAAACTGAGGAACTCCATCCATTAGAACTTGATTTCCATTTACATCTAACATTGGAACCTGAACTGTAACAGATCTTGGAACATCTGGTTGAACATCTACTTGAACTCCGTTTACTAATGTTTGTCTTGCATCTGCACACAATTCTATTGTTCCGTCTGCAATTGCAACTACTCCTATTGTTCCTGTTGAACCAGTTACTGTTCTTAGTCCTGCATCAAAATCAAAGTCTAATTCATACAATGTTAGATCTTGTGGGGAGAAGAATGTTGAATTTGCTTGTTTTACTGAGAAATCTCTCAAGTTAACTTGTAGGTTGTTTGCAAAGTCACCGCTTACCAAGTCCTGCAATCCTGCAAAACTAAATGATTCCTGTGACTTTCCTGCAATCTTGATTTCAAATGCGCTAGTTATTTCGTTTGGTGTTGCAACTTGCTTTAGATTGAACTGTCTTTGTGAAACTCCGTTCAATACAATGTCTAACAATCCGTCTGCCTCTATTGGATTTCTAGAGTCTGACTCTCCAATCAATCTAATGTCAATTCTTCCCAAGTCAAGAATTTCTCCTGTCCTTGTAAGTAGTGATGTTAGTGGAAGATCAGTTTCTACTATGTTAGTGAATTTTTGTCCGTTTGAATCTACTAAATCTATACTTGATATTACTTTGAACTCTGTTGCTGGATCTAATGGATCAAAGTCTAGAATGTCTGCTAGTCCTTCAAGTGTTTCAGGAATGCAACCTAGATTGTCAGTAAAGATGAAACCTTCTTCACATGGATTTATTATTGCTAATGCATCCAGACATTCTCCAACACATGGTTCAACAAGTGAGTTATCATCTTCTAAGTCAATAGGATCTGTCTGGTTTAGATTGTTATCCATTATGTCCTTCTCAAGTTCTTCGTTAAGATCTTTTACCATCTCCATTATCTCATCTTTTTCTGGAATTGTTAGTTTCTCAAAGTCCTGACCAAGTAACTCTCGTATTGCTTTGTCATACTGTGCATACAAAGAGTTGATCGTAGAATCGTCATCAACCATTAGGTTGTTTGGTGGAAATAAGAATGGGGAGAATATTCCTACCATTGCTACTATAACTACAGAAAATACAATTACTGCTATTACTCCTGCTCTAACCATTAGTTACTTCAACATCCTCGATACTACAAACACTAAGAAGAATCCAGCAATAACCCTAAATATTCTTCCTGCTTGGAAGAAGTCGTTTTGATCGTCAAATATTACAAATGAACCAATACCTTCGAAAATTAGATAAAGTCCGATAATTATGGTAGTAATTTGGAACCAGTTGTACTTTACCATGTAACAAAATGGGTTGTGTGACTTTGAGATTACACTAATTGGGCATTAGGGCTTACTGGTCACACAAAATGTTGATGATGAGTTTGCAGGAGGATTAGCCTGATATTAATGACTACATCAAGAACCTCTCTCATCATCAACACATACCCATCACTATAAAATTATAAAAATTTGATGCTAAGATTCGTCTAATCGAACTGTATCTGTTATTGGTGTAAGAGATCCACCACGTTGATCTAGCCATTTTATAGTCAATGTCACATCAAGATTATCGTTTTGTCCGTTATCTGATAGGCTTGTAACAATCTTTGCTGGTATTGGATGTACATTGTTTGCGTTTTGTGGAGTTATTACATAATTTGCATTTGCGAAATCTGCTGAATCACCTACTTTGAATTTATAGAGGGTTTCTGTGGCACTAAGCAATTGTTCATCAAATTCTGTAAGTGATTTTATACCGATATTTGGAATTTCGAGTGTGGTTAGACCTACATCCCAAAACTCTGTTCCTGCTTGACCACCGACCTTATCAATTTGAATTGTATATTCAGTTTGTGCTGTTGCTGTACCTTGTGGTGTTGTTAGTTCCCATCTGATGAAGTTAACAGTTCCTGCTTGATTTCCAATATTTAGAATGTTTGCTGGTGAATTGATTGTTACTGGAAATGCCATAACCCATGTTTGATCAATAATTGATAATGAACTTGCATCTTGTCCAGCAATAGGAACTGAAATTCCACGTAAACCTATTTTGTAAAGCCATTCTTTAACTCCGTTATTTGTGACATCTTCAAACGTAAATTCTGTTATTCTAGAATTGGTTGCTTGTGTAAATTCTGGATCAGAATAAAGTTGTGACATTCCTGCTACATTTATTGTTGCATATAGGATGCTATTCATGTCTGGTGTAATTGTTACTCTCGATGCTCCACCTGTTCCTAATGCTCCTTCTCCTATTGAACTAAATTGTACTCCGTCAAGTGATTTGTAGAAAACTGTGTGAATGTCACTATTTGCTCCTTCTTGGAATTGATCGGAATTATCTAATGAATTAGCATGTCGTAATAGAACATCTAATTCTCCTGAAAACGCTGTTCCTGCTACAGTAGTAACTACTTGCTGTGGAACTCCACCTGATGGTGCGCCACCAAAATTAATTAATCCCATACCACCTGCTAAAACAAAAGCAACTACGATGACTCCTGCTAAGATTAAGACTTTTGATACCATATTCCTTTCTTATTCTAAAATAGGGATAAAAATTTAGTTACTCAGATCATTGCTCTAGTAAATGCCTCACAATGAGATAATCTTCATCGTAACTCGCTTTGCTCCGACTTAATTGATCGGGAAAGTAGCAAATGAGAAACTAACATTGCTGTCTGAATCCCAAACTTTCCCGACACAATTCTACATAGATGAAATCGTTGATAAGGTTTGTTTTGATTAACGTTTGATCGGCTTTAGGTTAATATGTAAGAAAAAATCGTAGCAATTCTTGGAAAAACATTGTAGTCTATGTAATACTCTCTTGATCGATCCTACTGAATGTATTTGTAGTAAATGTTTTTTTGATTCAAATTAAAGTGAGTTGACATCTGCTGGTTACAGCAAATGTGAGACGAGATGAAAACACATACACTTTTTGATGTCAACCCACAATTTAAAATGCCTACGTAGTCATTTAGAAAAAAGAATTTGGCACATCAGAATTCAATTGGACATTTTGGGGTAATCATACATTACAACAAAAATAAAACCCTGCTATGCCAAATCCAATATGGATCAGGTAGTCTAGGTTTTAAACTTATTAAAAAGTAGTAGGTCTGTCCTAGAAATTTTTAGGGGAGTACGAGGCGTACATGTCTGAATCGGACAGATCCCACTAATTTCATCATTCATTCAACGTATTTAGAATTATTGAGTCAACTACTATGGTGCAAATGGTCGTCTCTCTGTCTCTCTCTCTGCGTTTTTTATACACACACATACACACACATAGCCTCCCCGATCAGAAAAATAAGGATATTTTGGTTGCTTGCTATGTGTGTTAACATTTTTTGGACAATAGACATAGACAATTCTCATAGTAATTACCAGTCCAGTTATGAAGTCGAAATGAAGGTGTGTGAGTTGGGATCTGGACATGAAAATGTCAAGATAAACATGCCCAAAGAATGAATTCCACTTATGCAAGTAACTTCGATCCCAACCTAATATAAAATGGAAAGGCATGAGATCGGGGTTATAATGAAACGGAATGTTTTCATAACGATCCCATGCCCGAATGTACCGAATCCTCGACATTGCGTATCTAGGAAAAGGCATCTAGATTATGTCATACTAACACAAAAACGATCCTATGTGTGTTAACATTTTTTATAGGTAAACTTTTCGTAGGTAAACCTTTTCTTCGGAGTAAACCTGAATTTACAAAGTTTACAATAACCTTTTGATCTAACATAACCCTTCTTGCTACATCTTGGACAAACTGAGTATTTTGTCTTATCTTGAGTAGGTAACTTTGCTTTTTTTTGAATGATTCTATTATCTTTTTTGCCTGTAGTTCTAATTGTGTCATTAATGTAATCTCTTTTTCTAAAAAGACTCATGAGAGATCAAACCATGACCTTTGACCACTTTCTTTGGCTTTAGGATTTGGTTTGAGGATAGATTTTCCTTCTCCTATAATTTGATCGCCTTCTGATGTCTCTTTACATTCTGGATCATCTTCTGTGATCTCTATTACTTTTTCTGGATCTTCTTCTGGAGTAATTTCTTTATCTTCTAATGCGATCTCTTCATCTTCTATGTCTGTTTCTTCCTTATTCTCCATTTTCCACCCTGCTCTTTGTATTTATCAAATTCTCCCTTACTTGAACATTCTGTATCCAATGCTCTCCCTGCTGTTATTGGCGATCCATGTCCTACAACTTCCCTTACCATATACGCAATGTCAAGAGATGTTTCCTTAAACGAAATTGATTCATGCGGTGCTGGTTTTCCACCTTGAGATGTTAATTTTTCTAAAAGTTCTGAATTAGCAAACTTGTTGTATAATTCATTAGTATCTATCTCTACGTTTGTTTCTTTATCTTCATCATTATGCGCAACAACTTCAATCTCTAAACCTTGATGATATTTTTGGTTATCATTTAATTTTTGACTTGACATTGTTTGATACTCTGGATTTGTTTCACAAAGTCTATTGCATTCTTCATGAGCAAAAACTAAATTTACAGGATGATTATCCTCAGTGTTTTTATTCAAATGATGATATGTTTTACTCCATTTTAATACCTCTGGAACAAAAGGCATTTTATCAAAAAAACAAACATTTCCATCTCTTTTAGTTATTAGTGGATCTACTATTCTCTTGTACTTTTGAGTTATTCTTTTAGGCATTGCAATACCACCTATTTGAAAGGTCAATTATACATTCATCAGGCATGGTTTTTAGATATTTAGTCATGTTATCCCTTCCTCTTTCAATTCTTTCTATTTCCCCTTTAGTATCAAATCTTTTGATACTAGGGATAATTAAAGATTGATTAGATCGCTTGAAAAATAAATTAAAAATTGATCTTAGTATTTTAGTAATACTCTTTACCGAAATAGTCCCATTTTGTCGCATAGTGTTTTTTAGATGGATGTTTGCGAGCAAAAAGTTCAATCATTCTTTTATTTTTACCAAATTGTTTTGTTAATTCCTCTACGATCTCCCTAAACACATCAGGCTTTACAGAATGACCAATTCTTTTGTGTCTGATTACATTTGTTCTCTTTGACATGAATGCTTTTACTTTTCCTTTAACTCCTATTAGTAGAAATTCTGTTGCTGTTCTTGTCCAGAATCCCCATCCTCCACTATCACTCTTATCCCAAACAATTAGAGTCTTGTATTTGAATCCCCATCTTTCTAATATCCTAAATCCATTATCCATAAGTGGAGTTGTAATCCATAAGAAGCAAACTGAATTCTTGTTAGCAATTTTTCTTACTGGTAAACCACAAATCTGATCTAATGACATTGTTTTATATTTACTTGAAACACCTGACTTCATTCCTCCACCTGTTTTTTGATTTTTGTATTCGTGTGGTGGATCTGCCATCAACACATGATATTTTTTCTTTGTCTTATGAATATCCACTTTCATTGGTACACGACCTTTTTCCTTTGCCTATATTTATCAATTGCAAGATTTGTTCTTGGTCTTGATCGTAACCTACCACCACAACAAGGACAGTGAAAACCTTCCCACTTGATGAACTCACCACACCTTGAACAATATTTTGCTCCTTCAATTGAGTACCAAGATTGTGCTAACTTTGTTTTCCTTACTTTGTGTCTTACACATATTCCTCGACAATGTTTATTCTGTGAAGTTGTTTTCGCCATTAAACTTCAACTAATTTTTTATCTGGACTTTTTTGCTGATGACAGTAATGATCACAATTCTCATCTGTACATTTATTGCACAACCAAATTTCACAATCACTTGATCTCGGCATAGTCTTTTTCGTATTCCTTCATAACAAGATATAATGAAAAAAGAAACGCAGGAATAATTAATGCAGTAATGAATCCTTTGACTAACATACTTTCTATTAAAAATCCATTTAAGAATAATCCAAGAAATGCTAAACCAATTAAAATTATAATCAATCGTTGACCAGAAAAAAAGGTTTGAGTCATTGCTTTTCTGCAATGATCTTTGAAGATGTTACATCTACTTTCACTGGAATTTCATTACCGCACTTACACTTTATCTTTGTACCCATCTCACCAAGAACTCTCAACTTTGATTCCACTTCATCTAATGTATCATGTTGTTTCTTTAGATCAGAATACAAGTCAATGTTTTCTTTTTGGATTTTAGTGTACTCAGTTTCTAAGAGAATTTTCTTGTCCTCCATGTCTTTGTATTTTTCTCCTGCGACCTTTTTGAGTTTGACAACTTCTTTAGTGTCTCTTCCTGCTTTTTCAAAAGTCTTACCTGCTTTTCTTTCAGCATGTTCTTGATCCTTGAACTCTCTTGGACAAACTTCTCTGATGGAATTTTCATTTGATATTCCTTGATTCTCCATCACCTTTACAATCTCACCACAACATTCTGGTGCAGGTTTTCCTTGTTTCATCATTCTTGTTGCCATGTCAATGACAAGGACTCTTCGTTCTTCTCTTGATGCTTTCTTCTGCATATCGAAGTGTCCCCTTGCAAGATAGTATTCCAATACAGGATCTACTTTATCTTTCTCGTAAACACCAAAGTCATAATACTCTCTTCTCCAATTTGGATTCTGTCTGTAACGATGTCTACCATTGATGATTCGCATGTGAATTCTTTCTGGTGAGTTGTCACTCTTTGCATTAGGATCTTCTTTCCAAACTGCTACTTCAATTGGTCTTAACTGTCCTACATTCTCTGCTGATTTTTTTAAATTATGTGACTGACCTGAAATGATTTTCATATCGAATGTTTCATCAGTTTCGTTTGGTGCAATCCATAGTTCTGTCTTATCTAGTTCTTCGATCAGTTTTTGATCTGTGATTCTTGCATACTTTCCTTCCAGTGGATTCTCTACTGATTGTTGTTCTGCTGACATTAGCCAATCCATAAACTTCGTTCTGATAAAGGTGGCATGACAACTTTATTTAACTAACTAGAAAATTTTAATTTTCTTGAGAGGATCAATGGTCAGACAAATTGCATTTTAGTTAGTTTGATCTACTACTGATCTAATAGAGATCAACTAATGATCTGAACAATTAAAAAAATTTTTCTTGCGCAGGTGCGATCGGATAGATAAGTCTGGTTCACTATTAGCAACTCTTTTTTTTCTTTTTTCCCTTTTGGACTTTGGACATTGGACAAGTTTCGGGATAAGATATGGTGATCCTGTCGCATGTCCAAGTCGCAGATCCTGTTCTGCAATTTTATATTTTTGGACAACTTGGACAGGCATTGGGACATGTTTTAGACCGAACCAGTCTCAAAATTCAATTTGCTACGTAGTGCAATTGAATCTGTTAATTGCATCATAGATCATTTGATGATCAGATCACCAACTATTTTGTAATGTTTTGTTGCTTAGTTAGACTCTATGTTTTCATTGAAACATTGTTTGTTGGCAAAAGTTTTAGCAAAATAGGTGGGGTATTGGGATACTATAATCCTCTCTTATTTCTTTCTCGTTGCAACCACTTACGAAATGCACTCATTGTCCATCCATCAGGTCTAATACCCAAGTCTCCAAGATGACTGAATACTTCTAACGCTTTCATTTTTTTCTTTGTTGGATCACTTGGATGCATTAGTGCATTAGCAATATCAAATACTTTAGTCATGTTTGCTTCCCTGACTTTTTTATCTTCGTTTAATCTGTCACGTTCACTCTCAACCATCTCTCCTTCCTTTGTCTTAATGATATGTCTCCATGTCCCCTTTCTATTCACTGTCTCTTTTATTATTCCAGTCTCTACTTCAAAGTCATCGTCTGCTTGGTGATGATGGAATGATGGCATCTTTACAGTGAATAACTTGTAACGGTTTCCTAGTTCATTTTTTTGTGGATACAATACATACATTTGATTTGGTTTTAGATCTTCAATGTTAGGAAACAATGCGTATGCTTGTGCTGGTAATCCCTTTTCAATTATTTCATCACGCCTCAACTTGATGTCAGTACGTAACCACTGATAATCTTCTGATACGATGTCTATGTTAGAACACTTCCATACGAAGTAGTCCCTTTGTTCACGCACTCCAGAATAAATATCGTTAGCCCTTTGAAAATCTCCGACAAGCGATAAATGGAAGTGCCTAAGAACCTTTACCAATGCAAAGATTGCTTTCTTCACAATTACTTGGTTTCTTTCTTCTGTTAGTTGTGATGATACCAGTGATCCGAATTCCCTCATTAAAATTGTTACACGATGTCTATTTTCTTCTTGAGGAGTCCATTTACCGAACGGTACAGGTTCATCAACGCCACGCAGTTCGGCTACAGTTCGTGGTGTCATGGCTTTGAAATTAGTTTGAACTATTGCAGGAATTTCTCTTAATATCTTCTCTAATGTAACTAATTTATGAGGAATGTCTTTGTAAAAAATTGGATTTAATACTACAATTCTTTTTTCTCTCTGTCCCATTAACATAATGTTTGTTAATTCTGAGACAAACTGATCTCTGTTCTTGTATCCTTTGTTTGGGATAGTTAATTTTCTTACCTTAATCCATTCTACATAATCTGATCTAACTGGTAGTTCTCTTACCTTCTCACCTGTTGATTTTGTGACTAATTTTCCGTAATCTATGTGTCCCAAATCTGACCATTCACTCTTTGAGTAGAATCTTCCATTGAATTCATCCAAAGCACTTTCATCAAATTCAACATAATCTGGTACAACTAGGATTATCTTGTAACGTGTATCACAATCACAGTGTAATGGTTCATCCTGTTTGATCATGTTATCGGGGAGTTTTTCTTGCTCTGCTCTCCATTTATCCCAAAACTTTCTGCAATCATGTTTGATACACCAGTATAATGACTCATAGTTTCCTGCGCTATGAAGATCGATTACTGTATGTCCCATTTTGAAATGTTCTTCTGCAATTAACTCATCAACAGAACTTTTCCCACTCCCACGATTTCCTTGACAGAATGTAATACTTGCCATGAATGGATCAATGAATGCATCTGGATTCTTTGACTTTCGTTTAATGTTTCTTAGATGTTGATACTCTTGTGCCATTATGTAGCCTTACCACTAACAACAATTGCTTTTTTCATTTGACAATTTTTACAAATATGCTTAACTCGAATATCTTGACTAGGAGCAATTCCACACTCTGGACATGGTTCATCACCATCATTGCATATTTTACACATTGGTTGATCTACTGTGTATTCAAAATATGTGACACCAAATTCTTCACCACACTCTTCGCATACCATTTCGAACCCATCTACTTCTTTTGGTTTAATACTTAGCAACATAATCACTTGATGGAGTAATTCCTTGAAGGGATTTAAGATCCATTGTCTTTCTGTATGTCTTTAAGATGTTTGTAATTACATTATAGATATAGTATCTACGTGGCTTGAACTCTAATACTAATAATCGAATGATTTTATGGTAAGCCTCTCTTGATATTTCCATTACCAATGCATCTGATGTCATAATTTGTTCATCAGAATTGAACATCTGTACCTCTCCATCTGCGAATACCCACTTGAAACCAAACACTTGTGATAACTGATCAGCATCAAATCCATCGTATGCAACATCAAATCTTAATGGTTCTTGAATTAACACTCTAGGATCTTCATCGTCTTTTGTTTTTGATCTAGGATTCAAATGCATTAATGCTGGTAAAGATCCTTTGCCATTAACATCTAAAACGGTTTCATAACCTTCAAATTTCACGAATGGATTATAGATTACTTTCTGTTCAATAATCTCTTGATGCCTGTTTCTTTTTTGATAAAGATAACAATTGCCATACCAAATTTGTTTTATTTCTTTGATTGTTTTTGCTGGTAGCCTATCTGGTATTTTGAATCTGGTAACATTATCTCTTCCCAAATTCAAGTCTTTAATGTCGTTTAACCAGACATCAATTTCACCAATTAGATCCATGAATGCATTTCCAGCAACGAAAAACTTGTCTGATAAATTCATGAAATTTATCCATCCCATTGTTCTTTGAAATCTTTCAACAGGATCTAATGAATGAGAAACAACTGATTTAGGATGACCTTCTGGATTATCTTCCATGCTCATTATTAATCACCATTTCTAAATGTTTCATACAATATTCCTGATAACCGTCTGCAAGTATAGGACAACCTTTTACTATGCATGGATGCTTTTTTGAGATCATAATAATCTGAATGTTCCTTGTAGTGTGCCATAGACATTGTTTGCATAATGATTAGTGTAGAAATTTATTCTTCCTTCACCTGTAACACCAGCAAATTTTCCTGTAGAGTCTGTGGTTTCAAATGTACCAAACACAAAAGACATGTAGCCATACTCACATTTTTTTCCATCAAAGTCAAGATACACTTTTGTTTCTTTACTATCTAAAACTAATTTTCCAACAATTGTTATACAGTTAATGTTGTAAGTCATATCTCTTCCATCTTTTTCAAAATCACCAAGTAAAGTAAATGTCTGTTTGTCACTACTTATTCTATAATCTCCTTCTGCATAGATTGATTTGTGATCAAACTTTCCTTCAAAGTCTCCTACTAATGCAACATCGTGATAAGATGCCTCTGCATCTGGAATAAAAAATGATAATGCAAATACTAATGTAAATAAAATTATATTTACATACAAAGTAATTTTCAAAAACTTCCAGTCTTTTTCTGTTACTTGTTCTTTAGAACTCATCTTATCTTAGTTACCAATCTTCTTCTTGGAACTCCGTATTCTTCTTCAATTACAATTTGCATTACAGAGTTTACAACTTCTTGTGCTGAATGGAAATCACCCTTCTTTGCATCTTCAATTTTTTTCTTAAAGTATCCTTCTCTAATTTTATCTTCACTGTCAATTCCATTGAACTGATCTAAGTTGTATTTACTTTCATAGATACAAAGGGCATCAATCTTTAGTTCAATTGCATCAATGAATTCCTTGTAACCTTCCTTTCTAAACAAATCTCTTTCTTCCATGTATTTTTTTCTAAGTTTTCTTGATGTTGGTAAGTCTGGATCAAGAAATTTGCCAAGTAATCTTTCAAATCTAATTACATGTTCTCGTAACTTTTGAATTAATATTGACTGTTCATCGTCATCATCATCAGTAACTTTTTCTTCTTCAATAGTTTTGGAACCTAAAGATATTTTTTCATCTGTCTCTTGTTTCTCAGTTTCTGGATTAATATCATCAAGATTTTCAGGAAACACTACTGAATCTGAATTTTGAATTAACTCTGGATCGTTCATTGCTGAGATCGCTGGAATCCTATCTTTCTGTAATTGAACCATCTCTTTCTCTTTGTAATCCCAAACAAATGCTGATCCATCAGTCGTTAAAACTGCATATTTTGTTTCTTTTACCATAAAACTAGATCCCTTCCATTAGGGGAATTGGCATTCAACACGAATAAGGTGGACTTGTCCACCTTCATAATTGGAAAGGATAACAAAAATTCACAAATGAATTAGATCTATTGGCTTTAATTTGACTAGAATCTTAACCCAATTAAGCCTGTAACCCTTTGGAATTGGAAACTCTCTGCGCCTCCATTGTGACTGACTCATCTCTGCCAAGTCAACCATGTTATAGTCTGTGAACCCAATCTCTTTGTATTTTCTAACTAGATTGATTACTCTACCTGCTTTTTGATAACTAAGATGTATGATCGGTATATTATCTTTAGATAGCCTACCCTTCTTTACTTTGAATCTGATAACATTATTAGGCACTAACTTTTTCAAGATAATCTCGCTGTCGTTTTTCCCTTGCTCTTTTACCAGTTGAATTTCTCTTTAATTGCATACCACAGCAAGGACAAGTAATTCTTCCAGATTCTCTTTTAATCCAATTATCTTTGTGAATTATTACATCGCAAAGTGAACATCTCATTAACTCTGGTTTGTAAGTCCAATATCGAACATCTACATTCTCTACTCTGAACTGATCGCATATTCCTCTACAAGCCAACGATCATTCAAATATTTACTAATTTTTGTATTGAAATATTGAAAAATATTGATTAGCAACTGAAAAATTGTGATGGATTCTTTAACTGTTTTTTCCATATTAGATCCATTATATAGTGAATTTCATTGTTAAATTTATTATCATTTCTCATACGAAGATATGGACTTGCTTTTTCTATAAAGAAACTATCAAAAGCCTCCTTTATCTGCCATCGTTCTGCGTTCTCCTTATACATCTCGTAATCTCCCATTGCCTTGCGGTTTGAAGTTGTATTGTTTAACTACTCTACATTCATCAATTTTGACCATATCTGTAAAAATTTTTCTATTATCTTTCTAATGTAACTATTAGTTGAGTCGATTTATCCAGTTCTTTTGCTTTATTCAAAGTCCAACATCCAGCAGTTTTTTCATGTGGTTCAGGTTCTTCATGATGATAACATTCATTGTTGTGAACTGGTACTGATATACAATGTAATTCGTCACAGTCATTTGCGATTTGTAAGTTTCTTCTTTTGAAATATTCCCATTGTTGCTTTTTTGGATGATATATTTTTGTTTTGAATCCTAAACCCTGAGCAACTTCTATTGCTAAAGAATCCACTCCTTTAGCACCACCACTAATTACTGTCGTATCATCACTTGAATATCGACTTTTTAAAATTAGTGATATGAATTGTCTAATGTCTCTTTCTTCATTTTCAGTTAAGTTAATACTTGTTCCTACAATTGCAACATTCATTTTGATTTGATCTCTTTTTTTTCTATTATTTTGGCAAAAACAAGATCCATTTTTTTAGTATCTGTAAGTGTCATTCCAACTAAAAGATTAATGATCTCTGAATAACTTACACTATGACTGGTTAATTTTATGGCATCTGCTTGGTAATCTCTAATTTTTTTATCAGTAATTTCATCAATGAGAATTGTTCTTCTAACTTTGTTAATAGTCATTATTGATCTCTACCTGTTCCTTATGATGATCTAAACAAAGCGTTTGTCCCCTGTAATATTTTAATGCCATTTTTCCGCATATCTCACAAACTGAATCTTTTGGTTCACTCATGATACTTTATCCATTCAGATATTAACTGACTTGTTATTGTTGGAAATGTTAGATTAGAGTAATCCAAGTATTCTGTATTCCAATACCATTCTGCAATTTCAGTGTGTGGTCGATTAAATCTAATCATTTTATTCTATACTCTCTTTTTTTTGTGTATCATATTCATTAATTATTTTGTTTATCCTTGTATTCATCTTCATCATCATTAGACCAAATCCTATACCTAAAACAAAAAGCCCTATTGATGAAAATAAAATATTTTGAAAAACTAATCCAGTAATTATTGTTCCAAATGAGAAAATTAAGAGAATGTAAACTATTGGATAGAACTTTCTTTCAAGAGTTGTCAATATCTCACCTTAGTAATACGAACGAACAAACTACTCATTTGTTTATCTCCAGTTCTAGTTCTTCTAGGATCTTCTCAATTGATTTTCTGCAATCACTCGGAAGTAATCCACCTATTACATCATGTCTTAATACAAAATGAAGATCCTTTATTTTTTTTTCATCTAAATCTAATTTCATTCCCAAGTACCTTTAACTCCAAATTTTTGATATATAATCCATTTTTTATACCACTTACCAAGTCTCATTCCACAATATCCAATTACTAATGAATTAAAAATTACTAACAATAAAAAAAGTAAATCCCCTGACTTTTCATACCCATCCAAGAATGAAATCAGAAAAAATACTGAGGTTATAAGAATAAATGAATATATTGCAAATGCTATTTGAAATGATCTTTTATCCAAGATAACACTCCAAACATACAATATTTCCATCCAATGAATGCCATTCTATTATAGATTTTTCACATACTGTACATTTCTTTACTACATTTGTGTACATCATTGCAAGAATGTTAATGGCATCTGGTATTTCTTTAGCGTATTCTTTTGGTGATTTTGCTGAAAAAATCTCTTCAATTTCTCCCTTTAGTCTTTTTTCCCAAAAACTTATTGGTGTAAATTCATCTTTCCATGAATTTTTATAATTTGGAAATTTTTCTTCTATCTTTTTTTTACAAACTTTGATTATCTCATCAAAATCTGGATATTCTATTCCGTATTCAGTAGTAGAAGAACTCATCATACAACCTCTTATGTAATTTAATAAATCGTTCAAGCATGAATTTTTCTCCTTCTGATTTTTTCTTTTTATTGTTTAATTCATCAATATGAACTTCAATTAACATTAATAATGCTGACATGTCACAATCTTCAATCTGGTATCTTGGAACTGTTTTAAGACTCATGACCATAGCAACTTCCCTCTAGAATCAATGCTTTGTTACTGTCAGTTGTTTTCGAATCTGCTTCTAATCCACCAATGTAAACTTCAACTGTAAGATCATTCTCCAAATTATTTCTGAATGTTCCAAAGTAAACACTCGTACCTAAATGATCATCAACATAACAACTGAATTCTACTCTTGCTCTATCATTTAGATCTATTTTTCTTGGTACTTCTGATCCATCAATGTAATCACCATACCATGAATCAGTAGTAGTTACAGTGAAATAACCATCTGGTTTTTTAATTACACTAGGAACTTGTTTGACTGTTGTAGACGGTGGTATAACTGGTTTCTCTGTTGATGTATCAACTTCTTCAAATGTATTTGCTAAAGTGTATTCATCTTCTGTCATACACCTTTGTTCAAAAAATCCTGATTTAACTCCGAATTCACATGCGCTAGTATCGAATGGTTGATCATCTACTACATCTATTGCACCTGTTAATGCTAGATAAAGCAAAACACCTACTCCAACAAATAATGATAGACCAATTACTCCTGCGACTTTACGGTTAGTTGGTTTTGGTTTGTATT
>JANBVJ010000002.1 GCA_024239055.1 Patescibacteria group bacterium | reverse complement strand
CAGTATCAAATCCTGCAATAAGTTATGGAAGATTAATTGTTAGTGATACGCTAAATGATAATGATTGTTATGATGTAATTTCTAAAGGAATGAAAATTTTTAATGGATTTACATCACAATCTACAACAATCTATATTGAGATTACAGCAGAGCAGTGTTTCCAAAACAGAAATGGTGATAAAGTAACACCTACTGGAATTTGTGGTCTTAGAAGTTATTATTTACTTACTACTTCAACTGTAGAAGGGACATTTACTATTACGAATGATGCAAAAGGATCAGGAACTTTTACAACTACGGTAACTAATTGGGTAGATCGTTCAGGAGTTAGTTATTGTGATTCAGAATATCCATTAGGAAGTATGTTTCAAAGTAAGTTTAATGGATCAATAATACTAAATTAATCAAGAATATACAAGGAAAACAGAGATCAGATCAATTTGTACTGACTGGAATTATAATTTATGCGAAATCGCTACTACTAATTGACTCATTAACGAACTATTATTCATTCAATAGTGATATAAAGTACCGTTAATGAGTGCTGAGCATGAGTGAACAGAAAACAGTAACAGCATACTGCGTTAAATGCAGAGAAAAACGTGAAATGAAAGATCCCCAAGTAGTTACACTCAAAAATGGAAAACCTGCCTGCAAAGGCATTTGTCCAACTTGTGGAACCAAAATGTTTCGAATCGGCAAAGTAGAAATTTAAGAAAAAAAATCTATTTTTTTTTCAAAAGTTTTTTACAAAGTTTGACGTAACAGTATTTGATGTAGAAAAATACGCCTGACAACAATTCATTTTCCTTTTTACCAGAGAATTCACAGAATAATCTAAATTCATTATAAGTTCCAACTTGAATAAGTTGTTCAACACATTCTTCACAGTAAAAGGCAAGATCTTTTTTTACAAAGACTATATGTTGATGATCACATATCATAATTGATTATCTGATTCAAAACTTGCAATTGCCTTCTTTCAAGTTGTTTTAAACTCAAAGTCCATCTATGTTTACTAGCAATTCGTTCCTGAATTAACAAATCATCAGGAGTTAATAGTTGTGTTTCAGACATTCTTTTTCCATTTCTTACCATACTTGAACTTGTCTTTACAAATAGGACATTCATCTCGTGTTTTGAAAACTCCTTTGAGCATAATAATACCTGCTACTATCAGAATTGATGAAACTCCATAAGCAAACAATTTGGATTCGAAATCTACTTCAACTGTATTAACAGTAAATGCCAAAAACATAGCAATGCCTACCATGAAAAAACAGATCAGAAATCCAATAGTTATTGAATTATGATTATGCTCATTTTGCTCCATTACCATATTCAACAAACAAGTAATAGAAAAATATTCTTAAAACGATTATGGATTGCTAAGTCTATGTTTAGAAAAAAAAATAGATCGCAGGATGTAGATCGGGTAATACTTTTAATCTCCTAGATCTCACTCATTCATGATGGATCAAAAACTTGCTGAACGTGGTAAATACAAAAGGGAAATAAAAACAAATACACAGACACACAAAATTCAAGAAATTTGGAAAAAAATGCCAAAAACCGAATATAATAACGAGAAAGATGAGTTGAAGAAAGTTACTCTCAAAGGGGAATTATACTCTAAAATTTCTCAACTCTATAAGGAACAAGAAGGTAAAGAGGTCAAGAGATCAACTGTAAGGCGTTGTGTAAATTCGATAATGAAGGCTAAATAGCCTTTTTCTTCTATTTTTTAGTATGGGACTAAAAGTTGGAGACTCGACTAATTTCTATGATGTGAGAGCAAGAAAGAAAGTGACTGCAAAGATCACAAAGATTTCAAAGTCAAAAGGAAGAAGTTCTGCACATGGAATGTCGAAGTCAAAAACAAAACTTAGAAAATTCATCAGTACAAAGTGATTGTAAATGATTTCCAAAGGAAATGCAGTCATCCTAGTGAGTGGTGTAGTTGGAATTGTAATTATTTATCTAGGGTTTATTCCGTTTGGTGAAATTGATCCAACATTTTTCGAAGCGATTACTGGATTTTCATTAATAGATAGTAATAATGCAAGACTGGTATGTGGTGATGTAGGATGCACTTGGCACTTTAGATCACTTGCACCTGCTAGTGCAGGAGGAATATTAAAAGAAGAAATTGATTTAGCATTAATTAATACTAATCAACCAGTAATAGTAGATTGGAAGGTAACTACTACAACTGAATCATTCACATGTCAAACTTTTCAAAAGAATTTCAGATTAGTTGTTTCAATAGATGATGAAGAAGTAAAGATATTTGCAACAAATAAGGATACTCCACTAAAAACAAACATTCAACCAGTAATAGCAGATAAATCAGGAATATTGGAGTTGGGCATGGGAGGAAACTTTTGTACTTCCGATCTACAAGGATTAAGATATTCAATTTCTAATGGAGATGGAACTGAATCAGCAAAAATCAAGTTCACAAAGGCAGGTCAATCAAAACCTGCATCTGAAATTGAGGATGATCTAACAGGAGTTGATCCATTACCAGAAATTTGCCCACAAACAGTCGATCAGGTATGTGGAATTGATGGAAGAACCTATGCAAACAGATGTTTTGCAGGTGAAGCAGGAGTAATGGTTGAACATACAGGTAGATGTGAAGGAGACATACGACCTCCACCACCACCACCACCAACTATACAATGCGAATTACCAAATGTTATAATCAATGGTCAATGCGTAACACCACCACCATTTATGATTGGAGAAGTGTCATCAACTGTTTTCGTTGTTCTTGGAATAGTAATTGTATCAGTAGTTGGAATTGCAATTTTCGTTAGAAGGAGAACTGCACCTATTGAGTTCTAATCAAATTAACCGTATAGGTAAAAACATTCATTCTCTAAGATTTTTTACCAAAAAAATCTCCAATTTTATTATGATGGAGAGAGGATCAATCAATTATACCTTGCTCATTGGTACGCTTAGTATTCTTGGAGTCATGGTTTTCTCTCCACACCTAGTTTATGCTCAAGAAGATACTTCCAGACCTGTAATTCTTCCAGATTCACCTTTCTACGGTATCAAATTAGCAATTGAGAATTTACAAGAAGCATTCACATTTCAAGATGAACGTAAAGCAGAATTGATTCTAAAACATTCAGAAGAACGAGATCGAGAGGCAGAAGTGTTAGAGAGTCAGGGAAAAATGATACCTATTGAAAGACTGAAAGAAATTCAGGGACAAAAATTAAGACAGGCAGAAGTAATAATTCAAAGATTAGAAAGAGCACAAAATATTATTGATCAAACACAACAGAATGCAGATGAAAGAAGGGAACTTGCTCAGGCAACTAATGAGCAAGAAAGAATTTCAATTCAAATGCAACAGAGAGCAAGAGAACTTGCAGAAGGTAGAGTGTTAATTGAACCAAAGTTAGGAATGGGATTGATTGAACCTAATACTATTAGAGTATCAGATGTTCCAATAGTGGTTGTACCAGTAACAGACATAGAAGATGATGATGACCAGAGAACAATTCTTACAAAACTAAGACAAAGGTTGGAAAATTCATTTTCAACATCAGAAGTTACAGAGATTCGAGCAAGGTTCGCTGAACTAAGAGGTGAAACTGATCCAGAAAGACAAGTAATATTAGCAGATAGACTAGATGACCAAGTAAACAATCCAATCATAAGCATAACGTGTTTTGGATTTGTTGACACATTATTATTGGCACGAGCAGATGATCCAGTTCAAAATCTACAAGAACAGTGTCCAATTCTCAGACCATTTAATACTGAAATGGTTAGAGATGTAATTAATGGTGGAAACTGATTGGCAAAAATCACTACTTCCAGAATATTTTTTGGAGTGTCAGTGTTTTTCTTCTTCTTGGGATTCGTAGTTTTTGAAGGTCTGAAAATTGAATTTTTCAACAGTCAGATTAATCCATTCGTAGTAACAGGATTTGGCTTTGCATTCTTGGGTTTACTCGCTGAATTTAACGGATCTGTAGCCAAGTTTATTAATAAAATAACCAATTCGTAGTCGGGCATGAGATCATTAATGATTCTATTGGCAGTAGCAGTCATTGGACTTGGTAGTTTATACGCACTTGATCTCGTGTCTGCACAAACAGATGAAACTGATCAAAATCAAGGAGTTTCAGAATTCAGAAGTGATGGTGTAGAAATTGTTCATTATCAAGATGGATCAAAACTATATCGAGCATCAATGCACGATGGTATATCAACTTCTGATGACCTTCGATAATTTTTACTATTTTAGAGTAACCTTCCAATTAAAAACTGGTAGGGATATTGGCAACACAACTTGGTTGGGGAACAAACCCCTTCCAATTTTATAATATGCAGACAAGAATACTGATTATAATTGCATTGGTAGGCTTGGCAGTAATTTGGTTTGGTGCTCAGCAAACTGATCGCATGATAACACTTATTGGAATTATTCTAGTATTAGTTGGACTTGTTGGTTCCTATTGGAGTTTCAGGAACAAAAAAGGAATGGGTTGGCTTAGGCGATTGTAATGGGAGCAGAAAGTATTTCAGGACTTTTCATGGAATTACAGATGAGGTTTGCAGAGTTATTTGAGTTGATAAAAGCAATATTATTTTTTAGAGATTTGGGAATTGACTTTCCGTTTTGACTTTCCATGATCAAGTGTTGGTAGTCTTTCAGGAATTAATAAATCAAATAATATTACATCCATTATTCGCAACATTTGGAACATTTTTTGTATTTGTATGGACAATAATACCTTCTGTAAAATCAATTCCAGTAGAAATTTTATCATTTCCATTATTACAGTCAGGAGTTTCACCTATTGCTTTAGTCTTAGTGGCATGGTTAGGAGCAGTTGCAGGTGATTACATTTTGTATTTAGCAGGAAGAGGTGTTTTTCATGTTGTCAAAAGAAAAAGTAAAGAACTTGCAAAGGCAGATCATCTTTTACACAAATACAGATTCATCTTTCTCGTAACACCATTTCTAGGAATTATTGGTGATACGATAGTTTTTGTTGCAGGACTTGAGAGGCTAGGATTTAGAAGATTACTGCCATACGTACTAATTGGTCATTTCGTTAGGTTTTCACTTGGAATGATTGCTTTGATGGGAATAATTCAAATACCAGAATTTTTTGGATTTTAGTTTAATTTTTTTATCCAATTCTTTCTTATTCACGTAATCATTACAAAAATAGTTGTCAGTACCCTCATCAGGTCATCAGATCGATAATTCAAAGTGGACTTCCTACAAGAAACTATGGAATAGATTGAAAATAGTAAGGAGTGAATGGAATAAATCAAACTCTGATGAAATAAAGAAAATGTTAAAGCAGGAAGAGGTTGAAATTTGTGAAAAACTCGTCAATATTGCACCTTATCTTACTAAGGGAAATGGAGATAGAATTACTATTCCTGCATTCGTATTACTAATGGGGAAGCAAAAATGAACAAGCAATTGATTGGTGTATTACTACTGATTACCATTGTAGTGATGGCTTTCTCTATGGTTCAAGAAGAAACTAAGGTAACTGCATCTCAGGTAGTAAAAAATGTAAGAGAGTTTGATCTTGGAGAAAGAATTACAATCTACGAAACTCCAAATCTTCTCACTGCTGAGGAAATAAAAGCAATGGAACTGTACGCACTTGTAGAATTTTTCCAGAGTGATTTTCCAGATGATTATCAAGAAAAAGCAACTGAACAAAATCAATTACTTGGACAAAGAGATTTGCTTGCAGAACAAAATGCAACTGTTCAACAGACAGGAAACCTAACTGAATTACAAATTCAATCAGATCAGGCACAACAAGTAAAAGAAATAACTGGTGTAAAAACATCTGAACTAACAGCAAGTAGAACATCAGCAGATCTAATTGAAAGTTATACAGAAGGGAATGTCTACATTCGTGGATCTATAGTAAAGATGGCAGGAAAGATTGAGATGCAAAGACCAGCACCATATTTCTACAATGTTCATATTACTTGCTGTGAAATGGATACATTTAGAGCACTCTCAGCATACGAAACTGATTCCTATGGAAACTTTGTTGTAAAATTTGCAACTAACGGTCAGTTCCCACTTGGAGACTGGACTGTGACTCTGAGTACAATAGGAGATGATAACAAAATCATAAAACATTTTTATAACTTCAAACTCCTTGCTCCACCAGACTGATGAGCAAAGAAAAGAAAAATTTTGATCGCAAACAACAAAAAACAAAAAAAATAATGGCATTTGTTATTGCACCAATTCTATTCTTGATAGCAGGTTTACTTGCATTAGGAGTGTTTAATTTTGAAGAACCAACTTATGTTGATTTAGTTTCTGAAATTGATGTACTTTGTTACAATGTTAACTGGTTTGGTCAGCATGGATTTCAAATTGTATATCAAGAATCATTAATAGAAATTGCTGAAAAACTTGGTGAAAATAATTTAGATTTTACTGCATCTACATTCTATGAAGATCAAGGAGTTGTAGATTATCTTGTTGTAGAATGTCCACACATAGATTCAAGATTAGAAGCACCTGCTATTTTTAATCCTAGTCTCGGAGTCGATGCTTATTTTAAATGTCTAGAGCAAACAAATCCAGACTTTGATATTAACTGTGAACAATTCAACTAAGGGAGACAAGGAGACATTTGTTCTGGAAGAAACTTAGAAATTTCAGGATAAAGGATGCAAATTTTCAAAATGTACCTCCACAAACTGCATACACAATGATTTTAGTTGGAATGATTCACTTTATGGTATTAGCATCTGCATTCATTGATTTAAGATACATAGAGCAATACAATTGGGGAATTTTCCAGAGTTTGGGTCTAGAGTCAACATTTCAATTACCACTTATGGCAGGAGTGATGATATTTGATGCATTACTAATGATTTATGGAGTTTATCTCCTAAAACACGTAGAACATCATGATGATAAAGATGACCTTCCAGACAAAGATTCTTTGCGATAGAATTTTTATTCGTAAAAATATTTACATTTTAGTATAATGTCAAAGGAAGTAACGAGGATAGGAAAGAAAGCAGTCAATAGGATTGTTGTTGGAATACTCTTCATGATAATCTTTGGACTGGTTGGAGGTCTAGCAATCTTCTTACTTGGAGTTCCATTAACTGGTGACATAAGAGATTTGGCAACAGGTATTGAAGCAATTGACGAAAATCTTGCTACAGGCTTAGGAACGATATTGTGGTTTGCAGTATCTACACTATTAATTGCAGGAATAGCAATTTTGGTTGTAGTAAAACTCAAATTACTTGTACCATTCAAAAGCGTAGAAAAAGAACCAGACATACCAAAAAGAACATTCATCATAACGTTCATAATTCTTGGTGCGATAATTTCGTTCCTGTTCTGGTTAACAAATCAGTTCTTAGGTTTCTTTGGTACAGAATTATCAGCAGTTGACATTGGAAGAATTGGTCAGGCATTAGTTGAAGGAGACTTTAACACATTGTTTGTTGGATTGATCTTTGCTCTAATTGCAGGAACCATAATAATTTGGGTAGTCAATAGAACTGCTAAATTCCAAAAAGCCGAAGAAGATGTAGGCTTACCAAAAGTATAGCCACAATTTTTCTTTTTTTTTTATTTGAATTACCTAGTGTCATTACTTACATTTTAGAATATGGCAGGAACACATCTACCTACAATCACTATGATAATAGGATTCATTTTAGTCCTAGATTCCTTCCTAGTAATTCAGAACATGTTCACAGGAGCAACAGTGACATTCACAAACGGAATTGAATTATTACTAGGACTTGTTGTGATTGGTATAGGTTTCAAATTAAGAGAAATGAAAGCATAGGTAGTAGTTTTTTTAACTGCCTTATTCCATTTTTTTTTGTATAACACAAAACTCTCTCATGAAATACATAATTTACTAGATCACATGCTCATATTTTGTTAGTTTATCAATTTGTTATTTTCCATTTTACTATAAGGAAAGAAAATGGTCAGAGCAGGCGTTGTTATTTTAGGAGTAATTATAGTAGCATTAGTAGTAGGAATGGGTACAGGCGTAATTAACCTACAAAATCTTATTGGACAATCATCAGGTGGGATTCCACAACCACAACCTACTACTGTAACAGGGACAGAATTTTCAGGAGAATTAGATGTTATATTACAACATTTTGATACGTTAGATAATTCCTTTCAATACCAAGAAGGAGTAGCGAGAGATATACTAACAATTTTCTACAAATCAAGTAACGGAGAACAATTTAGTTCAATAGGACAAGGAGTACAAGGATTAGGTGGTGCATCCAGAGTTACAATTACATCAGACATGAACAGTATTCTATATGCAACATCAGGAGTAGCACCAACTCCTACACAAATTTATTCTAATCCAGAAGGTACACAATTAGTCAACGATAGAGTAACAGATTTTTCATTTAGAGATGTCACGAATGATGGATCTAAAGAATGGCTTTACAAAATAGATTTACGTGGTATTACTGCTCCTATTGCTGGACAAGGTGCAAGTACACTATCATTTCTTACAAATTCATGGAATGTAGGATTTCCAATAACACTCAATGCACCTGCAAACATAACATCAGTTCCACAAAGTACAGGAATAGTAAACTTCATCAGATGGGAAATGACAGTACCACAAGGTACTGCAACACCACAAACTGAATATTCAATTCGTATAGTTGGTACTGATGATGATGCTCAAACAGAAGATTGGAATATAGGTGAAAGTAACTTAGACATTCCAAATATTGGATTGGTATCTTTATCAGACTTTGAAGAATTTATAAATCCAAATAATATTTTATATCGATTCAAAATTGGTGATACATCAGATTTCGCAAATGCAAATTATGTAACAAGTGCTAAAAATGGCAATAATGTACATCCAATACCATTCAAATTCGTTACAAACTATGATGGAGGTGTACTTGGTGAGACACATGATGTAACATTGAGCATTAAGAGTTTAAGTAAAACTGGTGGAAGTAACACAGTTTTGAGTGATATAGTTCAGGTACGAGTAACATAACCAAATTTTTCCTATTTTAATATGAGAAAGAAAATGGTCAGAGCAGGCGTTGTTATTTTAGGAGTAATTATAGTAGCATTAGTAGTAGGAATGGGTACAGGAGTTATTAATCTTCAAAATTTAAACATTGGTCAACCTGCCGGAAACGGTGGAATTCAAACATCACCTGATGGAACACCATCAACAGGAACAGGTTTTACAGGCGAATTAATAGTTGATCCACAGCACAGAGATGCACTGGATAATAGTGAAACTAGGGATGAGGGTATTGATTTGAGAACCACATATTACAAATCAGTAGATGGAGTTTCATTTAGTTCATTAGGTAATGGTGCAACTACTATCTCAATTGATTCTTCAATGAACAGTATCTTGTATTTCACAGTTGTACCATTAGATCCTTTCTACGTAGCACCATCTAGCATGTCACTCCCAAATCCAAGAATCATAGACTTTGGATTTATGGATGTTAATTTGGATGGAGTTCGTGAATGGTGGTTTAAAACTGATTTAAGAGATATTCCTGCTCCGATTGCCGGACAGGTAGCATCAACACTTAGTCTATTCATTAATTCTTATGATGATGGTGCGAGCACATTAAATTCACCAGCAAACATTCTAAATATTGGACAAGCATCAGGAACAGTTATCTTCATCAGATGGGAACAATCAGTATTACAAGAAACTGCCGATGCAGTCTATGAATATACAGTTCAAATTGTGAAGGTCAGTGGTGCAGGAGGAACAGAGTTTTGGGATAGAGGTCTATCATCTTTGGACATTCCAAATATTGGTATAGTATCACTAACTGACTTTGATGAACAATTACTTAGTTCCACAGATACACTATACAGATACAAAGTAGGTGAGACAGCGACATTAGATAACGCAAATTATGTAACTACTGCCCAAAATGGAAATGAAGTCAAACCAATCCCACTCAAGATTGTTCTTAGCCTACAAGATAACGCAACAAACGATAATCTTGATGTAACATTGACACTCAAATCAGTTACATCTAATCAAGGAACAACAACTGTTTCTGACACAGTTAGATTAGATGAATCTTAGAAAACTCATTTTTTCTTGATTTCTATCAATTTCAGGTCATATTTTACACCTATTTCGTGCCTAAATTCACAGACACAAAATGTGCTATTTTAGTATAAGGAAGAATAAACATGGCAAAATCAAACACACCATTAATTGTCTTAGGGATAGTGGTTGTAGCAGTGCTTATAGGCTTTGGAACAGGTGCAATATCACCACAAAGTCTGAACATTGGACAACCTGCCGGAAACGGTGGAGTACAAGTTCCACCTGCTGGCGTACCATCCACAGGCAATGAATTCGCAGGACAACTAACCGTCAATGTAGTGCACAGAAACGCACTAGATAACGCAGAGGCTAGAATCGAGGGAACAAATCTTGTAACCACATACTACAAATCATTTGATGGAGTAAACTTCTTCACAATTGGTAGTGGTACAGGTAACACAATCTCAATAGACTCAGCACAAGACAGTATCTTGTATGCAACATCAACAGTACCATCGGGACAAGACTTCTTTGTAGCACCTAGTAGCACAGCAGACCAGAACTTGAATCCACGTATCATGGACTTTGGATTTATGGATGTCAACTCAGATGGATCTCGTGAATGGTGGTTCAAAATAGATTTAAGAGACATGCCAAATCCGGTAGCCGGACAAACAGCATCAACACTTAGTCTATTCATAAATTCCTACGATTATGGTGCGAGCACACTGAATGCACCAGCAAATATCACAGGAGTTGGAACTGCATCAGGAGTACAAAACTTCATTAGATGGGAGCAAAACGTAGCACAGAAATCTGCCGATCCAGTGTATGAATACACAATCAGCATAGACAACGCATCAGAAGAGAAGTGGGATAGAGGACAAACCAACTTGGATATTCCAAACATTGGTCTCGTATCACTAACAGAATTTGATGAACAAATTCAAACCAGTTCAATTCTGTATCGATTCAAAGTAGGTACTACTGCAACTCTCGATAATGCTAACTACGTAACCACTGCACAGAACGGAAACACTGTACATCCAATACCAATGAAGTTCGTAACGAACTTAGCAGGTGCAGATGATTTGGGAGTTACATTAACTCTAAAGTCACTAACACCATCACAAGGAACTGTATCCGTATCTGACACAGTACAAGTACAAGAATAGTCTTAGTCGAATTCAACAAACCCCTTTTTTTTTATTTTTTTAGAAACACATTTTTGTATAACACAAAACTCTCTCTTGAAACATGAAATTTTCTAATTTTTAATTATGGGAGCAATAAGATTCATCTTTGGTTGGATCTTCATTTTGTATGGAGCATACGTGTTAATTGGAAATACTATTGGTATTTTAGGCGTGAGTGCTCTTCAATTTACGAATCCTACTGACTTTGTTGATATTCAAGGACTTACTATAGATCCAAATCTTTTATTAATTCTTAATATTGTAGGATTTCTTTGGGGAGCACTTTGGTTATGGATCGGAAACAAAGTAAGAACAGGTGGACAACAAGTACAAAGGTTCAGCAAAAGAAAATAATTACATTTTAAATCAATGGCTAAGAGCAAAGTAAGTCACTTTTGGTATCTAGTGCCGATCATGTTTGGTTGGCTTGGTGGAGTAGTTGGATTCTTTGCTGTAAGAGGTAGAGATGAAAATAAAGCACGAAACTTATTTTTTGTTGGTTTGGCAGTAACAATTATTCCGTATGTTATTATATTTTCTATTGCAGGTTCAGTAGATGCAGGACTGATTGTTTCACCATTCGCACTCTTAACATAAACTTTCAATTTTAGTGTAGTAATGGCAAATGTACTAAAGACACCTAAAGGGTTTTTTGCAGTTGTGATTGGATTAACAGTGATGGCTTTAATAATTATTAATGTGGTGAGTCCAGCATGAGTCAAAGATCAGGAACTACACTTAACGCAAGAAATGTTACTAGAGTTTCTACAGTAATTTGGGTACTGGCACTTCCAATGATACTTGGCTTTTTTGCATTATCAAACATACAAAATGAAACAGAGTTTAGAACACTGCAAACATTCTTCTTTCTTTATCTTGGATCTGGAATGGGAATATTATTTGCACAGTCTAACTTGGGAGGGACAGGTGATCGTGCTAAAGATCTAAGAATATTTTGGACTAATGACATCGACATCAACGGACTTGTATGGATCACAATAGGAATTTTCACAGTGGTTGCATCAATTTTTGCTATACTATTTTCTATTTCTGGTGCAGATGCAGATACAATAAGGAATGCACAGTTTGTAGGAATCTTCATTGGTGGTGTGATCATGATGATCGCATTCTTAAAAACAAACGCACTATTAGTACCAATAATAATTCATGGAACATACAACAGTCTAGTCGTTTACTTGGAACAAACACAATTTGCAATCATTGGTGGTATTGAACAATTCTCATCAGTAGGGGATGAACGTGTACTACTTGGTGTAAACGAGATAGGAATTGGTTTTCAAGGAGTGTCAAATATTTTTTCAGAATTCATTTGGCAATTCACACTTGTTGCAACAGCAGAGGAATTTCTAAAACTTGCAATCCTAGTTTTCGTTGTAATATTGATAAATGGCTTCTTCAAGTCAACCGGACTTTCTGTTCTAGTGGGAGCAGGCGTGGCAATCCTATTTTGGTCAAGTTTGCATCTCGTTTCTGCGATTTAAATGTGTACGTGTCACAGTTGATACAACAGGCGTAAATTAAGAAATTTTTTACATTTTAATTTGTGGCAAGAAGAAGAAAACCAACAAAGGCTAGCGTAGCGATTATTGGTGCACTAATTTTCATAATGTTCTTCTTTGTAATTGGAAGTTCAGGAGAAAGTCTGTTCCTAGCAAACCCATTTGAGGACTTTGATTTTTTAGAGATTGATTCTGTGTTTCCGGCTTTGGATATTACTGGTGCAAGTGTAATACTTGCAGATCACATTAAACCTCAATCTGGTGGTGGGTTTAATTACAATTGTAATCTAAAAATGAATACACTTGTTAAAATATCAGGTCAACCAGAATTCGATTTAAACACACAGTTCCAAAGAATAAGTCCGATACTTAATCCGTTTTCAGTACAAACAAGGTCAGGGAGTACAGTAGAAACAATGACAAGTGAACCAAGAGTAGGATGTGATGTAATAGAGGCATTAGATGGTACAAGATTAGAATATAAGATAACAACCCAAAATTTGAAGTTGAATGTCTATTCTTTTGATCAAGGTGGAAATAGGGTACTTATAGAATCAAGATTTAACGGACTTTCATCACCAGTGATATACAATGATAGACCAGATGACTTTGATTCATTAAACAATGTAAAAGGAATTTTCATAGGAAGTGAAAGAGTAATAGGAAAGCCACTTGTAACTCAGGCATCATCTATTGAAAATAAATTAGATCCTTCTTCAACAATAAGCACAAGAGTTGAATTCCGACTTACTGGAAATTTGTTGATTGAAATTCCATTCCTAAGTCAGCAAGCAGGAGAGACATTTAGAACTACACATGCAATAAGTGACGAATTAGTTCACAATTCATTATCAATCGTAATTCCGGTTACACCACCACCAACTACAGTAGGTGGTGATCCTACATTAGCAATAACAAACATCGATCCAAGTGTATTTGATACATCTGGAAGAGACAGAATAAAATTATTAAAGGTAACAGTTAGGCTAAACGATTTAGGTTCAAATGAAATAAACCCAATTTGTACTGTCTTTAAGGGAGGCAGAGACAGAAGTGGAGCAATAGTAGGTGATATACCAATTGCTCAAACAACTTCAACATTCCAAAGAACAAGTGGAGTAGATAGTTTCTACCTTTGCACATTAAAATTAAGTGAAGATATTCCATTGGGAACTTACCATGTAACAGCAAAAACTAATGCAAGTAACAGACCATCAGCAACATCAACATTTGAAGTAACAAGGAATACACCTGCATGTGGAAGTGGTGAAAAGTTTGATACAAGATTACAAATCTGTGTAAAAGATGATGATCCTACACCACCACCAACTAATGGTGAAGATCCAACTACAAAACCATGCTATTCATGTCCACCAGAATCTAAAGTGTTTAGAACAGTACCAATTGCTGATATGTGTCCAATATTACAATGTACAGGTGGTACTACAACAGTTGATACACCAATTTGTAGATCAGATGGTAAACCAGCAACTAAAACAGTAGATGGTTTCACTTGTGACAGAAATGGTGGTGGAAATGGTAATGGCTTGGGATTATTCCCAACGTTCCTTGACTGTGAAGCAGAAGGAAGAGATGCAGATCCAGAAGCAGGAGAGATTTGTGTACCACCAATTCTACTTTTCTTGTTTACAGGACTTAACTTCTTATGGGTTGGATTAGGTTTCATTGTTTTCATAATAATTCTAGCATTGATAGCAAAAGGAATTAACAGACAAAGATCAGGAGTTTTCTTGCAGGGATAAACATGGCAAGAAGAAGAAGAAAAGGTGGAGTTTCAAAACTTGCGTTTGTAGCCATCGTTGCAATTGTTGGAATTGGAATAGTAGTTGCCCTGTCTGCTGGTGTACTTGATCTTAGTTCTTTAGGAATTGAATTTGATACACAAAATGTACAAGATGCTTACAGTGGTTGGACTTTTGGTGACGAGTTAGTTAGGTTTGCATTAACAGCACCAAATACAAACATAGATTGTGCTTCATCAACGTTAACAAGATTAACATCTACATCAGGACAAACTGTAGTATTTTCAAGAAGTGCAATAAAAGCATTACCAGTTACAACATTCTTTAGTGTGGTTCCAATAGATAGTACAGTACCAATAAGTAAAATTGAAGTTTCAACTGCAACAGTTTGTATTCCACTCTTTGGAACAGCAGAAGTAGTTACTGGTACTGTTAAATATACGTGGCAAACAATTGATGCTAACAACAATATTAAAACAATCAAGACAACAAGTAAAGGAATTCTAGCAAAACCATCAGCAACGACACTTATAGTTTCAATTCCAAAAGATTCTGTTACTGCCTCACAAATTGAAAGTGCAGTAGGAGGATTGGGTACTCTTTCATCAAAATTTGTTCCAGTAACAGTACATACGGATCTTACTCTTGTTTTTAGAACATCTGCAACTGGTTCACTAACTAATACCGGAAAAATAATGATTTCAACAGGTGCATCTGTAAAAATACTTAATGAATCTGTACCTCCACCACCTTCAACACAAAGGATTCCAAATATTTCAAGTATTACTCCAAGTGAGTTCGATTACATTGGATCACTTACTCCAACAACAGTAAAGACAAATCAAATATCAAGTGGAGAAAAAATAAACATTAGAGTAATAGGAAATGTAGAAAATTACAAAAGTGGAGATCCACTTCCTAGAGTAGATATTTTTGACCCTACAGGGCAAATAAGTGAAGGAAATGTTGTTATGCAACGATTAGGAAGTATTGGATCAACAAAAACATCATTTAATACAGGAACGTTTGAAGTTTCACGAATTACTTTTAGAGATTCTAACATTAGCACATTCGATGGAATTTGGTTTGCAAAAATGAAAATGACTGTAAGTGGTCAAGGTACATTGACTGATACCAAAACATTTGCAGTAAATGATGCAAGAAATACAGTACCAACAACACTAAATTGTACACTTCCCCTAGTTCCTAATTCAAGTGGAACAGCATGTGTTGATCCACCAACAACAATAACTTGTATTTCTCCTAAAATTCCTAATTCAAGTAACACAGCATGTGTTGATCCACCAACCATAACTTGTCCTAGTGGTAAAATTCCAGATGTAACAGGAACAATTTGTATAGATAAACCAGTATGTAAATCAGTAATAGATTTACAAATTGAGTTTCGTGATGCAACTCTTCAAGAAATACAATCAGTGTATAATGTTTTGAAACCAAAAGCCGATGCAGGAACATTAGATCAATGTGAAACAAATTCATGGATAATTGTACAAGCAGAATTTGACAGAAGAGGTATTGATCCAGAAGAAGGTACTGGAATTGTACCACCAACAGGGACATCACCAGTAAGTTTCATTAGTTATGAGAATTTTTTTACTGATATAGAAGGTATTGGTACTTGTCCAAATCAGAAAGGTCAAGTTCCACAAGAAGGATTGCCAATAATAGGATTTCAATTATTTGGAGTGACATGTGAAGGTTTTAAGTTAGGTTCAATTCAATTAACACCAACTTTAGACTTTGGTGACAGAGTAAAAGAAATTACAATTCAAGATGTTACATTTAGGCAAGAAATTTTCCTTGCAAAGAATAATCCTTTCCCATCAAAACCAACTATTGGATGCACAGGTTCAACTTCATCAAATATAGGTACTTGTGCTATAACAAATTACGTCATTGCAAACAGTGGAATTCCAGCAGTGTCATTAACTCCTGACGAAAGTGCAACACTAAAAAGATTTATTGATAGAGAAACAAGAGGCGAATATCAAATTCTAGAAGTAATTATAAAAGAGTCATCATTACTTAACAAAGTAAAAGCCAAAGGAATAGGGTTGAGTGAAGGTGATGAACTTTCACTAATGTATTTGATTTGGGGAAAGATAAGAGGAACAGATAACTCAGTAGCATTCTTTCGGGACTTTCAACCAATGACCTATGTTCAAAACTTCGAATTCGTAGATCCAACAGATGCACCTTGTTTATCACCATCAATGTTAGATGAAAATGGGCAATGCCAAGCACCAGACCCACCAGACAAACCAGATTGTCAGGTTCCACCAAATACATTGATTCTTGGAATTTGTATTCCACCTGATGATCCAATATGTCCATCTGGTACAAGTCCACCAGACTTTTCACCATATAATTTAGAAGATTGTGTAACAACAGTATGTCAAGCAAATGAAGAGGTTCCAATTTGTCTTGCAGATGAAGTTCATGATATATCAACCACTGAGAAAGATCATTGTGGAGACTTCAAAATAGTTTGCATTAAAGATCCAAATCTAGATCCACCAATAATACCACCAACACCACCAGATAATACATGTCCAAATGAAGATGAGTTCAGAGACAAGTTTGATGTTTGTGTAAAAGTAAATCCTGATGATATGTGTCCAGATGATGAGAGAAGAAACAGTCAAAACGAATGTGAAAAGATAACTATACCACCACCACCTCCACCAGAAGGTACACAGTGTAAAGATGGAGAAACACTCAACAAGGAAACAATGCAGTGTGAAAGAGACTTTTGTAAGTTAGATGCTTCATTTAATTTACTACAATGCTTTGCATCATTGTTTGGTAGTGGAACTGCACCACCAGCACAGATAGGTGGAATTCCATTAGGAACTCTAATAATTGTAGTTGCTGTTGGAACAATAGCAATAGCAGTTGTTACAGTTGTAGTTAGGAGAAGAAGTGGTGGAGGAATTAGCGTTTAGGTGGTATGATTGGCTAATGGTAGACCAAAAAAAAATCCATTAAGAAATGTAGTAGTTGCATTAACAGTTGTAATTACCATAGGTGCAGTAGTAACAATTGGAACATTTCTAAGTCAAGTAGGAATTCTTGATTTAGGATTCACTGATGTATTACCAATAGCAGAAATTCCAGTTGTACCACCTGATGATGGAACAGAAGATCCAATTCCGATTGAACCACCAACAACTGAGGAATTAATAGATCAGTTTCTTAGAAGTATTGGAGTAATAACTGTAGAAACATTTGGTATAGATGCAAACATAAGACTTGTTGATTCAAATCTTGAAGAACAGATTGAAAGGGCATTTCTCAAAGTACAACCACTTGATCCTAGAGAAGTAATAGTAGCACCTGAACAGGATATTGATCCAAGCAGGTTTTTCATTAATACAGACTTTTCAACACAACTTGCAGACAATGGAAGAAACTATCACAAATTCAGTGGATGGGATGTTGTAAATGAACCAAGAAGTTGTAGTTCATCAGGAGGATTTTCTTTCAACTGTCCAGTACCAATTGTAATTACCACCACAAAGTCATGTACCGTTAAAAATACAGGATTGTGTATTCTTGTTACTGGTCAAAAAAATGATGATGATGATGTTGGAAATAATTCAATTATACATGGACTTCAAAAAACAATTGATATTTCTGATTGGACAAAAGAAGGAGATCTAATTTTTGACTTGGATTATAGTTGTAATCCAGCACTTCAAAGAAGCAGTCAAATTCTAATTACAATAAAAAGTGATTTTGGTGACACATTCTTTGTTCCTTGTGCTTTAAATCAACATTTTACTAAAAACGTAAAAGACTTTGTTGAAAATTCTAATGAAATTAAAATAGAATTTGGAGGAAGAGTGACCAATGTAGACAGATTCAACATTAGTCTAGAATTCAATAACGCAATGCTAAGTGGAAACTCAGTTTTAAAAAGACAGGCAATTGAAACATTAGAATCATTTTCAATAGTTCAAAACGAAGATGAAGATAGAATATTAGATCTTGGTTTTATCGATGTTTCACTAATAGGATTAACACTAGAAGATAATGAAAAAGTAGTTGCTAACGGAGTTCTAGAAGTAAGAATAGATGATAAAACAATAACCACTCATAAAGTAACAGGAAACGGAGTCACAGTAATGAAACAACTTCCATTAAGAATTGAAGGACAAAATAATTTTATTTTTGAGTTAAGCAAGCAGTTTTTTGACGAAAATACCTTTCATACATTGAATTTTCTTCTAAATGACTTTGTTGTAAACATAGGTGAAGGAGAACAACAAAGAACATTCGAATATCATACTCCTTTTCTAGTTTATTCATTAGAGTTGAATGTAAAAACAGATGAGATTGTAGCCTTTAGTGCTGTAGATCGTGCAATCTCAGTAGCAAAAAGTGAAACGATCTTTAATACTTGTGGTCTTAGCAGTGGTGATGATCCAGTAAACGAACCAGAGGTCTTGCCACCTGTAGTTAGTATAATTCAAAATGGCTTCACCATTGCGACCACAAATCCAGAGGCAGGAAAAATACAGGCAACAGATCCATTCACAGGGCAAATAATTCCAAACACACAGTTTTGCAGTACAATTCCAAATCTTCCAACAGGCACAGATCTAACATTCAAGATAGAAAATTCATTCCTAGAGGTGTCAGTTCCAATAACACAAAAGAACTATTTTGTTAATTGTGATAGATCGGGTTGTACAAGTAACATAGGATTCGTGAGTCCATAGATGGCAGATCAAAGAAATGTTCTAAGGCTTAGAAGGGCAAGAATTGTAGGACTTGGATTAATTTTAGTTATGGGTTTTCTAATATTTGGACTTGTTTTCTTATCAGAACCGACACAGATAGTAATTATACCTAATAATCCAATGACACCAGAAGATGAAGAAGTAGTAATTACAATACCTACTTTCCCACCAGATTTTGGAGTTCCAATTCCAACATTTGAACCAGAAACACTTTCTGTTACTCCAATTGTAACATTGATTGATGATTTAGGAAACAAAGATGTCACTAGAGGCGAAACAACTTTCTTATCACAGTTTACAGGTTTAGAAATAACTAGAGCAGGAACAAATGCAACTTATGACAACGGTAGAATCCAAATAGACTTGGAATTTGAAACTGATACTACTGAACCAATACTTATCAGTGGAACTTATTTCCTTCAAGTTGATCCGGTAGGATTTTTTGCTAGGACTTCATTAACTCAAACACAAACAGTTGATGGAATAGCAACTATCCAGATTTATGATGTAAGGGTTGATCAAGTTGCAATAGAGGATGGAGAAAATAAAATAGGATATGTATTAAAAAATCTTAACGTAATTTTTAGACAACCTGATATTCCACAAATAGTACAACTTTCACCACTTTTAATTCCTGACTTTGGTTTATCAAATCCAGTTGTAATTTACAATGTAACATTTAACAATGCTCAAGCAATTTTGGTTGAAGAACAAATTGTAAATGGATCAGGAATAGAAATTGTAGCAGATGTAACAGAAGATATACCATTTGTTCCATGTCCACTACCAGTTAAAGCAGATTCAATTTCAATTCTATTTCCATCAATTGGTGTTTCAGGAACAAGTGACCTATGGGATAAAACACCAGAAGGCTTTGATATTATCAATGTAGACATTCGTAACAATAGAAATTGTGACTTAACTTTAGCAGTAGGATCACAATGGCAAAGAGTTAATGGTGAAATATTAAAATCTGATATAGAAGAATTCTTAGTTACAACAAACAGTACACAACCATTCGCTTCATTACCATTTGATGGAAACGTAGATTGTCTTTCAGGTACAGGTACATGTTCAGGACAAGAAATAACATGGTGCTTCATTGCAAAGGCAACAGTTGATGATGTAACAGAAATTGTAGATCCATTCTGTGGTAAAAAGTTCTATAGGTGATTAATTTGGCAACTAAATCAAATCCGAGAGTGAGAAACTTTCTCATTGTTGGAATGGCATTAGGATTTGGAATAATTGCACTTGGAGAAGTAGGAGACTTTGGTTTTTCAATAGATGCACAACTAACAGGATTTGAAATTTTATCTGTTGATCAAGATCCAGTGACAGGTGAAATTCGTGGCAATGTTGTATTAGGCAGACCAGAATCATCAGGTGTAACATTTACTGGTACTGATGGAGCAACTGGAAGTACATGCCCACTTAGAACATCATCATTTTCTCAGCAACAATTAGGAAATGCACCTACATCATTTGGTACAGGTTCATTCAGTGGTGGATGTACTGCTGGTTATGCTGAATGGGATTTATCAGAACTACCAGATGACTTGACAATAACTTCAATGGTTTTCAAACTTAAAGATCAAAGATGGTTTCCATTCCTGACAGAACCATCAAACAGAAATTGCAAAATTGGTATTATTGAGCAACCAGTTCAAACTATTACTAGAACACAATTATTCCAGAAATTCAATGCACCTGACTTTATTTTACAAGATGGAGATTGGTGTACTACAAGTGGAGAAAAAAGTTTCATAGTAAACCAAGTGGTAATAGATTCATTTGAACGTGCATTAAAAGGAGATGACAAAATGACTTTATCTTTTGCAATGTCAACTCTTGCAAAGGGAACTGGTTGTTGTTGGGAAGCAAGTAACACTTTTTGGGCAACAGAAGGTTCATGGGTCATTAATGGATTTGCAGAACCAATTCAGTGTGAAGTTGGAGAACATCAGGTAGGATTCAAGTGTGAAGCATTAGTTTGTGATGTAGGCGAAGAAGTAAATGGAAATATTTGTTCACCAATTCAATGTGCTATTGGTAGTGAATTAATCGGTTCAATTTGTACGCCTATACAATGCAGTGTGGGAGAAAAATTAGTTGGAAACCTTTGCCAACAAATCATCTGTCCTGCTGGAACAACCTTAATTGGTAATGATTGTGATGCAATAATTTGTCAGGATGGATTTACTCTAAGTGGTAATGAATGTACTCCAATTGTATGTCCAGTTGGAAACGAATTGGTTGGTAGTTCTTGCCGACAGATTACATGTCCGTTAGGAACATTCCTGCAAGGTAATGACTGTAACGCTATTTCATGTCCGACAGGAAACTTTCTTGAGGGAAATAATTGCATACAAATTACCTGTGAAACAGGTGAGGTTCTAATTGGTGATATTTGTAAACCAGTTCAATGCCAAATAGGAGAAAGATTGCTTGGTAATAATTGTGAATTAATTGTATGTGAAACAGGAAATGAACTAATTGGAAGTGAGTGTCTACCAATTAACTGTCTATCAACAGAAGAACTTGTAGGAAACCAATGTCAACCAAAGCCACTTGAATGTCCTGCTGGAACAGTTACACAACAAAATGTATGTGTACAGATAGTACCACAGTTACCACAGTTCCAAGCAACAGGAGCACCAACTAATTTCCTAACAGTTGCAGGACTTGGAATATTATTAGTTTCGTTTGGTGGATTTGTGTTTAGAGGAATTTACAGGAGAGGATTCTAATGGCTAAAAAAAAATCTGCAATTAAAACTCCTCTAATAGCAGGAGTTGGGTTAACAATTGTTATACTAACTCCATTGTTACTTCTCTTTGCAGGAATTGAAGTACCAATAGTTGGAGAAGTGTATGCAAATGCATTAGGAATTGATATTGTACCACAAGTTCCTGATGGCTTTGAAATACCTGTACCTGTTATAACTCAAAGTGAAATACAACAAATTCAAAAGATAATAGATGAAATTAGAAAAATATCAACCGAAGATTTAGAATTTGCACGAATATGTTTAGAACTCGAACTTGATCCAGACTTTGTTGGGGTTTGTGATGAATTATTACAAGATGCTCAAAAAGGAGTTCTTACTGAGCAATTATTACAAAATGCAATAGAAAGAATTGAAGCATTAGAAAAGGAAATTGAAGAAATATTACCACCACCTGATCTTAATAATACAGATACATCAATTGATCCACCACCTGTACAAATATGTGATGAAATAGATTGTATTGACATAATTATTGTACCACCAATAGGAACCAATACAGTTGTACTTTCATCACTAATTACTAAAATTGATACTCAAGGCAACAAAACTTTTACAACTGAAATTTCACAAATTCCTGCATTATCATTTTTTGTTGAAGATGTGTCTAACATTGATTTCTCTAAAGGTTTTCTAGAAATTCAAACTAAAGCATCTTTTAGATCAGATGATCCACAAATTATTGGTACAGCAGACTTTGATATTTTAATAAATGGTGAATCTGTTCTTACAGATCAAATAACTTTTGACGTAGATGGAGTAGAATGCACAACTATTTGTCCAGTTCCAGCAATTTTTTGTGGTGATGATACAGGATGTTCTTTTACTCATTTTAATACAGGTGTAGGTGCAGAGTTTGTTTCAAGCATAGGGCTTAGATCACCATCATTTACATTCTCATTTGAAGAAAACTTTGACAAATTTCCAGATGGAATATCAACTTTGGAGTTTGTTTTAATTAATTCAGACTTTACAGTAGATTCAGTTCAAAATTTTCAAGGAACAAAAAATGTTTTGTTTAGTATGGACATTGCAAAAGATCCAAATCTAATAATAATTGATGATGAAAGTGGTGGAACAGAAAGGATATTTCCAACAGATTCAGTCTTAAAAGTCACTGGTGCTACAACAGCAGTTACAGGAACAACGTGTCTCTTATATGAAAAAAAAATTTCTGATTGTCCAGATTGTAAAGTAACACTCAATAGAGGAAGTAACTCTTCACCTAATAATCCAGATAGTTGTATCGCAAATATTACGACTATTACTTTTGATACTGATACAGCAAGAGTGATTGGGTTAAATCTATTAGATGATAGTGGAAATCTGCTACAATCATTTGCTGGTGGTCAAGGAGAGGTACTTAATGAACTATTACCAAGAAATACTAATTACACATTAACAATTGCTTCACCTTCACTATCAACTGATCTTTCATTCCCAAAGTCCCAACAAACTCAATCTTATACTTGTACAAACGAATACAAAGTGACTTACAAAAGAGTGGAATATGAAAGTGGTGAAATCTGTGTGAAATGTACATCAGATGGTATATATTTTAGACATACTCTAGTACCAGATTCATTTATTGTAACAAAGGTAACATGTGATTTCCCGAATTGATGATTAATGGCTAAGAAAAAATTTTTAACAATGAAAAAGATTGTAGTTATAGCATTAATAGCATTAGGTGGGTTTACGATAATTGATTTTTACAGTTGTACTCTAAAACAAGGAGTTCCAATGGATACAACAAATGTAAATGATTTTCTTTATGGTGAATTGACACCACTTTTTTGTACAATAATAGATCTAAATGATAGTGAAGGTTTAGGAGTTCTTGTAGATGAATATATTTTTGGTGGAACAGAACCAGTTGAAGGTGCAGATTTATTTACAATTCCTTTTGATGAACCGATACAAGAACTTGTAATAGAAGATCCAAATGGTGAGATTGGACTTGGTGATCCAGATGATATTCTAATCGATGAAGATCAATTCATGGAATTAGAAATGTTGCAAAATCAAACAGATACAACTGATCCATTAATAGGAGATAATGTAACTGAAATTTTACCACCAGAAGAAGATCCAGAAGAATTAACTCCGATGTTAGTTGATATGGCAGTAATAACAGAAGTTACAAAAATTTTTACCGATCTAACAGAAGAAACTGTGACAAGCGAGTTTCAATTACTCCCATTAGCATTATTTGTTGAAGATACATCAAACAAGGATTTCAGTGAAGGTAGATTTGTAACAGTATTAAAAATAAAAACAGACCCAAACATCTTTGTTGAAGGGGATGGACTTTATGATGTTTTTCTAGATAATCAAACATTAAATCAATCACCAATTACACTTTCATTTTCAGGAACAACCGATCAAAATGGTGAATTAATAATTAATTTCGTTAGTCCAACTGGTGCAACATCACAAGATTTTCTACTAAACGTTCCACCATTAACTCCAATGATTCAAACTACTGGAATAACACCACTGGAATTCAGAATTCTTGAACTAAATGCAAAAGCATTTGAGGTAGACTATTCTGCACAAGGTCTACCTGTATTTACCTTTGATTTCTTTAGAGATCAAAACCTAATTCTAATAGTAAACCAAGAAGGTCTACCTGTTAGAGTATTTCCTACTGATGATCAATTGAATATTGGTGCTCAAAGTGGATCTGTAAGAGTTAGTTCATGCTATAAACACATGAGATATGCGTGTTGGATGACAAGAGTTAGTTATTTTTCTTTGGGATCACCAACAATTGCAAGTCTTGAAGTAAAAAATTCAAACGGAGATTTAGTTTTACAAAATCTAGCACCATTTACAAATTTTATAGTAAAGGATTTGATAACAAGAAATGATACTTACACAGTAAATTATGGTAAAGTAACAAGTACAGCAGGAAGTTTACCTGCCGGATCATTTACATTTACTGCACCAGAAGAACAAAAAAATTTCTCTTATCGCTGTACTATAGCACAAGCATCAGCACCAGTAGGATCAGGATTTTGTAGTAAATGTCTAAGACCATCAGGACTTCCATATTTGACATGTAATTTCCCAAAGTGATGATTAATGGCTAAAAAAGGAATCAGCAGAATTGTAATTGCAGTATTTGGAATTGGAGTATTGATCGCAGTGATTGTTCCGGTTATGTTATTTGTTTTTAATGTTGACTTGGATAATATTGCACCACAAGAAATTGATACAGATCCGTTTGAAGTACCAATACCAGTACCACCAATTATTGATCCAACAGATCCAGATTGTATTGATGATGTAATAGAAGATGGTACAAATAATCCACCAAGAATAAACTGTCTACCAGATGAACCACCAGTAGTTGATCCAGTTAATGATCCAATGATTAACATGACAGAAACATCAGATGATCCACCAATTGAACAAATTTGTGATGAACTAAACTTATTTTGTGGAACAGCAAAAGTAATTCAAGTTGAAGCAGATGTAGTTAAAATTGACAGCACATTACAAAGATTCAATGAAACATTTGCTTTTGATATACCATTTGCATCACTTTTTGTTGAAGAAACAACAGATATTGATTTCAGAAATGGATTTATTGAACTTGATTTGAATTTAAAAACAGATCCAGACACACAGATCAATGCTGATGGAACATTTAACATAAAAGTTGGTGACTTAGAAATATTTCCAACTGATGCAAGAATTTCTGGAAACGGATTAACAGATCAAAATGGTGAATTAAAATTACAATTCACACCACTTCCACTTGAAATACTTTCAGATAATTTAACATTTGATTTTAATGCACACTTTGATAAATTTGTTAATGAAGCGATCACAAAAGTATCATTTATTGTTAAAAGTTTGGATTTATCAGTTAAAGAAAATATTGTATGTATAACATCTCCATGTGTTGGTCAAGAATTACAAAGAAATGGATTAACTAACCAAACATTATTCTCAGTTGATATATTTCGTGATGACATTCAAATATTCATAACAGACACAGAAGGAAACCAAATTAGATCTTATCCACAAGATGATTCATTCAAAGTAACATCAATTGCAAGATTTCAATCAGCATCATATACTTGTGTTGATCCTACATGTCCAACATGTCCTACTTTATCGGGAAGAACTGGATATAGAGGAACAGGTTGTAATTTAGGTTCCATTACTATTGCAAGTCATCCAGCACCATCAGTAAGTTCAATAAAATTATTTGATGCAAACGATTTGATAATTAATGCAGGAGCAGGTACAGGAGTTGTAATAGATGAATTATTGTTTAGAAACGCAAACTATTCATTAACAAGTCCTTACGGAGACTTTGGATTTATGACACCAAAATCACAAAAGAATTATGCATACTCATGTTTTCTTGATCAGGCAGTTGATTATAATAGAGTAACAGGTTCAGTAACTAATACAATAAGACCTGTAGCATGGGATTTCTATGTTCCATTTGTGACAGGTTCAACTTTCATAGTATGCAATTTCCCAAAGTGATGATAAATGGCAAAATTTAACGCAAGATTTTTTGGTGGAGCAGGACTATTCCTAATATTTCTAATCATAATTATCCCAATTTGGGCAGGAGTCTTAGAATCAGGAATAACAGAAATACCAGCAAATCTAGTTCAGACTGAATCTGAATTCCCAAATTCACCAGCAACGATTCCTCTATTAACAATCATGGTAATTTCGTTTATTGCATTCGTGTTTTTATACAAAGAGAAACGTAAGCGAGCAAGATCCTAAAATCCATGCCTGAGATCATTACCGGATCTTAACAACTTGGTAAACTATTAAGATACTAAGCGTAAATCAACCTGATTCGTTGAATATTTGATAACTTGAAGAGGATTATCAAACGAGATCTAGGATCGGATCTTCGTGAGATCAATATTTTTGTCGGTTTAACTTTGATAATATTTTTCGTAGCAGTTGGTTTTCCAACTTTACTGAATACGAATGTAACTTTTGGATATGAAGGAGTTGAATGGACTCCTATTACATCGGCTTATGCAGAATACTACCAAGAACAAGAACTAATGCTAACACTTGCAACTTACAACTTCAATCCAATTGTTACTTCTGCTTTCCTTGTAATACCTACCACTATAGACAATCCACCACCAGATCCAGATCAATACTTTGCATTAAAGTACGGACAACCAATATCTCTTGAATCAGGTTTCGTTGAGACTGAAAAACCAGAAATGATCAGTCTGAAAGCAGTTAATCTACTACATCAAGTAGGAAGTTGGGTTCCCATAGCATGGGAAGAAGAAGTTTTTGAAGTTGAGAAATCAGTTTACGATAAATTTAATGAAGAAAATGATTTTAATTTAGGTTTTTTAGGTGATATAGGTTTTATTCAGGAAGCAGAGGCAACAATAATTTATGTTCCAATGGACAAAGATATACTAGGTGCTCTAAGTGGTGCTGGTGCAGAATGTATTGCTGATCCATATCCAGATGGTGGAGCAATTTCTGGTGCAGGTGGAACATTACTTGCTAATAATCAAGCAGACATCACTACAACTCCATGTAGAGTTGCAATTTATAACCAGAGTCCATTATTTCCACCAGAACTTATTGATGAATTAACATCAATACTTCTAAGATTCAAAATAACTTCTGGTGCAAGTAATCATGATTGTGGAGTGAGAAGATTAGATGGAATTCCTTCTACTCAAGGTGGTTTAATGACTGCTGGTGATGTTTGGCATAATGCAACTGGTGGTGCACCACTTTGGACTACAAATTTAAATGGTGGAATTTGTCGTGGACAAACACTATTTACAGTTCCAAATGATATAGGTTTTACAGCAAGTGGAAGTGCATTAGCAGATTTTAAAAACAGAGTTAGAACAAACCTACATCCAGATGGAGAAAAAGTTTCTGCATCTGATTTTTCACAACCAGATGGAATTGTTTCAACAGTAGTAAACTGGAATGGTTTCCCATTTAGAGCAGGAGTAAATAGATTTGCAGTAGCAGATGGAGAATATACTAGATACACAATAAACATTCCAGTTAATAATTCACAAGGATTTTGGCAGATGAAAGAACACACACAGTTTCCAACTGGTTTAATGGATGACTGTAAGTTTCAAAGACTTGGTGATGCGTTTAACATTAACACAGCAACATCAGATGCAGATCAAGGACAATGTATGGTCTTTAAGACAATAAACAAGACTGCAATAGAGGGAAAACAATTCAAGACAACAATTAGTGCAACAAAGTCTGGTGGAACTGGTTCTATGAGGGCTTTCATTGATGTTATTGATGGAAGAATGGATATGGAAACTATCTATGCAGGTGGAACAGGAGTATTAGCAATTACAAAAACAGACCATCCAGAAAATGCTTTACGGTCTGATTTGGGTACTGGTCAAAATCATAGGCTTGGAATAATGGAAGTAGATCTTCCATTTACAGGGGATATTCAGGTAGACCCACTTTACTTTGCTAGTTCTGAATCAGAAATTACAATTTACGTAGGTTTGAAAGATAATTCAACAGATGGATCTATCTCGATGAATATTACTTCGGTACAAATTGACGATAATGAATTATACAATTTCACTCAACCTGTTGTTTGGTTCTATGAACATCCAATAAATGATGGAAACCCAACTCCACTTAAAAAAATTGCAGATTACGGATTTCTTAGTCTAAATGTAACACTACCACTAGGATTAGGAAACTCACTAAATGGTGTTGATAACAGCACAGCACCAAACACAGGTTCTTTAGGATCTAGTGCTGATGCAGAATATTTTGAAGGTGGTAGTCTATCAACTTTCGTAGTAAATGCTTCTGGAATAATTAATGAAGCAGTAATTCAAAATGGAACATCAAGTGGTGATACTCAAGGAGAAATCCATTTAGGATCAGATGCTTCATTGTGGGATTTCCTAACAATTGGAAATTCTGGATCAAACTTAACGAGTATTAACTTTTGGTTGAATGGTGATGTTGTTGGTGCTACTCAATACCCATTAATTTCAAGTGGATCAAATACCGATGCAAATTCATTTTTACTTTACACTCAATCAGGTGATATACGATTATTGGTAAAAGAAGCAGGAACGAATATTGTAAATGGAGGTGCTTTTAATGGAATTATACCTGCTGATGATGGACAATGGCACATGGTTACATTGTTACTTAACAAGACTGATACCATAGGATATGCAAGAGTTTGTGTAGATGGTTCTGGAAATTGTGACATTGAAATTGGACTTGCTTTACATACTGGAACTGGTTCAACTCCACCAGACCCATTAACAATAGGTGATAATACACACAATAATGTTGCAAGCCTAATAATTGAAAATACATTCAATGTTGACGAACTAACAATCTGGAATGGTTACAGTTTAACAGATACAGATATAGACAATATGTACAATTCAGGTGCAGGTGCATCTTCTGATGGTATTGGTGCATCATTCCAAGTTCTTGATATGACTTTTGACTTAACACAAGCAATTGGATCATTTCCAGAAATAACAAATCCAGTACCAGAAAATGCTGTGTTATCTGGATCTGTAACACTAGGAAAATCATTAGATATTGATTGGGTTCACGATGGAATCAACACAACAGGTTATAGAATTTACAGGACTTCAACAGAATCAGGAGATGAAAAAATTCTTTACTCTTTTGAAACTTTAATAACTCCACAAACACAAATTTTATCTGAATTACCTGCTGATTACACAGCAGAAACAAGTTGGGGAACAACTTTTGTCAATGAAATAGTTTCAAGGATTACAATGAATCATGTTTTCAACAGTACAGGTGCAAGTGGAATTCTCAGAGGTGCAATTTTCTTAGATGCTGATCAAGCAAGTAGTGATGGTGACTTTACAATTATCAAAAACTCAACGACATTCAGAGATCCATCAGTATTGGCAATTCCATCGGATAGTCCTCTGACGTTCAATTTCTATGGTACAGATTTGATTAATCTAACTTCAAGTGTTACTACCGAAGGTGCAGATAATATTGGTATTGGTGTAAGTTGGGATAAAACAAGAGTTGGTGATTCAGGAACAACTACATTTAGATCAGGTGATGGAATTGGTGGACTTACCCCAAGAATAGTTAGAGCAGATGTTTCAGTTCCTTTTTGGGGAACAACTAACGGACAAGATTTACGTGCTGAATTTGCAGTTGTAAATCAAACAAAACTTTTCAGTCCAGAAATTCCTTTTGTAAATGATACAGGTTCACTTGATACAAACTTCACTGATACTACTACAATTGCAAAAAATACATACTTTTACAGAATTGTTCCTCTCAACGGAGATATAGAAGGGGATACAGTTGTAATCTTAAACGGAACACAAGGATTTAACCTAAATCAAACAGCATTAGATTTTGTTGTTGCTGTAGACACTGTTCTAGCACAATTACCAGTAACATCACCACCAGATCAAGTTGTTAACTTAGCAATATCACATGATAACATAAATGGTGAACTTGATCTTACTTGGGATGTAACTCCAAATGCAGATGAATATGTAGTTCAAAGATTATCAACTGAAAGACAGCAAGTAGAGGCAGATGGATTTGGTTCAGAATCAAACTTTGCACTTTCAACATCAAGTACAAATGACATTTTAGGTGATGATTCAGGCTTTGATACTTTTGATATACCTACTCAAAGCGAACTTAGAACTGGAAGATTTGATTTCCATGATCCAACTGGTGGTCAGGTAGTTTATGGATACTGGCTTAATGTAATCAGTGGTGGAGTAAATCAACTTGAACCTGATGTACAAGGAGAAGTGAATCAAACAGGATTCATGATGTCTCATGGAACCAGACTAGCAAGAGATTGTTCAAGAATGCAAACGGATTATGAACAGGATGGTTGGACACAAAGATCAACAGGAAAATGGTTTGATGGAAACTGTCAGGTCGAACAAAGGTATCTAGGAACTCAATTGAAGAACTTGACAGTTGCAGAAACAGCAAATGCAGAAATTATTGGAGCATTTAGAAAAGAGTTTACATCAGGTGAAGGTTTTAGAGTTCTAAGACCATTTGCTGGTGGTGGAAGTGGTTGGAGATTCCAAGATTCAACATTTCAATGGTTCACTACAAGTGGTTTAGAAATAAAATCACACGTAATGAATCAAACCTTCATAAACATTACAACAACAACTAATAATTTCTTTAGTGATACTACAACAAATAATTATAATTCCTACTTTTACAGAATAATTCCAAAAAATATACTAGGTGAAAATGGAACTTCAAGTATAGTAAATGGAACACTATCACTACCTCCATTAAGAGTTCCAGACTTGAATGCAACGGATAATGGTGCAACAGTTGATTTAGTATGGGCAGAAGCACCAATCAAAAAATCAAGGGAACTTTCAGAAGATCCAATTCAAGGATACATCATTCAAAGAGCAACAGGTGGAAACGAAACAACAATTTATGATGGACTTAGCCACGATGTTGAAGAATTTTTCCTAGATGGAACTGGATTAACCACTAGCAATAATCCAAAAGATTCATCTGATCGAACACATGCAGGACAGCAACTAAACATAACACAGGCAGTAAACATCACAAGAATTGTAGTAAAACTTGGTTGTGCAGGATGTGGTTCTTTTAACGTAGAACCAGATATTTCAGGTTCAATTCATTTTGCCAATGGAACACAGATTACAAGATCAATTAACCCAAGAATTGCAATGGAGAATGATTTAGGAGGTGCGTTAGGAGATGAAGGATTTGTAAATTGGGTTTTCTCACCACCAATTCATTTAGAACCAGATGAGTATATCTTTGGTTATCAGCAAGCAGGAGCACAGACCTGTAACAGTGGAGATTGTACAACATCTGTTAACAGAAGTTTCAAAGTCTATTTTGAAGAAACAGGAGTAGGTGGAGGATCAAGTGGTTGGGCAATTGGTGAAGATACAATCAGTGGAATTTTCACAAGTAATCCAATCAACGGAACAAAAGACAAGGACTATGCTATGGCTATTTATGCAGAAACAGTATGGGAAACAATTGGCACTACAACAGCAGGGGATCTTAACTTTACAGATACTTCACCACCACCAACAAATACTACAAAAGCATATCGAGTCTTAGCATTTAATGATGCAGGTGTAAGCCATCCACCAACTCTATTGCATAATCCACAAAACACAACAATGGTAGGAATGGGAGTACCTCAAAATGATTTCTTCCGAGAAAATGCACAGGGAACGCTAACTGCTGGAACTCTAAACTATGGAGAAATGGTAACATTTGCAGTTGCACCACCAATAATAGCACCAGATCCAATTAATGACCTCACAGTAACACCAGTATCAGATTCAATTTTCATGAACTGGACAACTCCTACAGGAAATGTAACAGGATATAGGATTGAAAGAGCACTTAGTAATGAAACCCATTATGGTGAAACATCAGAAGGAAACTTCTTCTTCCCCTTACATTGGGAAAATGGTGCTGGATTTAGTTTACCTGCTGGAACTTCATTTACAATATTTACAAAAGAAGATCCATTGCACATTGTAGGTCAAGCCTTCAACGCAACATCAGATGAAAAAATTACAAGTATTGTGACTACGTTATATGAACAAAGTGCGTTACCTTGTACTATAGGACAACAAACTCTTATGGGTAGCATTTTCAATAATGATACATCTGCATGGATAGCAAACTCTACTAACTTAGTTGATGCCTGTAGTGTATCGACTTTTTCAGGTTTTCCACCATTTAGATTTACTTTTGATCCACCAGTAGAGATTGCATCTGGTAGTGAGTATGTTATAGGAATTACAAAAAACGGTACAGCATTAGATATGGAAGTAAGAATGCTTGTTGGTTCAAGACATAATACTGCTGTAGATGGGTTTGAAGTATTTTCAGATACAGTTCCATTTGTATTTAACAATACCGTAACCACAAACGATGCGTTTATGGGAGTTGGATTTATTGACTTTGATATTCTAGTTGCTGATACAGGCAGTCTCATTACAAATTTCACAGATACAACTTGTCCTGATGGAACTACATGTCATTATAATGTAAGGGGATTGAATGGTATAGTCGTAGCAGATGAATCTAACTTTGCAATAGGACAAGAACCAATTGTTGAGGGTACTAGCGACATTGCAAACTCAACATCGTCAGTATGGCAATACAGAGAACTTGATACAAGAAGGCTAGTAGTTCCTCACATGAGAATAGCAAATGATACAGATGGATTACAATTCCAATCAGGTCAAGCAGGAGCATCACTTGGAGATCCAAGAGGATGTTGTGTGATGTTCAAGTCATTTAATGCGACTTTGATTAATGGTTCAGATATTTCAACATTCTATAAACATCCACCAATAGGTTCTACTGATTTAAACATACGAGTTATGGAAGGATTTTATCAAGCAGATGATTATTTCAGATTACAAAATAATGATATTGGTTCAGATTATCCACCAGCACCTTCTTTGCCATTGTCAGGTAGTGGAGATGTAATTGAACAGGATATTACAGGCGATTCAGTTCTTGCAAGTGTAAATGCACCAACTTCTACTGTACTAACACAATTCACTTTACCAGCAGGATCAATAGATTATGCTGATAACGAATCAGATTGGATAACTGTATTTTTTGTCTTTGAGGATGCTCAATCAAATCAACACCTATACACAATACATAATATTACAATTTCAAAAATTGGCACATGGAACTTTACAAATTCACCTGTTGAACAATTAGTTGGATCTGGTGGAGCAGGTGATCCATTTGGTGCTAATACATGGAATGATAATGATCTTTCATCTAATGATAATTTGTTTAATAATCAACAGGATTCAGGAATAATAACAGCAGGTGCAGGATTTTCACCACCACCACCACCAGATCCAGTTACAGATCTTACAGCAGTATTTAATGAAGAAACACAAAGTATAGAATTGTCATGGAATGCAAGTGCTGGTGCAGACTCTTACAGAATTTTCAGAACTTCAACAGAAACAGCAGATGAAGTAATAGAATATCAAGAAACAGCAGGTGGAACTCCACAAAACATTTCAATGCAAGGAAGTTCAGGTGATTTCGATGCAATATTACAGAGAGGTGATTTCTTTAATGGATGGATAGTAGACAGATGGGAAGGTCTAGTAATATCTAGATTTGAAGGAGGTTCAGGAGGAAATAGATGTTCTGAGAATAGTGCAATTGGTGGTTTTACAACAGGTTCATTGTTTAATGATGGAATGTTAACAATTTCATCAGATAACTCTACTATAGCAAACTCAACTACCATAATTTTACCCGAAGATTGGGGAACAAATAATGCATTAACTTGGTACTACAGAGGTTCAGACCTGCTTAACATTACAAATGGAGTAAATATTGATAATGCAAGAAAACTAGGTATTGGTATTTCATGGTGGGAAGGTACAAGTGGTACATTAAACTGTGATTCAAGAGCAAATGTTGGAGAAGGTGGTAATTCATTTTGGGACTTTTTAACTCAAATTTGGACTTCAAACGTAGCAAACAATGACATGTTATTCACAATTGCAGTAATTAACAACACAAAACTTTCAGCAGATCCAGAAGTTGATGATACTGGTTCAACTGCAACTACATTTTCAGACACAAATATAGATGAAGCATCACCAGTTGTAGGAAACACATACTTTTACAGAATAGTTGGATTGAACGCACTTCTAGAACAAGGTGGATTCTCAAACACTGTAAATGCAACAGCAGTAAACGCTACATTAACACCACCTCCAACAAATGTTACAGCAGTACAAATTGGAAATGACATTACAATAAACTGGACAAAGGAGATAACTGCCGATGGGTATAAAATTTTAAGAAAAGCAACAAATGATACAACTTCTAAAGTTAAAGGTGAAGATCTACCAAATGATTATCTTAAACTAAACGATAAACCAGTTGGAGATGTAGAAATTGGAGGTGTTAGAAATCAAGGAACTGTAACATTTAATGACTTTACTTGTGGTGGTGCTCAACCTTGTGGTAGAGCACAAAACTTTACTATGGGAAATCAAGATTTTACTCTTGATAAAATAAGATTAAAGATAGTAGGTACATCATGGTCAGGTGGAAACAGCGTACTTAAAGTAGCAGTATTCAATGGTTCAAGTGCATCTCTAAATGAGATATTAGAAAATAGTACAGACATATTTACTAGCACAATAGGATCAAATCCATTCCCATCTGGAAATTTCCACGATTTTGAGTTTGACGACTTTGTATTATTGGCTAATAAAACATACATGGTAGGTGCTTACACAAACGGATCAATAGTTGGTACTATCCAGATGTATAGAGATGACACAGGTTTTGGCTTTACATCATACGCAACAAATTTTGATAATGGTGAATTAGTTACTGAAAATGGTGGAGATTTAACTGCATGGACTAGGTTCAATACTCTGAACTTACAAATTGATCTTATCGGGGATCAATTTGAAGAAATAGCAACGCTTGGTGATGTTGATACATTTACAGATGTGTTAACAAGTGAAGATGAAGGAAATCTATTTTTCTATAAAGTTCAATCATTAACTGGAAGTACAGAGGGTAATGTATCATCAATTGTAAATCAAACAGCACCACTAATTTCTGGAAGTGACTTGTTTAATTCAACTTCAAAAATATGGCAGTTTAGAGAACATGACCTTGAAGAGTCAATTCTTGAAGGTGCAAGTGGAGCAGGATGTTTAAACAATTGTGGAAGTGGTGGCAAATTTCCAAATGCAAACGTATCAATTGGTGCTCAGGAAGGTAGAACAACAGCAGACAATGGTGAACCATTACCAACTGACTTACTAAACATCAACACAGGTCTATCTGCAACAGGTGGGGATGCAGAGAATAATGACAGGGGAGCAGGTATAATTCATTTCTTCAAAATATTCAACTTAACTGAGATAACCGATTCATCAATTGAAATCGCATGGCAACAAGAAGCAAATGGTGGTGTTCAAAGTGTTGGATTAACAAGTGTTGCAACTCTCGCTGTTTATGACGGAATTATAAACAAAGATTCTGGATTTAATTTTGCACATGATATACCTGTTCTATCTAATGTAGATGGTGTTAGAACAAGTCTATCAGGATTAACTTTGTCTGGAATAGAAGGTGCATCAGTTGGTGCTGGAATAGGTGATTTCAATATGACAATTCAAACGCTAAATGCAAGTAGCATAAATTGGGGTAGTTTCAATTCAAGTTTCGCTACAGTAGTAGTATCAATGAGAGATCCAGATTCATCACCAGTTGGTTCTAATGCTGGTGCTTACGAATTATTTATTGCAAATATTACAGTTTCAAAAATTGGAACATGGAACTTCACGAACCCACAAATAATATACACAGTTGAAGGAAATAGACAAGGAGCAGGTGATGTCTGTCCAAAAACTTGTATGGATCTACAGAAAGGATTTATCGCTGAAAGAGGATTTGTAAATACAACAAGTTTCTCACTTCCACAACCACCAGCACAAGTTACAGGTCTCACTGTAGTTCAAAACATGAATAACAATGCTACATTGGATTGGGATGATATTCCTGATACTGATAATTATCAGGTCTTTAGAACAGATGGAAGCCAATGGACAATAAAAGAACACACATCCTTTGCTACAAGTGCAAACAACGCAAGATATGGTTATACAATTAGCCCTAACGGAACATTACTATCTAACAATGCAGATGAAACTGGAATAGAAGGTAATTTGGGCTTATTATCTTTTGGTGAAGGTTATGTCCTCAAAACATTTACAAAATCATTCATAGAAAACAAGGACATAATTCTTGAACACCAGTCATATTGTGGTAATGTTGATTGTCTAGTTCATGGAAGATTAAGTATAGAAGTTTTAAATGGTGATGTAGAATCAAACATACCAACTGTATTTCCAACAGATTTACCAAGAGTGGCTACACAACTAGGAATAGCAAATGCACCAGTAGTACCAGTAACTTCAATCGGAATACAAAACGTTACTCTTGATGAAACAGGAATAGATCTATCAAGTGCAGATGATATTGTTACAGTTTTAATTCGTCACAGTGACCAGTCTGTATCTGTTTCTACACAGCATGAAATTTACAGATTATTCATTGGTAACGCATCAGCAGGACAAACTGAAACAATATATGACTTTTCTAATCCAAACATAAACTTCACAGACTTGTTTGAAGTTGGTATATTTGGAAATCCTCAAGCAACACTAAACAATCAAAATGGTACTGTAGTAATTGGAAATGGAACTGTATTAATTGGTTCACCAGTTGCAAGCGAATTTACAGATACAACAATTAGTCCAATAACTAACCTTTTGAATTATACAGTTCGTGCAAACAATACAAATGGATTTGGTATAAACTCTACAATAGTTGAATTTGGTCTAATTCAACCAATTACAGGTCTAAATGCAACAGCACTTAACTCAACTGCAATAAATATTTCTTGGGATCAAGCAAGAACAATTCATCCATCAGATCCATTGACAGGAGTAATTATACAAAGGTCACAGCAGATAGGAATTTGGAATCTAACAAGTGGAAATGATCAAAACCCAACAAACCATACAAGTTCATACAATGTTGGTGCTGGATTATACATCACACCAGATGGTACAGAAATGTTTGTTCCTGACGTACTTACAGATACCGTTAACAAATTCAGTTTAACAACTCCGTTTGAGGTATCAACAGCAGTATCTACACAAAATAGTACAGACTTATCTAGTACATTAGGATCAAAAGTTGCTCAAATAACAGATGTTCATTTCAAATTAGATGGAACTAAGATGTTTATTCTTGAAAGTGGTAATACAGACATTTATGAATATACATTATCAACACCATTTGATTTATCCACATTAGCATTCAACGCAGAGTTTACAACATTGCCTACTTTCATACAAGGAATTTGGATTACAGAAGATGGAAGCAGATTGTATGCTCCGAAATCAGACAATGACAGACTATTTCAATTTGATTTAACTACTGCATGGGATATTACAACTTTATCACAAGTTGCAGATGTTCCTTATCTACCTTCTACTGGTGTATTTGACGTTGCTGTAAGATCTGATGGAAAGTTCTTAGGACTTTTAGATATTGGTGGAGGATTAAATGATTCAGTTGATGGTAGAAACATGACAACTGCGTTTGATATTACTACGATGATTACAACAGGCGTAGGAATTAATGTAGGTCAAGGAGGTTTGTTCGCACCAGAACCTAGAAGTTTGTGGATTCCACAATCTGGTTCAGCAGTTTATGTTGACGAAGTAGCAGATGATGAAATTTTCCAGTTTGATATGGATACAAGCCTTAAAGTCTTTGGTGATTTCATAAATGTAACAACTGTTGATGAATTGATTACAGAATTTAATGATACAGGGTTAATTCAAAATACCACTTTCATATATAGGGCAAAAGGTCAGTCAGCAGTTTCAACTGGTGCATTCGATTTAATTGTAAATGCCACTACTGATGTAGGTGGAGTTAATTCAACTCAAACTGAAACTGATGTTGTAACAGTTCTAGATGAAAGAAGAAACGTTATTGATAAAGTCATAAGAAATGTAGAGATATTTTCAGGTGGAGGTGGAGCAACTATATTTGCTGATAACTTCACTTCTTATACAACTCAAGGAGAGGCAGATGGAAATTGGACAACAACTGATACAGCAAGAGTTAGAGTAAACATATCCAATGATGAATTAGACTTTAGTGTGCCAACATCAGTTACAACAAATGATGGAATTGCTTTTGATTTAGGAGTTGCATTACAGGCAGATAGCAAACTAGCACTTCGATACAAATTAGATATTCAAACATATTCAATTAACAGTGATGCAACTGCACTGGAAATGCACATTGGGTTATCCGATTCGGATGAAACAGTAGTCCAAAGTGCAATACAAGATTGGATAGGTTTGGGATTACAAACTGCAAGTAACACAGAAGATTATCAAGTGGTAGCATCAGATGGAGGATTCCCATCAGGTGGATCAAGTACATTAGCGACATTTACAAGAAATCTTACTCAAGAATTAATTTATGTAGAAATGATTAGAAACTCAACTACAAGTCTAACAATAAACCTATTTTCTGATGCAAGTTTCAACACATTATTAGAATCACAAACAGTAACAATACCAGCAGGAATAACAGATTTACAATATCTCAAAGTCATGGTAAAAAATAGTGATGGAACTGCAAACGGAGATATTATTGGAATAGTTGATGACATTTACTTAGTAGAGTATGACTTCTTTGATAACTTTGAAACTGACAACTTTACAACAATGTCTGGAACAAGAGTTTCAGTAGATACAGTAAGTAGATTCATGGATTGGGATTCAAGTGGAACAGGAACCTACAATCAAGGTGAATTTGTTGACCCAATAGGAACAACTCTAGATACAGAAGATTGGTTACTAAGAGCAAAATTGAATATTACAGCATTATCAGCAGGATCAGATACTACAGGAAATGACTTGTTTATTGGATTTGGTGATAGCAACACACTCCTTCCAAATCAAGGTCAGGACTTTATAGGATTTAGATTAAGTCATAATAATCCTGATGGAATAATTAGAGTTATTGCATCAGATGGAACTGTAATTAATACAGGAGCAACTCAAGGAGAAGTATTTACCACGAATGTAGACGATTTAGGAATAAATGATGTTTATCTTCAAGTGCAAAGGGGAGTTCCAAACAGTACAGCAGTTACAGCAACGATATTTTCAGATCCACTCTTCTTATCTCCAATAGAATCTGTAGAAGAAGTTATTGAAGCAGGTACTACAGGAATTAGGTATCTCAAAGTAATGGTAAGCAATAGAGATGGTACAGGAGATTCAACTTATGAAGGAACAATTGATGATATTACTTTCCTAAATGGTGGTGCTGGAAATGTAACATTAACATTCTTTACAGGTGACTTGGTATCATCAAATGATGTAGTAGTTATCACTCCACCAACAATTCCAGAAGGAATAACTGATCTATCAGCATCAACTGTACTAAATACATGTGAACTTTCATGGTCAGCACCAGTAACTACATCAGCAATAAACGGTTACAGAATATTTAGACAGGTAGATGGTGGAGGATTCACGACCTTAATTTCAAATACAACAAACATAATAACAACTCATAATGATACTGGACTTTTAATGAATATTTTGTACGAGTATGATGTACGTGCAGGAAGTAGGTTAGGATTCGCAAATGTTACTTCAAACATTGAAAGTTGTTTGCCTGTTATTTCAGGTGTACCAGATGCACCATCACTTGTTGATGTTAATGAAGAACCAAATGGTGATGTAACTATAGATTGGACTGAACCAGCAGGATCACCAACTGGATATAAAATTGAAAGAAAGGTTGGAGCAGGTGGATTTTTAGTTCTAATTGCTAATACTGGTAATTCACTCGTTACGTTTACTGATACGACAACAACTCCTGCTACACAATTCACATATAGAATATCAGGAATCAATGCATTTGGTACAGGAGCATTCAGCAATGAAGGATCAATAACAACTGCTAGTCCACCTAATGCACCTCTACTTTCAGGTGCACAAAATGGAGATCAGATAGATATTTCATGGACTACTCCGGCTTCTGCAAACCCAATTACAGGTTACAAGATTGATAGAAGAATTAACTTTGGAGGATTCACTACATTAATTGCCAATACTACGACTCCAAACGTTTTGAATTTCAGCGATTCAAATGTCACAAAGCCTGATACATTTGGTTATCGTATAAGGGCACTTTCAAGTGCAGGAGAGGGAACTGTAAGTAATGTTGTAGATATAATATTTGGATCTCATCTAATCGTCAAGGTAAGAGAACAGGATGGATCATTCTTCAAAGGTGGAGGAATTGTTGAAGGTGTAAACTCTACATTCAATCTACTTGTAGGTCTTGATGTAAATTCAAACGCAATATTTGATAATCTTGCTGTAGGAAACTTTAACTTTACATTCACAGATGCAGATGACTTTATCCTAAACAAGACATTCAACTTCCCTGCACCAGCAGGCAATGATACATCAGAATTTACGATAAATGCATTGGTATTTGACGTTGATTGTCCCACGAATGGTGCTGGCACAGATATTAGAATCAAAGTAAACTATACTGATGCAAAAGACATTACAGAATTCCCATCAACACCAGTTTGTGATTCAACCGATCAAGTTAGTTGGAGTACAAGATGGCAAGGAAGTGCAGTAAATGATACTTCTACAATGGTTGCAGACTTTATCTCTACAATATTCAAGGCAAATGCAGAACAATTCCTAGCAAGTGCAGATGTAGTTCCAACTTCATATAATTCAGGATTGAATAAAATCACATCTGAAACATACGTAGTTAACATGACTGATGTAACAATCAACTTCAACCTATTCTTAGGAAGAGCACCAGCAGGTGGTGGAGGTGGAGGAAGTGGTTCACAACCAACACCACAAATAACGATTCCAGATCCAGAAGTAGTGTTTGCACAAAGGTTAACTGGACTTTCAATACTCTCAAGAACTCATCAGTTTGCTCAGGCAGGACAGGTCATTGAAGGATCTATCACAGTTCAATGGGAAGGAGAAGATAATCTCATAGTAAAGGGAATAACTCTTCCAGATTCAGACCTAGATATAAGATTCGACTTGCCACCATTCCCACTTGTTCAGCGACTTGAAGGAACTGGTGAATTTGCAATGTCGAGTGCTGATATTCCATATACAATAGTTTTGCCTCCATCAGAATGTAATGCAGATTTAGGCATTACAATAAACTGCTTTGACCCAATCCTACACACTCTACCATTAGAATTCAGGTTCGGACTTGGTGATCAAGAATATGTGGCTTCGACTGAGGTATTCGTAGATGGCAGACCTATTCCTCTAGATATAGTCCAATTACAGATAATCCTACTATTCATGGTCTTAATAGCCTCAGCAGTGTTTGGAAACTTCATTAGAAGAAGGGTCAAGGGAGGCAGAAGGAGACAGACACGAGTAAAGAAGAAATTCAAGAAGAAATTCGATTCAAGTTAGTTGACAACTATCTAAAATAATTTACTTAATTCAAGATTAATACATGAAATTCATGAATCCAATCATTGACTAACATAAAATACGCACTTTTCGCACTTCCATTAGTCGCTGTACTTCTTGGAATGTCTGCGTTTTCAACTTCATTCCAATCTGAACTTTCAGAAACACCATCTCTAGTAGATGCATCTCAGATTACAGGTCATGTAATCTTACAAGTTTTTGACACTGAAACTGGAATGCTAAAGTACACGATTGAAAACCACAACCTAGTTGTAGATGTCGGACTTGATGAGATGAGTCAAGCAACATTCGGAGTTGGTGGAGCAGGTTCAACGTTCTTTGATTTCATAGAAATCGGAACCGGAACAACTGCACCTACAGCAGTAGATACAACGATTGAGACAAGTGCATGTGCAAGAATACAAGATGCATCACCTGATTCAAATTCAGGAACATCTGGTGAAACATCAACAAGTGTAATATCATCCTTCGATGGTGCTACGTGTGCTGGTGCGATCACAGAAGCCGGAATTTTTAACGGAATTGCAGGTGGGCAAATGTTTGCACGTTCAACATTCGGTAGCGTTACGATTTCTGCCGGAGACACTTTGAACGTCAACTATACTATAACCGTAACTTAGGTGAGTGAATAGAGTAGCGATGAACCTAAATTTTTTACACAAAAAAAAAGCGTAACTGAAAGACAAAAATATTTTTTTGTAGTTATATTACTTCCATTTTTATTTACAACAACAATAGTTTTAATTTCAATAGATAGTGCTTTTGCAGTTGATGTTTTTGCAAGACCAGATGCAGATACAGGAGTTGATTGGATAGGAGAGACAGGTTGTACAGGGTTACAGCATTGGGATTGTTTAGATGAAGTGACACCAGATGATACAGATTTTATTACATCTTCATTAATTTCCACAAGTAACCAAGATATTGATTTTATTGGTCTTACATCTGTCACAGACCCATTAAAAAGTGACGGACATGTTATCAGAGTACAAGCAAGAGAAGAAGGGCTTGGTGTGAATGCACCTTTCCTTCTTGTATATTTATCACAAGGTCAGACATCTGACATTGCAGTTTTAAACATTACACAGGGAACACTTACTACAACTTTTACTCAATATGAATATGCACTAACACCAACAGAAGCAGATTCAATTACAGATTATACAGACCTTGAATTAAGATTAGAAGCATCTTGTAACTCAGGAACATGTAGTGCAGGAGGAAATAGAGATAGTGTAAGTGTTTCTTGGGCAGAATTCGCAGTTTTAGATCAACCAATTATTCCACCACCAACTCTTGATACAGTTACAGTTGTAAATTCAACTGCCTTGCAATTAGATTGGACTGCACCAGTTGACCTTTCAAATGTTCTAAGTTATGATATTAGAAGATTCAATGGTACAACTTTCAATACTGTTGGAAATGTTCTAAACGGAACCACGACTTTTACTAATACAGGGTTAATTCCAGATACTTTCTACACATATCACGTAGTATCAAAAGGTACATCTGCTGAAAGCCTTCCTTCAAACCAGATCTCACAAAGAACAACTGTAATCTTATTTTCTGCAAGTCCAGATAGCAATCCTTCGGTAAGATGGGTAAATGGTTTAGGGAATGCTCCATGTGGTGACTTGACTACATTTGAGTGTGTAAATGAATCTGAAAGGGATGATGGAGATTTCATTCAATCATTAGGGTTAGGAAGTTCTGACAGCGATATTGACATAATGACAATGAGTGACATGGATGATCCAGAAAGATCTGACAGTCATTTTCTAAAATATACAGTTAGAAAAGCAGATGTTGGGACTAATCCAGTTGAATTTACAATACAACTAAGACAAGGAGTTACAGAAATCGCATCATTCACACATACAGGATTAACATCAAATTATGTTATTTTCCAGCAAGAACTAACCGGAACACAAGCAGATAGTATTACAGACTATACAGATCTAGAATTAACTTTAACTGCAAGTTGTGATGCAAGTTGTTCAAACTCACCAAATGCAAGAGAAAAAGTAAATGTTTCATTTGTAATTTTTGAGATTGAACAGGTAACAACTGGATCAATATCATTAATCGATACGTTATCTTCTTCATCATTAAGGCTAACATGGGAAGCAGATGAACTTGATGCAGAGATAATAGATGTAATTATTCAAAGACAGAATGGAACTGATTTCTTAAATGTTGGAAACGTTACTACGGTAACATCAACATTTGATGATACTGGATTAGATTCAAACAGTATTGTAACTTATCGCCTGACCGGAATGTTAATCAGTGGATTTTCAATCCCATCAAACGAATTCAGTGGTGCAACTCCACCAAGTTCAGCAGAAATTAATGGGAACGGAACTATAATTGAACCAAACCCAAGTAATACTTTCACACTTTTAGAAAAGCAAATTCTAGTAAACACAATACAACATTACAACATTACAACATCTGAACTTAATTCAATCTTTACTGACATTGATACAAACCAGTTGAACATGTATCAGATAATTGACAAGATGAATAACGGATCATATTCATCTTCCCAAGAAATGACAAATGCTGGTGCATTTTATGGAACAAAATATCTAATTATTCAAAACATTAACGACTTTATTGGAAATGTAACTACAGATGTAATATTAGCACTAGGAGGTTCAAATGGTACTGGTGACAATCCAAACTTCGCTGTACCAAAACCACCAACATGATCAATCCTCTCTTTCTGGTCATTCTAATTCCTATTGCTGGATACATATTTTTAAAATCTGAGAACATAGAAATTAATAGAAAAAAACTTTATGCTGGATTTTTCATCTTATTGTTAGTAGCAATAACACCTACATTCACATTTCAACCAGCATTTGCAGACAATGAGATAAGACAGGTCATAAAAATTGCAGGTCTTTACCCTGCTGATGTTGCAAGTGCTGACTTTGTAATAGATCCACCACTACAAAACATTGACAAATCATTTGTAATTTACACAGTAAGACATACAGGAGAAAATGATGCAAGTGACACATTCAAGTCAGTTGAGATTTTAGATGTTAATACTTTAAGACTGAAAGGGGAAGATACTGCTACTGGAAATAATGCAGTAGAATTTATTGCATATATCATTGAATATGATGGAACATCAGAAATTGATGTCCAACACTTACAAGAATCTCTTGCTTCAAGTGCAGGTAGTCAATCATTTACAATGGGTTCTGTTAATACAACAAACAGCATGATTGTTAGTCGTGGAATGCATCTTAACGTTTCTGCAACTGCTGTGGGTAACAATGATTTTCTAAGAATAGATATTTTAGATTCTACAACTTGGAGAGTTAACATAGATACAGCACCAGACACACCACAAGGTTCGTTAGTCTCAGTAATAGATTGGAATCAAACGGATATTTCAGTTCAATCAGGACTTTTCACAATGGTAAATCCATCATTCACAGGTGAGTTAATTGGTGGAACTGACTTTACAGCAATTGATCCTACCAGAACAATGTTCTTATTCACATACACATCTGATGGAGCATCAACAGAACCAAATGACGATTCAATGATACGAGGATCATTAACTGATGGTGGGGATATAAGATTTTTCAGAGATGATGATGATTCAGAATTACTTGTTGCTTGGCAGTTAATCGAGTTTCCTGCCGACTTTATCAAGATTAAACATTTCAATTCAACTTTACTTGATACTGAACTTTCAATTGATGTAATAGTTCCAGAAATACAAGATTATGACAAAACCATAGCAATGAGTCATGGTGGTACTCCATTTGGTTATTCAACTGGATCAGGTTCTAATGATGGTGAAATTGATGGTGGAATAGACAGATCACAATCAACATTACAGGTGATAAATAATACTAGGGTTCAGATTAGCAGGGAAGATTCAACTGCATTCCAAGAGATAGGATGGCAGTTAATTGAATTTTTAGAAGCCGATGAAGCAGAAAACGCACAGGGAACAAACACATTAAGACAGATTGTAAAAGTTGAGGATACATACACAGGTGCATCAGTATTTCAAGATTTTTCAATTTCTCCTTCACTTCTAACTGTTAATAATACAATTCTTTTCATGTCAATTGAAGATGCATCACTAGATACAGCAGATGTAAGCGAGAGATTGAAAAGATTTGGAATAGTTGATACATCTACACTTAGAATTCATGGTTCAAATGATCCACTAGCAACAAATAATGCAATAAATTTTACAGCATATATTGTAGAGTTTGATCAATCATCTCCAATATTTGTTCAAAGAGATCAAGTTCAATATCCAAATGGAATAGATACTGATGAATTGGTAATGCACATGAGTCCTGTTAATGCAAGTGGTTCTCATATTCAATACAACTCATGGTCATCTACTTTTGGTGACACAACAATTGGGCAGGAAGAATTTGCTAGAATAAGAATACTAAATGATACGACATGGGGATACGAAGTTGAATTACCATCTGACACACAAGAATCAGTAGCAGTGGTAAACATCATAGATTGGAATCAAAATAATATTTCTGTCCAAAGAGGTCAGGCATCATTATCAGGCACAACATTGTCTGTTAGTCCACCAACTGACGTAATTAGAAACCAGACTATACTTTTAGTTACTCACATGACTTCAAATTCTGAATTTGAAGATGAACCGGATGATTCAGCATTGTTCGCACACTTGGATGGTAGCAGTCCACCAGACATGGTATTTGAAAGAGTTGATAGTGCAGATCCAGCACTCTTGATTAATTGGCAGTTAATTACATTCCCTTCTGACTTTGCTAATATTCAACATCTAATTCATAACCAAACAGCAGGAACAGAAAACGATACTGCAACAATTACATCGGTAGGGATCTTTAACAATTCAATTGCAATAGGAACTTCAATGTCACCAATGGGATTTTCAAACGGTAAGGCAACAAAATCGGATACAGATAGTTTTGGTGAGGCACATGGAAAAATCACATTAGAAAATGCAACGACTGTAAGATTTGAAAGAGGATTATCAACAGGATCATGGGAGTTAGGTTATCAGGTTATGGAGTTTTTGACAGGTCAGGTATTTGATCAAGATGTTTCAGATGTGGTAACAGCAGTAGATCTATCTCAAAACAAGAACGTTACAAAATTAGCAACTGATACAATAGCATCATCTGATACAGTAAACACTAATGCAGTATTTGTAATAGAACTAAGTGATACAGGAGATGTATTAGATGTTACATCACTTAACATTACAAAACTAAACATAGATACGGTAACTGCATTGGATGAAACAAACTTCAATATCTCAATGGGTCTTTTAGATACAGCGACAATATTAGACTTGGTAGATACAGGTGTATTCAGATCAGTAGAACTTCTTGATACAACAAATGTAAACGATGAATTACAGTTTGAAATCACAAAGGCACTTACAGATTTATCTACAGTATTAGATGATCCAGATAAGAATATTGAAAAGACTATTGCAGACATTATAACAATAATAGACCAGACTAATACAGGCGTAATAACACAAATTCTTGAGTTAGATACAGTTCAAGCAAACGATGAAGTGAGATTAGAAATTATCAAAGCAATAATAGATGTAGTTGCAAATTCAGATGAATTGAACTTTAGCCTAACCAAACTTCTTGCAGATACAGCAAGTGTTTCAGACTTGATTGATTCTACTACAGACTTGGGAGAAAACCCAATTGACCTAATCACAGCAAATGACTTGGTAATTCTTGATGTGACTAGACAATTATCAGATGTAGCAAGTGCATTTGATAACTTGGACTTAGTACCAACAAAGGTATTCATTGATACTACATCAGTATCAGATACAGTACAAAGTAGTAAGGATTCAGATGTAACAGAAACAGATCCAGTAGTTACACAAGATAATGTTATAATTGATGTAACAAAACTAATTCAGGATATATCAACAATTCAGGATGATGTTGTCTTACTTAGAATTCTAGATATAGCAATTAATGATACAGTAACAGTTAATGATCCAAGTATCTTCTTTACAATTGCCACTAATCAGACTGCTGGTGGTTCTGGAAGTGCATCAACTGGTGGAGGTGTACCATCATTTGAAAGATTAGTAGGATTATCAATATTATCAGAACTATTCAATGTAGTACCAAAAGATAATGTTCCATCAGACTTTGTAATTTCTACATTTGGTATGATGAATACAGCAGTAGAAATCTCAAACATAGAACCAGATCAACAATTCAATACATGGTTTTCATTTTCAACATTCCCAACTACATTAAGATTTGATACAGAAGTAGATAGTTCTAGGACAATTAATGATCCGGCTAGGTTTAAGAATACTGCATTAGAGAGTTTCGTACTTACTGTTCCACTAATATCATGTGAAGGACTTGATCCATTTGTAACACCAGTTCCATGTATTGATCCACTTGTTTACGAAATACCAATAATATTCTCAATAACCAAAGGTGGAGTTGAGTTCAAAGAGAAACATATTGTAACAGTTGATGCTACTGAACGAATACCATGTGATGTAATATGTCAGATAGTTGATTTCATCACTCAAAACTACTGGTGGCTTGCTGGAATTTTGATTGTGTTTATGATGATGTTCTTCTTGAGAGGTGCAATTACAAAGAGGGGAGTTAGAACAGTAAGAAGAGTAAACAAGAATCGCTTTACTTCATTTGATGCTAATACACCAAAACGAAAGTTCAAACGTGGCAAAGGTAGATAGAATTTTTTTATCAAAGGTGTACGTGTCACATTCGATAGGTAGGCAGACTTTTTAATTAATTAAAAAACAAAACAAAAGATGAAAAGAAAGTTTGAAAACAATGAGCAAAAGAGAAAAAAAACAAATACCAAAACAAGAATAATAATTATAATTGGTACAATCATTATTGTATCATTAGTCTATAACATTATTTTTCCAACAATGTTAATCGGAATGATTTGGGATTACGATATTAGAAGTCAATTAGAATTTCAAAATAGAGATGGGATAGAAAAAAACGCTGATGTTGTGAAATTCCGGTTAACTTATGAAAACAATGATGAGACAGACATGAGAGTTGAAAGAGCAGTTAACGTTTATCTTAATTTGTTTGAAGGTCAAAATACCTACATTGTAGAAAAAACTGAGAACCAAACCAGAATTGAATTCACTTGGAAAACTTACTATGAAAAATCATTGCTGGAACAACGAGAAATCCAACTAGAAGAATTTTACGATGGAAATTAATTTTGAATCAGAGGTGTACGTGTCACTCTTGATAGATATTCGATATTCTTTTAAAGAAATGATGTAGGAACTGACTAATGGGCAAGGAAGAGGAAATTTTTTCAGATAAATTTGAACAGAAAAAAGATGACATTGAACATTCTGAATTCACTCCAATACCACCAACAGATGAACCAGATGATAAAAAACCAAAAAAGATTGTAATATCTAATGATGGAATTGGTAAAAAACATCCAAAAAGAACAGCAGGAATTGTTGGTGCAGTTATAATTGGAGTAATAATTATAATGGCATATTTTCTAGTAGCACAGAATCTAGGGTTCGAACCATTAGATCCAACACAATGTAACTTTGGTATTGTTGGAGGTTCAATGTTAACACCTGAAAGATGCATGACACAAGAAGAATATCAAGTAAATGAAGATGCAAAACAAAGGATACTTGAAAGAGAATTAGAAAGAGAAAAAGAAGGTACTACAACAAAACCTCCCGATGAACCTTTCAAGGATGTAACTCAAACATCAGACAAAGTAGAAGTAGACAAATCTAAAGAACCAATCGGCTATTACATGGTTACAACTACCGATGACTGGTATGGTGACTTTGTAGATATTAGAAAAGTTCCAAGCAAGATTGAAAAATCTGGATCAATGAAAATAAACTTTAGATGTTTTACAGATGAATTTCAAGGTACAAGTACGTACTTTGCAACATTTAGAAATGTTATTGATAGTAACCTAACCGTAGAAGTTTATATCAATGGAATTGAAGTAGAAACCCAAACAACTAATGTAAACAAGGCTTTGATTCTAGAAGGAAGTTGCTACGGTCATGAATCTTAATTGTCATACCACGAACTAGAGATAAAGGATAGTTTTAGAACATTCATGAAAAAGTCCTATGATTATCTTGATCGAAGATGGGAACCAGATTACAGAAAAGAGGTTACATTTGTAGGCAAAACTGTCATGCTAAATGGTCAATAATATCAATTACATAATTAATTAGATAATAACAAAATTGCCAAGTTAGTAGAATGGCTTGCAAAGGGATATGCAATAACTATGAAGTATTAGGCATTGCAATTCGTGATTGGAATTACGATCCAGATCTAATGAGGTGTTCTACATGTGATGTTATTATTAATAGAGATAATTGGGTCATCACTCAGGCTAGAAGAATAATTTGTCCATGTTGTAGACTACAATTAAAGGCAAATTCTAGAGGTAAAAGAGCACGAGAAAGAAGGCAACAAGAGTATTGGAAAAGAATTGAGGCAAGATAATGTACAAAAAAGAGGACTTTCCTCATGAAGAATATCCAGAAGGAATCATTCGTGTTAGTTTAGGTAAAAAAAGCAAGTTAAATGCACTAATTAAAAGATATTCAGAAGTTGGTTTCAAAGATTATGATTTAACTGAGATAGCACAACTAAGTATTGCACAATGGAAGCGTAGAGATTACCCAATTCCTAAAGGTTACAAGCGTTCATGGGGAAATTACCTAACAAAGTTGAATAAAGTTGAGTCGTATCTATCAAAAGTATCATAAAATACGATCTAAAATCTAATCCATTCGTAAAATAATGTTTACCTTTGAGGATTAAAAGGGATACAAGTCTCCCTTATCTTGTTGAAAGCCAATATCCCTACTTCTAGTATAATAAATCAAAGTCCTGATGATACTCCATGTCCAAAATTTCCAGATAATGAATCAAGGGCACATTGTCATTGTAGTGCAAATGAACACAATTGTGGATTCTGTGGTGAGACATGGAATTAGTGATTGAAAAACCAAAAAAAGTGATAATTCATCAAATTAAGGATGGGATTCCAGATGTACTTTACGGATACCCAAAACAGGAATTCAAGCCAATAAACAAAAAAATGATTCCGGCAATTTCAATTGCAAACAATCCACATGAGATAGTAAACAAGGATGCAGTAATTTTTCCTCAAAACTTTGAGGATGTTAAAAATCCATTAAACAAAAAACCATCATTATCAGAAGAAGAAGAAAAGATTTCATTCATTCGTGGGAGAAAGGATGAATCAGACCAACTACAAGAGGAAATTAGTTTTGGCAGTCAAGAAGAAGAAGAAGATCAATCAATTATAATTCAAAAACTTCGAGAACTTGTAATAAGATTTGATAAATTACTTACAAAATATTTAGATCCAGACATACCAACAGGAAGAAAGGCTAGAAAAAAATTCCATGAAGAAAGAGAACTGTTCAGAGTTACAGGTTACAAGGACTTTATCAATTCAATTGATCTAAAAGTTGAAGCACTTTGTAGTTTTGAAGGCTATGACAAGACACAGTTCTGCAAAAAAACTGATAACAACTGGTTCAAAGGAAGAATAATGAAGGCATTAGGTGGAGACTTTTATTCTGCACAGGAAGTTGTAAACTCTGTAATGCAAATTGTCAAGGAAGAAGAGTATGCAGTTCCTAAAAGGAGAATTGTAACGAAACTAAAATGAGTTCTAAACAACAAGTATCAGAAAAGGATTGGAAATTTTTGCAACGTGTTACAGTTGTGAATTTAATTTTAATATCAACAGTAATAATATTATCATTTCTTGTTCCAGATGCAGAAGCAACTTATCATCATGTAGCAGTGGTTGGAGATTTTCATGGTAAGTATGATCACAAATCAATCAATGCATTAGGAGATTATAGAATTAGTAATGACGAACACACGTTTACTTTAACAGGAGACTTTGTTAAAGATGGAAGAGATATGACATACAACATTAACTGCATCACTATAATTGGACAACTTGTTTTAGAAAGTCAAGAGACAAATATTTATCTAGACTTTGATGGCAAGGAATGTCAATATGGATACATGTCTTATGTATTCGGAACTTTTAGTACAACTGATTCAACAGGAAAGTTCGAAGGAATAATAGGAGATGGAAGAGTTTCATTTTACACAAATCATTACTCAGATAATGTTTCTGGTACATTGCAAGGTAAGTTCAGATTATAATGTCAGTAGAAGATGGGGATGCAAAGCAACCAAAGTCAGTAATAATGCACCATTTAGATCCGGTTCTAAAATACCAGATCAAAATGGGAGTCACAGATTTTAACGAAGATTATGATCACTTTTTTCTAATGATGAATAATTTCATTAATACAGTTGGACACTTTAACGTATGGCTAAAAAGGATTCACAAAAGAAACCTACCACCAAACCCTAGAACACACTACAAAATTCCTTCTGAGTTAAATCCAGACTTTGTAACAAAATTAAAGCAAATTTGGTATGGAAATGTCTTTCTCACACAAACAAGAGATAGACACTCACAGATACTTGATCAAAGAATAGTTTACAGTCATAAAGAATTAAAAACTGATGAGGAAATTCTTGATGTAAACGGAAGAGGTGAAATGCCTGCACTCATGCACATGAATCCAAGATCAAAAACAAAGGATGATACAGATCCAAGAGTTCTACTGCAAGAAGCAATTAGATTTGATGTAGCGTATGATGGTTATGATCCAGATCAATTAGCACAGGTATTCGGTTTCATATACAAATATGTGGATGGAGAGGTCTACATGTTCAATTCTGATGCAGAAGTTATGACATCAGATGCACTTGTAATGGAGATCTCAAGAGAAGTTTTTCATAAACTAATTAGGATTCTAGTAATGGAAATTCTACCAATGTATTATGAACTTACAGCAGATATTGAAGAGTGTCTAGGTACATATTCATTGGTTAACAACTTGTTAGAACTCCAAAGCCAAACAGGAGAAGAGTCCTACGTAGTTGAATACTAATGGCACAGGAACAAGATGAAGCAAATGAAACTCATGAAGAGTTCGTACATCAAAGACAAGTAGAACAGAAACCAAAAAACCCTAACGCATTTATCAATCCATTCAAGGCATTCATCTATTTCATTATGGGCAATCGTGGGAGTGGAAAGTCAAGTCTTGATGAAGTAATTGCAGAAGAAAATTTCAGGGCAGGACATACTGTATTAGACCTACATAGTGCAGGTAATTACGAGTCACTTTATTGGGTAATTAACAAAAATTGTAAAAAATATTGGGAAAGGTGGAATATTGAGAATGAAAAACTACCAGAAAGAGAAAGAACAATAGAACCACTTCATTGTAATTGTGATTCAAAATACAAAATAGTTCTAGTAGTACCAGATTATGTAGAAATTGATCAGCAAGCCCTAGATGAATTCAATGGAAAGTTTTATTCAAAAAGAGAATGGGCAGATCTAGGTCATATAGAATATGGAACACTAATTACACATGAAAATGGTGAAAAGGAAAGGAAAAAACCAATCAGACCTGATTATATTCAATGGATTAAGGTAAGGAAAATACATGTACCAAACAAGGGATACAAGAACAGAGAACTATTCGTTGCTGACCTGACTGAGATCATGCTAATGGGTAAGAATGAAAGAAGAATAATTACTATGAATCCAATCTTCTTTAGAGAAGTAAATCACAAGTTAATCATTCTTGAAAAAACATTAAGAGAAATACCAGAAATAATACGTTCAAACTTTAAGACAAATACACCTAGAACGATTGCTCAACAAAGAGGATTAGATAAACCTGTACCATTTAGTAAATGGACTGTACAAGAAAAGAACAGACATAGAGTAACAATAGTGATGAGGGAATTCGGTTCACTCGTTGCATCAATGTTAACAGAAGAACGCAATCAAGTAATTGTAAAGAAAGCAGTATTCGCATTGGTAAAGATTTGTAGACATTTTCACGTAAGTTTAGTTGGAGACATGCAACGTGGTGGGGATGTGCTAAAAAATGTGCGTGACCAAAGGGACTTCTTCATTTGGAAGCAATCTAACATAGACATTGTACCGGAAGATTATGATTGGTTAAGGAAAATGATTAAAGAATTTAGAGACAAAGTTATTGAGAAAGTGGGAATAGGTTATGCACAAAAGATGTATCCAAACTTTGAAGATCTAAGACCAGACCAAATGTATGTTCTGTATCCAAAGAAAAACGAAAAAGGAAACATATTCAAACTATTCAATGTACGAATGCCGGAGTTCCATCACCATTCAGCAGATGATGATTTCGAAGAAGATACAGGGATAATCAAAGAGACTGAGAAAAACAAAGAAAGAGCAACATGGAGGTTTATTGAAAAGAAGAAGGATGGAGAGTTAACTGATACAGCACAGGATGTATTGAATGATGATAAGAAAGTAAAGGATTCAAACATGGATAGGATATATGATTTAACAATGTCAATGATGAATCCTACTGACAAATCCAAATCAAAGATGAAACAAAAGGATGTATTTGATCATGTTGTAACATTGGGTCTTGCTCCTGATGATTGGTCATTTACAGGCTATCAGAAATGGTTTCAACGACAAAGAAAGAAACGAGTGACAAAGTAATTCAAAAGACCCACCTATTTCACTAAAACATTCAAGGAAAAACAAACTCTCCATGAAAACTGTACTGTCATCAACAACAAAAAGATCTTGATCTGATCACGATCTGATCATGATCTGATCTAATGTTTACTAAAACTGTACAGGTTATCAACAACAAATTGATCTTGATCTGATCACGATCTGATCATGAACTGATCTTATGTTTAGTAATGTTGTATCGAAAGATGTACGTGTCATAACCGATACGACATTTCCCCTTCGAAAAGATGTCCATCAGGCGTGTCTAGTTGTCCATTTTTTTTGAGTGGCAGAATAGATCGGTCGACATGGACACTGGACAGGATCACATTATACTTACACCGGATTATGTCCAATGTCCATTGTCCAACTAACAAAAAGTCGAAAAAGAGTTCTCCTATTAATGATCCAGACTTATTTATCCGATCGCACCTGCGTGTACAAAATTAAGATAATAATTATTTTTATTTATTGATCATCAAACGATCAAGAAGTGTTAGACTGTTCTAAGTTACATAATGTATAACACAAAACTCTCTCATGAAACATGAAATTTTCAAGCCAAGAGGTAAATTAAGTTTGGCTTATTCATTTTAAGAGTTTTAGTTTTACGAACTCTTCAATGTCAAACGACCAAAACCAAAAACTACACTCGCCACTAAAATCAAAATACGTTCTAATTACAGATCCAAAAGTTCTAGAAAAGATCAAAGCAGAAGAAGAGGAAGCAATCAAGAAAGGAGAACAAGTATTATACATTGCACCAAACGAAACCGAAGAAACATTTGATCAAGAAATAATTTCTGGTTCAGGTCACGACCTGAAAAAGTCAAGTGAAGAAGTAGGTCAACTAAGACCATTAGAAGTTGCAATATGGTTTGGTGATCCAAACAAAGATAGTCAAAACTCTAACGAAAGGATTCACAGAAGAATCATCAACGGTAGACATCGACACAGAGCAGACCCAACATGGAGAAGAGAGTATTATGACTTTGCTGGATTTGCAACTGAGGACAAACCACTTGCTCCTGCAATTGAATACCATCTTGCAAAGGGACACTTCGATATGCAGAAGAAAGCAACTAAAGGAGAACGAACAGTATGGACAAGAAACATGTGTGTACTTGGAATGAAGAACGGAATATCAAAAGCAGACTGTTGTAATTGGGTTGTTCAATTAGCAAACGCACAAGGAATATCAAATGAAAACTCTATCCGAGAAGTTTGTGATGAACAGTTCAAGAACAAAGAAATGTCAAAAAGAAAACTCGACAAAACATTCGAATCAAAAGGAATTGACACAAAAGAAATAAAGAAACTAAAGAAAGTTGCAGGAGAAAAGTATGTTGAGATGGAAGCAAAAAAACTAAGATTAGAAACAGAGAACACACAATATCAAAAAGAAATCCTAGCACTGAAAGAAGATAATTCTAAGACCATGAAGATTAATGATGATCTTCAACAACAACTAAGATTGGTTGCCAATATCCAACAAGAACATCTATGCAAAAAATGTGGAACAGTCTCAGAGATTAAGGTGGATGCAAGTACAGGGAAGGTTAACATTTCACAGAAGAAATGACTTCCAATAATCATTTTTTTACTAAAACAAGATACTCAGCAATACTATGTGGTTTAGGTTTTCTATTTCTTTTTGCATCAGCAGTTTGGGCAAAACAGGTTCAACTGATTTGGATGACAGCAGTTCTATCAGGTTCATTTCTAATAATTGCTCTATTTTTTATTGTGAAGGAGTATGATAAGGAATATGAGCAAGTCAAGCAGTTGTAGAAACGAAAAATGTATTGACTGTAATGATCCTAATTGTAACCATCATTGCCACTACATTCAAGGTGGAGAACGCAAAGAACTAATTGCTCCTATGTAATGGGTCGCACAACAACCAAGTTTACTTGTAAAGGAATCTGTAAGGATTACCACACTACTTCGAAATATAAAAAACCAGAGAATGGTTTCTGTTCTTGTTGTTCGATATTCATTGAGTGGGAAGGAATATCATGTCCTTGTTGTAGTGCAAGATTAAGAAGGAGACCACGATCAACTTCAAAGAACAGTACAGTTAATTATCGAAAAAAAAAGGGATTCGTGTACCAATGAGGCAGGTTAACATATTCAACACCAAGAAAAAATATGATATTGTATATGTAGATCCACCTTTTACATTTGATGATAAAAATACAGGTGGTTCACAAAAAAGTGGAAGTGCTAACAAATATCAAACAATGACCTTAAAACAAATATTTGAATTACCTGTAAAAAAGATAGCAAAGAAAAATGCATTCTGTTTTATTTGGATTCCTGATAGTTTGATCTTTGCACAGAAAAGGAAAACTCCTGATTATTCAGAAGAGAATTTTTGGTTCAGGCATTGGAAAAAACCACCAGCACTTGCACTATTTGAAGAATGGGGATTTACATATAAAAAAGAAGGATTTGATTGGGTAAAATTAACAAAGACAGGTGAATTTCATTTTGGTATGGGAAGATCTACTAGGAACGGATCTGAACAATTATACTTTGGACTTAGAGGTAAACCAAAAATTAAAAGCCATTCGGTAAGACAAGTTCAACTCTGTAAGGTTGAAGAACATTCACGAAAACCTGATCTATTTAGACAGAAAATAATAGAACTGTGTGGAGATAAAAGTAGAATTGAGTTATTTGCGAGACAGTCTTGTTGTGGTTTTGACATTTGGGGTAAACAAACTAAAAACTCTAATAAATAAAATCTATTGGGAGCAGATAGCACTCCCGATCAATTATACAGTTTTTTTCATAAAGTTTAGAATATTCAAAGTGCATAAGCGATCAAATCAATCCTTAATTATCCCTTCATCAATTAGATTTGATACTAAAGGGGAAATAGAAAGAATTGAAAGAGGTAGGGATAACATGGAAGAATTTTTGAAAATGGTTCCTGATGAATGTATTGTAGATTTAACAAACAGGTGGTATTGCAATTCCTAAGAAATTAACTCAAAAATTAAAGAGGATTTACTTCAAAATCATTAAAAAAAGAGATGGAGACATTTGCTTTTTTTGCTCAATGATGTTTGTAGAGGAAGTTCTAAAGTGGAACAGAACATATCACCATCTCAATAAAAATACAGAAGATAACAGACCAGAAAACCTAGTTTTTGCCCATGAAGAGTGTAATAGACTTTGTGAGAAAAATTATGATTGGCAATTACTATCAAAACAAAAACTTGTTGATAATGAAAAATATCATCAATATGCCGAAGAAGTAACAGCACACAATGATGAAGATAAGGAGACAAACGTAGAGATTGATACAAATGAATTGTATCTAAAATTTGTAAAGGAAATTCTAACTGACAAATTGATTGGAGTAGGAGGTAAACCAGCAGTTGAAGATTCATTAAATTTCAGAGATACAGCAAATGATGTTGCTTACAAAGTTAAGGAAGTAGTTGGACATGGATCAAGTATTACAGCAAGCAGGGCTTTAGATCTGGAATGTGCATCATTAGCAGACTTTGAAAAATACAAGGAGCAAGGTGGAAAATGGAGAATAAAGAAGAGGAAGAAGTAATTACAGAAGATAACGATCCAGACTCACAAACAGTAGTAAATGATGAGGAAAAAGTTACGCCTGAAAATGATCCAGAAAAAGTAACTCTAGTAAAAGATGATCCAGTATGTAATGATTCATCAGAAGGAGAACAGGTTATTGGAGAGGGTAGTTCAGTTCTCAAACCAGATCCTAAAGCCAAAGAAAGAGGTAAAAGGTCATGGTTTAATCTATCATGAGTATTTTTAGAAAAAGAGACTACATTTTAGACACAATTAGAACTACAGGCAAGAAAGACAATAGAATAATTCAAAAAAAAGCAAAGATACCAACACAGGACAAAACAAAGTATTCAATATGTCCTAGATGCAGTAAGAAGGGCTTTGTGAGATCAAAAGGCTATTGTAAACTTTGCAAATACAGGTTTACTCCAAACAAAAGGTTGACCTACGAAAAGTTTACCTTAAATCAAAAAAAATGTTAACACACACATAGCAACTTTTTTTGAAAGCATATAAGATGCTAGACCCATTTTATTATGTCAATCCTAACTTCCTGCAATGTCGTTAGGCTTGGTACATTCGGGCATGGGATCAAACAGTAATTGGTTTCGCCACTGGTTACTCCCCGATCTCATGCCTTTCTTATTTTAGAATGAGTTGGGATCAAAATACTTGCATCATTCTTTGGGCATGTTTATCTTGACATTTTCATGTCCAGATCCCAACCCATGTCTTTGTTATTTTAGATTGAGTTGGGTCGGACATAGTTTTGATGTAGCCATGTCCCAAAACCCAACCCATAAGTTGCTTAAATAGAGAGGTGGTGGCTATGTGTGTGTGTGTGTCGAAGCGTGAAGAGAGAGCAAAAGGTAAACCATTAAGACCATAGAAGTTGACAGAATAATCATAAATACAGAGATCAGGATAATTGATGTATGGATCTGTCAGGATTCAGCAAGCATACTCCTTCCCCTAATTCAGATTCGGGCAGATCCAAAATTTTAATTACAAAACAAACCATTTTAGATTGAAGTATGTGCTTCAACTCGACCACTTGTTGGGTATCTGTGTTGGTACTGATGTGTCGGTACTAACCAGAATTTTTCATTTAGATTGTTTTCGTTTCAAGTATCTAAGAAATGAATAAACAACAGAAAGTTTTTCTTTATCAGTTCCACCATCCCAATTCATTATATCTTTGATAATTTTTACATCAACATCTTCAATTTTCACATTAGGAATTGGAATACAAAACCGATTTTTCCCATTAAACACAATGATTGCTTGCAAGATGTAGACTTAGCATGAAAGATATTAAAACACTCTAAACCGTACAGTATGACCGTACAGTATTGAATCAGAGATGTACGTGTTACCACTGAATCAAAAAGTATGAATTGCCTCGAAAAAAGATTTTAAAACCTAGATTATCTAGTCTAGATCGGGTTGGCTAGAATGGAGGTAAGGGATTCTTTTGTAGCATTTGATGGCATAATAGATATGCTCCAAATTGCCCAATTAGCAAAAGATGAAATCTCCACACGAAATTTTTGTATATTTCAATGTCCAATTGTAAATATGCGATCTCATTTCGCTTGATGCCAATCTGTCTATTTTATATTGATGGGTACTCTGGATGTTGGTGCTTGTTCACATGCGAGTGTTTTCATTCTTGCACCAACATTCACACCTTAATCTGACTCTGTTAGCCCTAATGCCCAATTAGTTATTAGCAAGAGTCAGATAAACCCATTTTAGAACATGGTAGAACGTAAGTTTAAAAAATGGCAGTTAGCGTTCATTGTAGGATTAATTTTCATTATTCCATTAATAGTTCTTTTCCAATATACTAAAGCCGATATTGTAATTGATCGGTTTGGAAACGAAAACGGATGTGAATTCATAAGTGGTGGAGATATTAAATTAATTTGTACATACACTTCTGATCCAGATGGAACAATAATAAAAGTAACACAAAGTAATTCTGCTTGGATTTTAACAGGAGAATGTGTAACAACAGTTGGGAATAACTTTGTAAAGTTTGGGCAAGAAAATCCAACTGTATCAGCATTGCCACCAGCAATTGATACATTAGATGACTGCATAAACATAATAATTTTTGAAATGGATAATTATGATAGAGAGATTGATTTTAATTCAGAAACCCAACAAAGAATTAATATTTTTAAATTGGTAAAAACGAATTTTGATGTGTTCCAAGAAATGAATATGATCGGTGGTTAGTTGAACAGATTACTTCTCATTTCAATCTTCACAGTTTTAATTTTCGGTACAACTCAGGCATTTGCAGTAGAACTTTTAGCATATTATCCAGACAACACAATGATCCAGACTGCAACCCATATTCCAGATCCATTCAACAACTCTTACTTTACATTAGAAGTTTTTGAAAGGGAAGGACAATCACATTGGTATTCATTTACTGGTAGGGAAGGACAGGAGATCATAATTCGGACAAATGTACCTGACATCCAAAGTTCAAGGGACTTTACACCATCCTTTGATCTATTGATTGGTGAGAGCAAGGTGATTGCTCCAACACAAAAAACAAGGTTCCATGAGGACTTGACAAATACAGATTGGTTTGTTACAGCAGAATTAAGAATGACACTACCGGATGATGGGATCTATTTTGTTAGGGCACATGACGAACTATTCAATTACCATCTTGGTGCTATAGGAAAGTTCAGTCTGTTTGTGGGAGAACCAGATAATTTGTCATTTACAGACTGGATTCAAGTTCCATTCTGGATTTTACTCGTTAACCAGTTCTTTGAAAACTTTGTATTCGTGACTATAATGCTAACTTTGCTCTTTTCAATTACAGTAATAGTATTTGTGATGATTAATAGAAGTGGAAAAAAGTGAATCCATTAAGGATTGCACTAATAGCGATAGGACTTTACTTAATTATCGAGGGAATTGGTTCATTCATCATATTTGCAGACCAGAATAATCTCTTTGAGGCAGGAAGAGTGCTTCGAGTGTTCTTCGGAATTTTCATAATCTACTCTTCAACAATGATAAAAAAATGAGTAAAAACCAATGTCCGAAGTGTGGATATGGTAAGCCCATAAAACAAATTAATCCTGATTGCCCTTTCAAATGGATTTGTGGTAGTTGTCCAGAGGTCTATAATTGAAACCATGTTAGGGATACATGTCTCCCTAAGAATGGATCTAAATATTTTATCAAAGAGCAAATAAAGTTTACATCTCTGCTTTGATATACCTAGAACCTATCAAACTCAAATGTCGCCAATGTCAGAAGTAACGTTAGAAAGGTACGAGTCGGAATTCAAAAATAAGTATCGAGAAAATTTTGAAGAATCTCTTAATGAAGCAATTAATCTTTCAGGAGTTGTAGTTACCAGAAAACCCACAGTTAAAGAAATTCATTATATGCAAATGTACATGAATGGAGAAGTTTCACATGAAGAACTCCAACTTGCCATTTCTAGAGTTGGTGAGAAAACAGCATGTATGATATTTTGTAATGGAAACCTTTCAGAATTTAATGATTGGAAAAAAGATCTAAAATCAATTGCAGATGACATGGAAAAAGCAGAACAAGGAATCTCTGGTAGATTAGTAACAGTAGAAGAGGGAAAAGCCTTCCAAGACCACGAGAAAGGAACACATGCACCATCACATGCAACACACAACAATTCAGGACTTGGTGAAAATGCAGGATTTGTTGGCAGATTCAACAGGGGATATGTTTGGAGATTGTTTGCAGATGGAACGGTTCGAGATTTGAATGAAGATGATGTAAAGTTGTTATTGTTAGAAAGATATGATATGATTCCTTCCAGTTATGAGGCAAAGATGATAGCAACTAGACTAAACAAAGAGAGAAGAGTCTTAGAAGGTTTGTTATTGCAAGGTGACATTGGTGACTCTCCAACAACAAAGGATGCAATTTCAATTATCACTAACGAAGGAAAGAAAAAAGGTCTTGCATACGACAAGACAGACCAGATGGGAAGAGTTGCAAGAAAACAATGTGCAAAGTATGATCACGAGATAGGAAAAATTGTAGGCAAGGTATCAATTGAAGGTGCATCACCAGAGGTTGAAAAAAAATATTCAACACATGTTAGTAAATTTATTGCAGAAAATAATCTTAATGCAGACAACGTAGTGGAACTGATTCTTAGAGCAATTCCAAAGTTCAAGAGGTCTTAACTTCATTAAGGATCTATTATGGGTCTTAGTTGGAGAAGGCGAAGGGATAACGGTAAAGCATTCGTAATTAGACCTAAAGGTGGGAAGTCAGTTTCCCAAATGCTAAACAAAAGACAGGATGAACCACTCACTGCTTCTGAAATTACAAAAGTTCTACGTTCAAGAAGAATTGAAAAAGAAGAAATAATTCCAGAAGAAGAAATCAAAATGGCACAGGCAAAGGGACAAAGTATTGAAGGAAGATTAGTATCACTTCATCCATCCAATCCAGAGTTAGATAATGTTTTTGTTGATGAGGACTCTCCACACTTGCATGATGAATCAGAACTTAACAAAGGAATAGACTTACGTGAACAACAAAACAGAATGGTTGCAGAAGATAAGGGACTTGACATTCAAGAGGACATTGACAAGATGAGAGAGCAAGAAAACAATGAGAAAGCAAAGGAGTGATTTTAGAGTATGGTGAAAGGAATTGGTGGTCTTGGGTTTCTGGATAAGCGACATTGTGAAAAGACAAGTTTCATTACAGCAGGTGCTTTTGCAGGTTTGATTTACTTTGGATATTTAGCACTTGTTCAGAATAGTTTTCCAACATTTCAATTTCCATTTATTCAGGAACCTATTACTTGGTTGTTACTTTTTGCAGTGATTTTTGTTGGTGGATATGGTGGAGTTATTTTCTATAGATATACCAATAAAAAATGTTTAGCATGTAAAGAGACTTTGATGTTTTGGAATGCGAGTGCATAATGGCAGAAAAAAAGAAAAAAGGAATTGGAAATAGAGTTGCAATTTCAATAGTGATTGTTGCTTTAATAGCAGTAGCAGTTTTTGTTCCAGTATCAGAAGATGGATCGTTAGTTAGTATTTTATTAGCATCTCAAGAACCAGAACCAGAACCAATTGCTTGCATATTGATATTTGCTCCGGTCTGTGGAGTTAATGGTGAAACATTTTCAAACTCTTGCTTTGCAGAAGCAGAAGGAGTTGAAATTGCACATGAAGGTGAATGTGTTGCTGGATCTAATACTGGTGAAATGTTAGTCAGTGAACCAACATCAGGCTTCTGTACGATCTATCCAACATTCCCACAGTGTCAATGACATGACTGACTTAGTTAAAATTTACAAGAAAAAGCCATCATTAATGATTTGGACTTTGTTTGGAGCAGGAATAGTATTTTTTGTCATTGGAACATTATACCCACCTATTGATATTCAAATGGTAGATAGAATTACACTGTTAGGTGAAGCATTATTCGCATCAGGAATAATAGTTGGTGCTATTATATTATTGAAGAGGAAAAGAAAATGAAAGTCGATAACTATCCATTTGCTTTTGTAGGATTTCTATTACTAATTGTTGGTTGGTTTTCAGTATTTACAGGAATATTCGGGTTTTTCAGAGCAGAAGATCTTATTGTAGTTACATTCCAGTTAGAAAGCATGTTAGTTGATACAACATTTGTTCCTGCATCTCACATCTGGTGGCACATGGTTTTGAGAATATTTCTAGGATTCCTCATCATAATCATTGGCAATGCATTCCTACAGAGAGGAATTCATGGTAGACATGTTTGGATGCATCCTCATTGGCATGACATTAGGAGACTAGCATAGGTGTTTGTATGAAAATACAAAAAATCATTAAAAACAACGCATTCACATTTTAGATTATGGTCTCAAGGAAGGCATTGATAGGAATAGGACTTGCGTTAATAATTATTGGATTTGGCAGTGTTGTATTAATTGAGGCAGATAGACTCCAAATTAGTACAGCAAGATCAACAAATATTTTATTAACTGGTGGTGGTTTTCTTGCTGATTGTAACAAGTTAAACTGTTTTGCAGAAGGAACTGAAATACCAAATTCGTGTTTCCAGATTGATTCTACAAGATCATGTACATTCCAAATAAATGATGTACAAAATCCTATAAGAGTCGAAGAAAGAGAAGGCGTGATTATCATACGTGGAGAAAATACATTATGTTTCTTACAAGGTGATGGTTTTGGTGGAGTTGCACCTGACCCATTATTGTTATGTGTAGATGATGGGAGATTTGATAAGAAGTGGTGGGTTTTAGGAGAACGTACCGAAGTTGGGTTAGATCTATTTGTAACAATCAATGTCATAGGTGATCAAAGTTTTGGTGACAGAACTGGTCAGTTACAAGAAATGGGTCTTATTGGTATTCCTTGAGTGAAAAAATTGTAGCCGGAATCGGTCTTGCAATAGTAGTTACAGTTGGATTGATTGTAGCATCAGTTCCAGAAGTACGTGATCCAATAATGGCAATGATTGGACTTTAAACAATTTTTACTAATTAGTCTAACTTACTTTTCCAATTCCCTTTAGGGAGACATGGATGAATGGGGACATGGAGACATTTACCCATCATGGAAAGAGCAACCGTAAAAGTAGTACCAACATTCAGAGATTACCTAAAACATATTGTCTCCGATCCTGATTTTCCGATAAAGAGTGTCCATCAACTCATTACCCTGACTTCTATCAAATGGATAGAGAACTTCAAACTAGCAAAGCCACTAGAAAAAAAGTTGATGATTGAGGAACTCAAAATAATTCAGTCAGATGCAGAAGGAAAAAACTTTCTGCATAATTCAAGGGAGATGAGAGATGAAGATGTCAAGTGAGAAACCACTACCAATCAAAACACAGTTAGCATGTATTGGACTTGGAGTTTTAATTGGAATTACCTATACAGTTTGGTTTGTAGTTTTTACTCAATGGATGGATGAAAATGAAATAGAGTTTGTAATTATTCCATCTGCTTTTGCACAAATACTTCCATTCGAACAACAGTTAGAACAGATTAGAAATCCAGAGGAATGTACTAGGAAGGTTGTTCAGGGAGGTTCAGCACAGATTCCATTCAGCATCAAAATATTCTATGATACTTCTACAGATGTAAAACAAGAATTCAAACAGCAAGGAACATCATTTCCAGTAAGACAAACAACAAACCAAGTCATGACATTTTACACAGATGAAGCAGACCAGTATGAAATCTACATAGAAGTAAATTATCCTGATGAAAAGCCAAGACAAATCTACATAGAATATCTTTCCAACAATGCAATTGTACAAAGCACACAAGAAAAGTTTGATACTAAAAGATTCTGCATGACTTTATTTGCTAATACAATTAAACCTACACCAGTTCCAACTAAGGAAGAAATTTTTGGTGAGTCATTAACATTCATTGCACAGATTCCTGCAATGGTTACAGCATTTAACACAAACACACAGACACAGGCAACAGGAATTGCCTACATGTGGTTGTTAATTTTAGGAGTTGTAATTCTATCATTAGTAACTCTAATCAGTTCGTTTACAGGAAAAAGAAAGTTTGATTCAAAAGTAAATGACTTGGATGATTCACTTGTTCAAATTAACACAATGACTCTGAGTATGGACAACCTAGTAAGATCAGTTAGCGAACCATTACAGCAGTTAAAACAAGATCTCAAAGCAATAATGAACATTCCAGTAATCAGAGATAACATTCCAAAAAAACAAAGGGAATCAAAGTTAAAAAAAATAATTTCTTTCAGAAAGAAAAAGGAAGATCCAGAAGAAGCAGAAGTAGAAATAGTTGAACATGAAGATTCAGAAACTACAGTTGAGGTACTAAGAGAATTACAATCAGGTGCAGAAGGAAAACCTGATGAACTAGATGAACTGATAGAAAAAGCAGTAGAACCATCAGGTGGATTTGTAATTGGAGAAGAAGAAGAAGAAAAGGTTCTCCCTCCGACACCTCCCTCTCCAAAAGAAGAAGAAATAATTGAAGAAGGAACAATTCTAAGGTCAAGACCAAAAGATTTCCTTACAATTCTACAAGCAATTGACTTTGATAATAGAAGATTCAAGGATGACATGTTTGATGAGTTCGAGTACAACCAGTTAAACGAGTCATACGGATGGATTGTAAAATACAGAAAGTGGGCACTAAGAAACAGGGCAGACATTCCGTTAGAATTTATGAAAAAACAAGAGATTGCCGAGAAGGTAATCTACTATGCAATATTCGCAAAAATGGAGCAGAGGAAAAGAAATGGTAAATAGCATATTATTATTCCTAGAGTCTGTTTTCCTGCAATCTAGAGCAACAGGAAATCCATTTGTGGACTTTTGGCAGACAATGTTGAACCCAATCCAACCTACAGCAGAAGGTGGTACAATTATAATTCCAAACTATGCTCCATTATTCTCAGTATTATTGCTACTAATTTTGGCATTCATTGGAGTAAGATACGTAGTAAATGCAAGGCGACATCCAAATTCAGAAGAACCACTTGGAATAATCCAGTTCGTAATTATGGGTCAAGGTCTGGTCGAAATGTTTGTAAACAAATATGATGCTCCTGTAAGGGCATCAATCATTCGTGCATTAAAATCAAACAAAAAATTCACAAAGGCAATAAATGAGATTCTTAGACTTAGAGATAATGAACAGTTGTTCTTCTATCAGGCTTACTACAGGGACACAAAGGAATTGATTACATCAACTGTAAAGAGAAGGGGAATACCACCAATGTTAATTTCAACTGCTCCACTAGATGAACCAGAGATTTCATTCTCACAATCAGAATCAAAGTTCTCTTGGGCTACATTCGGTTGGGAATATATGAAAACATGTGTATGCCACAATTCAACTGAAAGGTTTGAAGTTGAAGTTTCAAACAAACAATGGATGGATGTATGGCTAATGTCACCAATTCCAAACGCAAAACTAAGATCTACCTATGATAAGAAAAACGAAGCAGAAGAAAACGAAGTAATATTCAATGTCTGGAAAGATAGGAAACCAGAAGAAGTAGAAATGAACATCAACATCTTACCTTATTCAGAAGATTTAGCAAAGGTAGCATCATCAATGGTACAGGCATCAAAGCAGGTAGAATACATTGAAGGCTTAGATGAGCACATCCAAGTACAGCAAGAAGAATTACAGACAAGAGACCAGTTGCTAAACAAGTACAGGCAAAAGATTAACACGTTAAAATTACTACTTGGACAGAAAAAACTAATTGGTACGGACTTACCAGCAGGATTTTACAAGCCAAAGGACATTATTCAATGGATTGCACTTACAATTTTCGCAATTATAGTTGCAGGTTATCTACCAGTAATGATTCCATCATTGAGTGGCATACCTCCACAGTTCTTACAGGCAATGGGAGGCGTTGCAACGATGGCAATCTATATGATGACTAGAAAATCTCGAAGCCAACAGGATCAGGACTTGATGGAAGAAGAGGGAGTTGATGTGAATGCAAATTTGTAGGTATGATGAAACATGAGTAGCGTAGAAAAAGAAGCAATATCAGATTTCGCTGAGATATTTCAGGAATCTTATGATAGGATACCAAGAGAGCAAAAACAGTTAACAGATTTCTTCGTGAAGGTAAACACTTGGTATTACAAAACTATTCTTGAGAATAAAAAAGACAAAGACAAACCTGAATACATTTACCAGTATCTAGAATCAACTCAGTCTGAATTTATCAAATTTCAAACAGAACTCTCAGGCATAACAAAGGCAGTCTATCTAGTTGTAAAAGATGTATCTGAGATTGCCGGAAGTGATACAGAGTCATATCAAAAATCAAATTACATAAAAAAGGAGGGAGATCCACAGCAACCAGAAAGACAAGTAATCAATGTGAATACTGCAAAGCCAAGCATATTTCATAAAATGCTAGGAAAAAAAGAAGAAACGAATCTCCCAAAGTCATTAGAGGATGCTTGGGTAAGGTCAGAAGATTGGAAGGCAGAGATTAGAAACATTCCTCAAATCTGGAAAAAATTGATACTCTATCATCATTATGGAGTTCAATGGCAAAATGAGTTTGATGGTTTTGGTATGATTAACTACAGAAACAATGAGGTTACATTCTTGAATACACGAATTGAACCTGCAATATCTAATATTGTTATGAGAGCATTAGACATTAGAGAAGAGAAGGAAACTGACAAGATAGAAAGAATTTACACAGGAACACTAGCGATGGAGAAGGAGTTAGAGACTGCAAGACTCATGACTGGTCAAGGTGGAGACCAACAAAATCCACCAAAGAGAGAATAGAGTTTTACTCAGATCTGTTTAATATGCAGAAAACAATTGAAAAAATTGTAAAGTAGAATGGTTAAAGGATTTAAAGATCGGGATGGCAAATTCCATCCGATTTCTCAATCAAAGGGAGTAAGAAAGTCTAGAGTTAGATATGCAAATGATTCCGGTCTATCTGAAATTCTGAGTCAGGGAGCAAAGGACTTTGCAAGATTAAATCGAGACAGATACAATGATTGGAAATCAACTCAGAATCAAAAATTCCAAGAAGATTTAGATCTTCGTAGAAAATTCAGAGTTGCATTGATAAGGTCATTTAGATTAGCAAGAGCACAGGAAATTACAAGACCAAAAGAACTTGAGAAGTTTATCAGACAAAACATTCCTGACCTTCCACAAGGAAAAAAGACAAACAGATTTGTTGAAAAAGTTCTTGGAGAATTTATCAGGGAAGAAAAAAGGTTCAAGGAAAAAATTAAAGGAAAGAGTGAAGCAGAACAGAAACAACTTAACGATGCATTTGAAATGGCACTAACAGAGTCAGAAGCAGTTTTCAAGAAGATTGAAGCAGAAAGAGATGACAAGTTTGCACAGCAAGAGAAACAAGATCATAAAAAATGGCTTAACAAGATAGAAAAATTACAAAATGAAGCAAAACAACACAAAGAAGCAGAAAAACAGCATCAAAAAGACATTGATGAACTGAATAAACGAATGAATCAAGGTGCTCCAAAAGAAGATGTAAAAGAATCAAAAGCAAAGGCAGAACAGTCAGAAAAGAAAGCCGATACAGAACAGAAACAAGAAACAACATTTGCACAGGATGTCTTTGATGAGATGGCAAAAGATCAAGAGAAAAGTGAGAACAAGGACTTTAAGTTTGGCTTTCCATCGGAGATAGTTTAATTGGGATTAGCAGGTTCGCTAATTGGTGTAGCCTTTTTTCTTATTGTAATTGTCTTTGCAATAACATTCTTTTCAGCATTTTTTACAAATGTTTTTGCATTCATTGAAGATTTCTTTGAACAACAAGCAAACAAAGCAAAAAACAGAGATGGTTCTACAGTTTGTGATTTGCGATTTAAATTGTGGGGAGCATTTGATGAAGCAGGTTTTGGTTTAGACTTGGAGACTGATCAACGGTTGTACTTGGGAAGATCTTCACCAAATTCTGGTGGACAGGTATTCCATCCAGAAGTTGCTGTAGCAGACTTTGATAGATGTTATACAGAAGGAAGTGGGACATTCTTGCAATTGCTACCAGTAATAACTACAGAAAATTTTGATGCACTTGTAACCCAACTTGCATTTACAAACATCACAGATCTAGAATTCACAATTACAATGGAGTTCATCAGGACAGATGATGGAAGATCAATTGGCACAAAGACAATGGTAGTCAAAGAAAGATCATTATCAGATTTACCATTTACTTTTGATACAGGTATAAGGGTATTTGCTGATGTTGAACTGACTAGGTATGATGTAGAGGTTACATGTGGTGGAGATTGTACAAAGATAAACAATCTTGCCAACAACGAACCATTTATCTATAAAATTAGGTTCGGATAAAGATCATAGAAATTCTTTTATTCCTGAGAATTTACGGAAACAGAGTACCCAATGACAATGTATGATGATGACAAATTAAAGTACACAACTCTAGAATGTGCAGAGTGTGAAAAGTATTGTGGACTTTATTTCAGGGAGAACCCAACTTTTTTCCATGATCTTTTTTTCTGTTCATTAAAGTGTCGTGCAGATCATCTCAAAAAGAAAGTGAAGTGAATGGGAAGTTGTCAGCACATAAAAGAAAACGGTTTAAGATGTGGATCGATAACTGGAATTAATTACATCTACTACAGAGATGCACATGGAATGTGGAATGGTGAAAGAGAAGTTTGTCAGTCTCATTCCGATCAAGTTTTTGGGAGATTGCTAGTTCAGTCTCAAAATATCAAGACTAGAATGAATAATTTGCAGGGATTAAGGCAGAAAATATGGAAACCAGAAAAAGCATACGATGAAAAAGTAAGAGATCTTGAAAGGGAGATTACTAGAGCACTTCAAGAACAAGACAAACTTGTATCTTTAAACAGTCCGATTGAAAGACAAAGACAAATCAAGACTGAAATGCAGAATGAAGTTTGGAGAAGAATAAAACACATGGGACAAATTCTTCGTGATCATAGAAACAAAGTTTGCAGGCTTTGTTTACATGAGTTAACATGCACTTGCCAAGAGCAGTGCAATACACTTGACAATCCTAGACATTGGGGAGAAACAATTTCATCAGTAACTTTGTTCTCACAAAAACTTTACAGAAGAGAAACTTTCAATTTTCATGTTGTATGTGGAAGAGTTTTCATTGGAATGTTTGGCATTGATCTTATGCCATCAAAGGAAAAGCAGTTGACACTAATGCAATCTCTGGAAGAACTAAAATGAAAGAGGCACAAGCAAAAAACTACAGGTGTGTCATTGGTGAGATTCAATCAAGACCAAACAGACTCAACTATCTGCAACCAATATCAAGTAGAAAGTTAGGAGTTTGGATTGGTCACTGCAAGGGAGACAAGGCACACAATGAACATCTGATTATAATTAAGAAAGCAAAAAAATATTTCCTACTCAATAATGTTTCAGATATTTTTAAAAAACCTGATGGCAAAGTCTTAGGAAAAAGATTGTTTGAAAGGCAACCACAATTAAGATGTCCTATTGGCAAAGTCTACATGAACTTACAAAGAAAGGCAACAGGAGATCTAAACATGTCAAAGGTTGATATTTACAAGTGCAAAGGAAACTTCAAAGGTTCAGGTCACAAGGAACACTTTGTAAGAATACATCATGGTGAACTGGAAGTAGAGATAAATAAAAAAATAATTGCTGTCATCATCATTACTACTGAATCAGACTAGCGTTTTCTTCTTCTTGCACTTTTACGTGCTGATGCTTTTCGTTTAGCCTTTTTCGCTTTTCGAGTTCTAGCACCTTTTTTTCCTGCCTTCACTCTTGAGGCATGAGATTGTTTAGCCATGTAAAAAATGCAGGTTCACTTAGTACAAATTAGTATAATGTCTCCTTTAATTGACGAATTACAAAACATTTTCAAACAATTTTTCTTTAATGTCTCCTTTAATTGACGAATTACAAAACATTTTTTAAACAATTTTTCTTAGCCTTAGATGTCTGATTCAATTAAACTCTATTGGGGAGGGAGATATGTGAATGAATCGTGACTGGCTTGAGTTGTGGAAATCCACTCTCAAGTTCAAATTTGTTCAGCAAATCGCTTTAAAAGATAATAGATTGTGACTATTTTAGAGTAGAATGGTCAAAGGATTCAAGGATAGTAAAGGTACTTTTCATCCTATTACTCAATCTTCAAGAAAAAAAAGGATGCCATCAAAAGACATGGTGACTCCAACTGGTGGAGTCAAAGTTTTTCACACTTCCAAATATGATAATGAAGGGTACAGACTAAAGAGAACAATTGTAGAAAATAAACCATCTTACAACTGGATGCATTATGTAAGAGCATTTCCTGATGCACCTATCTCAAAAGAATATTCTCGTAGTGTTAAAGAGGGTCATGGGGATCTATTTCTAAAAATGGGAGGTAGTTTTGTTCAGGCTTTAGCATCAGGAGATATGTATAGAGCATTAGAACGTGCAGATGGTGACAACAAAAAAAGATTAATGGAGATGGGAATAAAGTTTGGTGAACCAGAGTTTGTTGATTACAGAGGAAGTAACATAAGAGTTGAAACATGGACAGAACCAGATGGTGCTGGACATGGAAGTTACAAACATGCAATGTTTCCTGATGGTACAGTTAGAAACTTAGATGTTTTTGCTAGACCTGCTATACAATATTGTTGGAGATGTCATAAGGGTTACAAGACAGGAACTTCTACAGGGATTTGCAAAGATTGTGGAGCAGAACTATAATGAAAGGCTTTACTAAAAAAGGCAAGTTCCATCCGATTAGAAACAAAAGAAGTCCAAGTAAGACTAGAAGAAAAATTAACGTAGGTGACAATCCAGAAGGAAAAGCAAACATCAACAAGTTTATTGCAAAAAAAGGAGAGGGACTTAGAGGCACACTCGTAGCAAGAACAACAAATGGAAAGAGAGGTATAATTCTTGCAAAGAATTCTACTTTTGCTGGTGATGTGAAATGGGGAAGATTATATGAAGTAGTTGAAAAAAGTCCAAAACAATATCCAGAAGTTAAAAGAGAAGTAAAAAAAATTCCAGATACAAAGGATTGGAAGTTAATAGTATGAGAGGCTTTACAAGAGATGGAACTTTCCATCCAATAACTGACTACAAGAAGGGAACTAGAAAATCTAGAGATCAATCTACAAAGTCAACAGGAGTTAAGGTTGAAAGAAAAGCAAGAGATTCTTTACATTGTCCTTTCTGTAAAACCGATTTGACACATCATTATAGTCCTGTATCAAATAAATGTCCAAGTTGTAGAAAGAATTTAGCAAATGTAGAATTAATTCATGGTGAAAGAAAAGCAAGAGATATTGAAAGATCCTATTGGAGTCAAAAAGGAAAATATCAAAATGAAGCAGATGTATTAAATAAATTAGTTCCAAATGAAGGAGAATCACCTGATCGAAATGTAGATCTTTATAGAAGAGCATCAAATCTTTATTATGAAATCTTCAACAATGGTGGAGATAACTTAGAAGGAGAAGGTAATGACTTTGAAGTAAGAAGATTTGAAAATGAAGGGTTCGATTTACCAATAACCAATCTTCTGATAGAAGAACTAAACAAGATAGATGATAACAATGAATTGATAGGTGATCGTGACAAATACTTTGAAGGAGCACAAAATGAAATGGATACTTTAATGGATCAAGTCATTGAACAAATAATGGAGTCTCGAAAACACGCATGAAAGGATTTACTAGAGATGGAAAGTTCCATCCGATAACAGATTACAAAGGCGTTAGAAAATCCAGAGACCAGAACGTAAAACAAGAAGGAGTTTTACTGAAAACTACATCTATGAAACAGTTTCTTGATAGAGGTAGATATTTGGGAGATGAAATAAAACGTAGAGCAGAAAAAGGTTCACCACATTTCTTTGATAAAGATACAATGAGATTTTTTTCAAGTAGATTATCAGAATTAATGTGGTCAGAAGGTGAGTTGAAAGATTATCAAAAATCAAATATTTATTTTATTACAAGTGAAGCAGATAAAGGAACTGTCAAACATGCAGGTTCAGCAAGGGCATTTACAGTTAGAATAATTGATGTTGATGGTGACATTAATGCACTTGGTAAATTTCAAGGATTTTCAACATTAGGTGAAGCAAGAAGGGCAATAAAAGATGCAATCAGATAAAGATAAAGTTCAGAGAGCATTCAATGAGGGAAAATTCCGTTGAAAGGATTCACTAAAGATGGAAAGTTCCATCCGATAACTGACTACAAGAAGGGTACAAGAAAGTCAAGAGATCAATCTGCAAAGACTCAGGGAGTAAGAATGAAAGAACGATTCAAAAAAGATGGAGTAAAAGTAAAATCACATCTCTTTGTAATTTATTCAACAAGGTCAACTGAGTATGATGGGGACAGACAAGAAACAGCACATATCAGGGCAAAAAATCTCGATGAGGTAATTGATTTCATAAAGAAAGACTTTTTCCAAAAAAGAGTTCAGAACGACTTGGATGTAGATGGTAGTGATGAAGAGACAGCATACGTCACTACAAGTTATGCAACTGACGAAGAAGGAAACGAGTTATCACAAAATGAAATAGAAACAATACAAGAGAAGGAGGGAGAGGAAGCAGTAAATTGGGTTACAGAAGGATTTGAGATTCAACAAGATGATGAAGAAGAAGATAATTTTCATACAATTTATGGTGGCAATGACTTTTACGATCTTACAAAACCAAAAGGCGAACAGCATGGATTCACAACTGAGGATGCAGTAAAAAAAGCAGGTGGAGCAGACAAGGCATTCTTTGGTATAGGTTCTGGTCAAGGATTCGAAAGTGGTAATACAGACAATGATTACAATCTAAACAATCGTGGTAATCTGACTTTGTATGATCCATCTGACAAATCTTTCAAGAAAGTTATGCATAAGGATGATAAAAGATGAAGGGCTTCAAGGATTCTAACAACAAGTTCCATCCCATAACTCAATCAAAGGGAGTTAGAAAGTCAAGAGATCAATCTGCAAAGATTACAGGAATTAAGATTGAAAGAAAAGCAAGAGTTCCAGAAAAAAGTATTGAAAAAATGTTTGAACTTAAATCTGAACCTGTATCAGCAGAAATAAGGGCTAGAGAGTTTGACAGATTCACTTCGAGTATTACAGATTTTGGTTCAGGTGATATAGCATCAGCAGTTGATAAAGGAGAAGAAGTTGGTTTGGATGGTGGTGAAGTAGCAGACTTGGCTAGAGAATTTGCAGATGACACAGGAACATCATTATCAGATGTAGATGTAGTTGCTGTTCTATATGAACACATTCTACAAAATGCAAGAAATGAAATAGATTCTGTTTTAGGTTTTGATATTATGAATGACATTGAAGGTGGAACTGAGTTTTATGTTGCAGGGAATTTCTTGGCAACTTCTTATGATTACTCACAAGAAGCATCAGATCAATTAAAAGATGTACTCAAAAAAGCACCAATGGATAAATTGAAACGATTAAGTGAAAATGTATTTGTAAAATCTTTCCTTAGCGATGTGGATGTGTTTTAGATGAAAGGCTTTACCGATAAGAGGGGAAAGTTCCATCCGATAAGGAATAAGAGATACAGCAAAACCAGAAAGTCATTAGTTCCAAAGTTAGAATTAAGACTTCCAAAGCGAGAAGAATCTTTTGGAATGATAAAAAAGGACATTAACAGAGATGTAGCATTAAAAGAAAAATTAACAGATAGAAATGAAGCAATAGCAGATAAGATAGAATCAAGTCCAGATTCAGCGTTTGCAGTTTCGAGAAGAGATCAGATTAAACAAAATAATCAAGTAATAAAAGCATTAAGAAATGATCTAAAGAAAGATCTAAGAAAACTAACCAAAGAGGAAAGAAGAACATTACCGGATGAAGTAAAAAATGAGATTAGGTTCCTATAATGAAGGGCTTTAAAGATTCTAACAACAAGTTCCATCCCATCTCAAGAATGAAGAGGGGAGTAACAAAAGCATCAAGAACAAAAAAGTTTGAAAAATCAAAAATTCAGACTTTGATATTTGATAAGAAAAAATTCAACATGTCAAAGGCTAAGAAGTGGGCAAGTGATCACGAGTTTAAATCAACGAAGGTAGATACTCAGAAAAACACTTTGAGGATTAGGCAGTTCGATCCAAATAAAATTAAGAAAGGTGGAGAGTGCAGAACATTTCAGTTAGGTGGAAGTGGAGTAAAGGCAGTTTTATGTGAAGTACCAGACAGGTTCAAAAGATCTGCAAGGTACAGACATGTATCTAAAAATAAACCGATAAGAACCGAATTTAGAGGTGGAAAAGTATTCCACGTTGCTTCTTCTGGTGTAGATATTCATCATCCAGAAAGTCAGTGGTGTATGTTGTGTGATGATATAAAGAAATGAAAGGTCACATGGAAAAGGGGAAATTTCATCCTCACACAAAATACGAAAAGGGAACAAGAATGTCAAGAGACCAGTCTACAAAGACTGAGGGAGTTAAGATTAGAAAAGAAAGGTTGTGGAGTGGTTCAACTGGCTTCTGTCCAGTTTGTAACTCTGAAATTACGAGAGATACTCAACAAGAAGTAAAACAACACATCAAAGATCATCTAGAAATGGATGCACATTCACATCATTCAGGAGTTTGTGATTGTGGAGGAAACTATGTTGGTGTAAGAAAAGCAAGACTTGAAAATAGTGTAAGAAAAGCAAGACTTGAAAATGTTATTTCAGATGAAGAAGCAAAGGAAATTCGTAAAGGATATTTCAAGGAAGGTGTTTCCAAAGAAGATGATAGAAAATTCACAGACTGGCAAAAATCAAAAGCAAGTGACCTTTACCAAATTTATGTAGAAAAATTCCCTAACTCACAAATTGCAGAAGAATATAGAAGAGGTTCTTTAGGTCATGGACATTTTGGTGAAGCATTATTTGAAGGAAGGTATGCCGATGCGATGTATAGAGCAGATTCAAAAAATCTGGTAATGTTACATGATATTGGACTTGAACACTTTCTAAGTAAAGTACAACGTCATCCTAGTGATCCATCAGAATATGATACTTTTATTGGCAGATACGAGTGGGCTAAAGACTACAGGGGAGAGTAAAAATGAAAGGTTTCAAAGATTCAAACAACAAGTTCCATCCAATTACAACTTACAAAGCAAAGCCTAGAAAAAAACGAGAAGAACCATTTGATGTAAAAAGAGATGGAGTAAAAATTCCTCAAGCAAAATTAATCCAGATGCAAAGGGATGTAAAAGTTAGAGATAGAAAAGAACAGGAAATGGAAATGCCACATCATGAGATGCCAATCGACATGTCAGTTACGGAACAAATGGAGTGGGAAAATGCAGTTGGTTCAGAAATTGTTAAAGTAAAACATGAAATGATGGATGGCAGACCAGTTACATCAGTAAGGTTTGCAAACGGAGAAGAATGGTTTGAGTTTGATAGCATTGATCACCAAGAAGAATTCATCAAAGAAAACAAAATCGAAGTTGATGATGAAGTAACAGGAGAGTTTGTAGAAGTAGATCATCCAATGATTTCAGGTTACATTACAATGGCATCAGGCAAGGTTGCATTTGGAGAAAAGGAAGATACAAGAAAGAAAAGAGAACTTACTAAAAATGTATTAGCATCACCAATAACATTCTACGAAGATCCTTCTCATGGATATTACGAAGTAAGCAAAGAAATGTTAAAAGATTTAGGAATTGAAGATAAAATTTCTGGTTCTTCAAAGAGAGAAGGTGATAGTGTATTTTTAGAAGAGGATAGAGATGCTACATTATTCTTTGACGAATTACGGAAACAAGGAATAGTTCTTTCCCAAGACCTTATCAAAGACAAATACTTTGATGATCCAAACAAAAATCCTGCAAGTATAGACTTTGGGCTATGCGATAATTGTGGAAAGTTTTATAGATCTGCTGAGGAATTAAGTAAACACAAGAAAATTCATAGGAGATCATAATGGCAGTTAGATATATTTCAAAAGGCAAAGGTAAGAATAGAAAATCATTTCCAATAAAACCAAAGAGGGGAGTTTCAGTTAGGTCTGTATCACTTCAACCAAGTTCTATTGCCAAAGTAAACAAAGAACAGATCAAACTCCTTAACAGAGGTGTCCCTGCCACATTCTCAAAGGCATTAAACCAAGTTGTATTGCGAGCAAAGCGAAATGGAATACCAACATACGATACACATGTGAACACTAACAATAGAAGAAAACCATACATCATGCATGTAACTGATATGAAAAAACACAAAAAAGTAAAAGGATCAGATACAGTTGTAATGGCAGATAGTTATGGTCAGGCAGTTGATGACTTTATCATAGTATGGAATAAAGATCCAAACAGAATGCAAAACCAGATTGGTTATCCTGTTGTTCAGGGAACTGCTATGAAAGATTTCAGATACAAAAAAGATAAAAAAAGTTTTGTTTTGGGATATAGTTCAAGAGATGATAAGATAAAACATTTTAAAAACACCACTGATGCTTTCAATAATTCAGATGAATTTGTTACTATTGAAGCAAATAATTTAGATGAAGCAAAGAAAGTTTACTGGACTAAACAATGGGAATGGGAAGATAAACGATCATGAAAGGCTTCAAGGATTCCAACAACAAGTTCCATCCAATATCAAATAACAAGAAGGGAACAAGAAAGTCAAGAGATCAATCTACAAAGTCAACAGGAGTTAAGATTGAAAGTAGAATAAGAAAGAAATCAGCAATTGCAGAAGAAACTAATTTTGACATGGCAATAGACAGATTGAAAAAATCCCTACTTGAAGGATTAAATGAAAATCAATGGAGTCCAGACTTACAGAGATTAAAGAATGTAACATGGGATGTTGATGTAACATATTCAGGATCACATGGAACATCTGATTCAGAATACTTTACAATAACTGCATTTTACAAAGGAGTTGGTAGTGTTGAATATCAAGAAGCATTTTCTAATGACGATTGGTTTGATACAAGCGATAAAAAACTTACAAAAAGAATTGAAACTGACTCTGACTTTGCAGAAAAAGAATATGATGAATGGTTAATTGGTTTACTTGACTTGTATGAAGATTCTATGTTTGAAGGACTGATTGCAACAATAGAGGCTACATATAGAGAATGAAAGGACACATGCAAGATGGAAAGTTCCATCCTCACACTGACTACAAGAAGGGAGTAAGAAAGTCAAGAGATCAGCAAGCAAAGATACAGGGAGTTAAAGTTGAAAGAAAAGCAAGAGTAATCACAGGTTCAAAACTAAAGGATGTTAGTGTATCAGAAAACTATTGGGGATTTGAAACTACAGGTGGTAAGATTAGTAGGTTAAGACTTGGTAACTGGTCTGATGCAGGTTGGCATTGGGATGGAGATGAGAATGACATCATTGGATACTTGGTTAGAGTAAACAAAAGTCAAATCGATGAAGAGTTCATTGAATCTATGGAAGGTCTAGGAATCACATTCAATAAATTAAAACCACTACTCATGAGCAAAATAAAGAGTGGTGGAAGTTGGTTGTATGAAATTTCTGGTGACAACACTAGATGGCATTTCAATCAAGACATTGATGAGGGAGCAATAGCAAATGAAGAGTTAGAAGAAATGGAAGATGAGTATAACGAAGAACAAATAGAAAAAATTTCTGATGAACTATGGAATAGTGATTACAGATACGAGTTTGAGGACTTTGAAGAAGAGCATGGTGAAGAGATAAAAAAAGAAATGAAGGAATTTATCAATGACAGCAATACATACCAAGAATTCTTCGATAAGATGAAAGATGAAACCTTCACTTATAATATTGCAGAGTATTATGTCTTAGGAGCAGAAGCAAAGGTACGTGATGCAATTGTTAATGCAGTGGAGAAACTAAAGAAGGAAGGAGAATTAAAGCCAACCAGAGAACAAAGAATGGAAAAGCAAGTTACTGAGGGAAGTCAACAGAGATTAGCAAGAGATGTAAAAGTTGGTGATACTGTAGTGAGGAAATTCAATTGAAAGGTCACATGGAAAAGGATGGTTTTCATCCACACACACAATACAAGAAGGGAACAAGAAAGTCACGAGATCAATCTGCAAAGTTAGAAGGAGTAAGAATGAAAAGAACTGATGGTTCTAGAATAAAAAAACTTGAATTCAAAGTTTGGAAATTTGAGGATGCACCAGAAGATTTACAGGAAAAAATTCTTGAAGAAAATCGTGACATAAATGTAGACTTTGATAATTTTTGGGCAGAGTATGATGGATTAATCTATGACAAAAAAACAAAGTTAGCAGATTATGATGTTTTCTCAAAATATAGCAAAAAATATTATGATTTTGACAGAGGACATTTCATTCAGTTTCCAGAATTAGAAATCAAAGATGATAAAAAACTTGCTAAAATGCTTGGTATTCCTGAATCTTTAAGAAGAAAAATTGACTTTAGATTCAAAAGTGAAAGAGAAAACACCACAAAGATAGAGTTTCTAGATTATGAATGGAATGGAGAAATAGACATAGATGAAAGTTATAGTGATTACAAAGAACCATTGTATGCAGAAGCACAATATTCAGGAGAAGCAAAACCATTAACTGAAAAAGAATTCAATATTCTCATTAAAGCCTCAGAAAAATGGGATGATATGATGAACGATGCTTTGAGATCATTAAGTGATTCTTATGATTATCAATTTTCAGATGAAGCAGTGAAAGAAACTTTGATTTCAAATGAATACGACTTTAATGAGGATGGTTCAATAGCATGAAAGGTCACATGGAAAAGGGGAAATTTCATCCTCACACAGACTACAAAAAGGGAACAAGAATGTCCAGAGACCAGAATGCAAAAACTCAAGGAACTAAAATCAGAAAACAAAGATTAACAGTTGCAAGTAGTCCAAAAGGATTGAAAACTCCAACTGAAATTGTTTCAAATCCTAGTGGAAATGCAGATGATGGATCACTTCACAGAGTAATAGATGTAGTTGCTGAACCAATGATTACAAGAAGAATTCCAAGTAATATTTACGTCAACCTAATCAATATGGAAGAGGCTACAGGTGACGACTTTGAACCAGATAAAAAATATGTTGCAGAAGTAATTCTAATGCCACAATGGAGATACATTCATCCAAAAATTAAAGAAGATGTAGCAAGTCAAAACGCATGGACTGTTAAAGAGTTAGAAGAGAATACTGGTGCAGGCAAAGATGGATTTAGTTGGGTAGCAGATGTGATGTCAAGTTATGGTGGGATAAGATTAGGAAGTGATGAATCAGGTGCAGATCCAAAAGAACTTGTACAAAGACTTGCAGATAAAGCACCTGCTTATGCAGGTATGATTGGATTCTTCTTAGACTCTGCTTGGAATGGAATGGGTAACACTGGTTGGGATTCACTTAAAATGTTAACAAAAAATAAACCACTTCCAGCATTCGGTAAATCACGATGAAGGGCTTCAAGGACTCTAACAACAAGTTTCATCCGATAAGAAATTACAAAGGAATAAAAAAAAACGAAGTAGTGTTACAACTACTGGAATAATTCTAAGAAAGAAACGAATTAGAAAAGCATTAGATTTTGGAGTTGCAATAGAAAGGTTTCAAGATTTTTTAGAAACAAATACTGAAACTGATTTTACTTATGATCCAGAAGATAATATTGCTTATCTATTCAAAGAAAGGGAACAAAACAAAAGATTTTTCAAAAAATTCTTTGAACCAAAAAAGAATACAGAGAGAGTTTGGGTAATAGGTTCCTCTAATAATACTACAAAGTCACTTGATGCTATAGGAATTAGACTACTAGAATCAAATTACATTGATCAAGATAACAAAGGCAGACATCCATTTTTTGGTGGATACAAATCAAAAGATGGAAAACAATTTCTTGACGTTTCATATCCAATTTCTACTACAGAAGAAGATGCAATAAGAAGAGCAAAAAATCAAGTTCAAGAAATAATTATTGGTATTTCTCAAAAAGGAGGTATCAAACCAGTACGATTACCAGATGTAAAAATTCCAAAGCAGGGTTCTAAACCTGTTTTGTAAAACTTACCTTACAATCCTTTAATAACTACAAAAAAGTAGATTTTTCATGTACGAATACAGGTACAAACACAGGGATACAGAACAAAATATTCCTAATAATTTTGCACCAGATTTGATTGAGAATAAGATTTTCAGCATTCCAGTGATAATCTATCTTCTTGACAAAGGATTCATGAAAAGAGATTGCGTTCCTGCTGATGTATTAAAAAGGGTAAATGCTGAGAACGAATTCATAGATTCTCAGATAAATAAAACCAAACCAATTTCTGCATAATTATAAGTCAATCGGCTTTAATGCATATTAGATCGATTCTATTTTAGAGTAGAATGGTCAAAGGCTTCAAAGATGGCACTGGTAAGTTTCATCCAATTTCTCAAACCAAAGGTGTACGTAGTCGAAGGGATACATCTCAAAAAACTCAGGGAGTTCTAAGAAAAGAAAGATCCGGTCACAAATGTTATTTCTGCAATTCAAAAGATACACAATACTGTGGAATGTGTGGAGAGTATATGTGCCAAAAGCACATGAAAAATTATCCAAAGCGACTTGAAGGAATGGTTACAAAGGCAAGGATGAAAAGATATAGAAAAAAACTTCTAGAGATGACACCTACTGAACTGCAATCATTTGAGATTATTGCAGATGTAGAAGATAATTTCCAGAAGATCCTAAAAAGAACTGCAAAACGCAAGGGATGTTTCTTAGGTGGAGATGGAAATCTGAATAGACCGGAAGGCTTTGCAGAAAGAACTGGACAAAGAAGTGGTCAGGTTGAAGAATTTTGTGGAGCAGTAACAGAGGAAATAGAAAATTTAATCTTTAAAAAATATGGTAAAAGTGTAGGTGTTGCAGAACAAGGACATTACACAGGGGAAGGTGTAGAAAATAGTGTTGATTATGATAAAGTAAACAAAGAGGTGACTCATGAATGGTTCAGACTTGCAGATGGAACAATAATTGATGGAGCAGGTGGACAGTTTGTTGATGAAAGAAGAACAGTAAGAAATGAAGATAGACTTAGAATAATTACATGTGATGATCCAAGACAGAAATGGTATGAACCTTATGAGGCAGTTGGTAAAGGAAAATTAGAAACTAAAATTAAGTTATGTCCAATTTGTGCTGGTGGATTAACTAGAGGCAAGTGTCCAAGTACGGATGTACACAGAGCAATGGAATTAGTGAAACAAGGAGTACCAGCACAGGAAGCGAGAAGAAGAGTTGGACTAAGATGAAGGGATTCAAAGATTCTAACAACAAGTTCCATCCGATAACAGACTACAAGAAGGGAACAAGAAAGTCACGAGATCAGGAAGAAAAAACAAGGGGAGTTAGGATAAGAAAAGCAAGAGAACCAGAAGAACAGTTAGTTGAAAGAATTACCCACATAATTGATGCAACAAAAAAAGGTGAACCAATTGAATCTATAATTAAAGAAAAACCTCAAAGGCATGTGGCAGGAAAAATATTCACACTTCCATCAGGTGCAAAAGCAAGTTATGAAAAAGTAAAAGGAGAAAAGGATCTTGTTTTACATTATCATTCTAAAGAAGGTAAACAAAAAGATATTGATTATGTAATGGAAAGAGTAACAAATTTTAAAAAATATAGAAAGGAGGCATCATTAACAAAAGACCAAGCAGTTTCCTTAGTAAAGAAAGTTGGTAAGCCACTAATGTTTTACATTGATCCAGAAGAACAAAATTATTTCACTGTAGAAAAGTTACGTTTCAACGATACAAAAGTGAGAGGAATTTGGATGCTTGGTGATTACACTGATAAGCATGGAAATTATTACGCTTCTTTTCCTATAACAAGTCCTGAACATTGGAATGAATTAGTTGATGAAGGTAGATTCATTGGTTACAACGAAGATGGAACAGTTAACACAGATTTTAAAACAAGAGACAGGAGTAAGGATAAATGAAGGGCTTCAAGGATTCAAACAACAAGTTCCATCCTATAACAATTCACAAGGGAGTAAGAAAGTCACGAGATCAGAAAGAAAAAACAATGGGAGTTAGGATAAGAAAGGAGATAGCAAGTCACGAGTTTGAGGACTTTGAACAACATCCAACAGTAGATCCTGCTTATGGTCTAAACATTGCAAACGGTTACGAGAATCTAAAACATAGTCCAAATAATCCACAAGTGAAAAAAGCCTATAAGATATTTGTCAATGAAACTTTGGAACAAGCAAGAAAATTACAAAAGAAAGGTATGAAATTCCAGATGGAGGGATACAAAGATGCTAATGCCATGTTCAAAGATGTTAAAGATAACAAAAATTTGTTATACAGACCATCAGATAATGATTACAAAGGTACAGAGGATCATCCAATGTTCCAATTAACGAACATCAAAAACACAAATGGAGATAGAATGAGAGTAAATGATGTTTTTCGTGCAATTCATGACATCAACGGACATTACAATTCTAAATCAAAATTTACACCAGAAGGAGAACTGAATTCATACATTGAACATAAAAAATTGTATAGTAAAGATGCTACCAGAGCATTGTTTACTGAAACACAGGGACAAGGTATGTGGGTTAACTTTAACAAAAAATCTGGAAAGAAAAATCGACATGCACAGAAAATAGGTGACTTTAATCAATTAGATTTTCCAAAACAAAAAGCAGGTATATTTCCTGACAAGGTAATTTTCAATTGAAAGGATTTACTAGAGATGGAAAATTTCATCCGATAACTCAGTTAAAGGGAGTTAGAAAATCAAGAGTTGAAGAACCAGAACAACAAGGAATCCGACTGAAAAGAAAAAGACAAACCTATGGTTTTAGAGGCGTTAATAGAATTTACATCGCTGAATCAACAGCAGGAGGTTGGAGTCATGGAAGCAAACCTGCACCTAGAAAAGAAATTGTTGAGACACTTAAAGAAATGTGGAATAATGATCTTACAATAAAGAGAATGAAGAAACACATTGATTATCTAACAATTCAATATTCTGAACACGTAAAACATGTTGGTATATGGGATGATGATAAGAAAAAATTAACAATTTTTGATGATGGTAGGATGACACCAAATGATTTCAAATCTCTTATTGTTCACGAAGTTATTGGTCATACATTTTGGCATCAATCTACAAAATGGAGAAGGGTAGAACTTGTGGAATTCAATAGACTTGCTAACGAAATGCCACCAGTAAATGATTATGTACGTGATAATGAAGAGAAATGGAGAAAATGGAATGATGATGATGAAGATTGGAAAAACTACAAGAAAAAATATGGAGAATATAATGAAAGTGATCAAGCAACAGAAGCATATCAAGAGATGGAAGAGAAACTAAAAGAAAACGGTCATGATACAATGACAAGGTATGCAAATGAACAACACAGTGCTGTAGCAGAAATTGTTTATGGATACTCTTATCATAAAAAACTGATAGATGATTTGAACTTGAGCAAACTCGTAAACTTATGGGAGAAACTACACTATTGACTCGTGGATTCAAAGACTCCAAAGGAAAGTTTCATCCGATAACTCAATACAAAGGTGTACGTAGTCGAAGGGATACATCTACAAAAACTCAGGGAGTAAGATTACAAAGACAAAGCCAAACTACAATTACACCAAAGTTTGCAACTGACGTTTCAGAAAAAATATCAAGAAGATTTGGGAGAGGAACACACAGTACAGGATTTTTTAATATAATTGACAAGTATAATGCCGAACATCCACAAAGCCAAATAGATTATTCAAACTCTGGATTAGATGGGCTTGATATGACCATTACAGAATACACTGATGAAGAAGTTTTTCATGGTTCACTTAGAATATGGAAAGTTTGGATAGAAAAACCTGAAAATAAACCGATTAAGGATATTATCAATAAAATGCAGATAGAAGTTGATGCTTACAACAAATTAACAGATGAGAAGTACAAAAAAACGAATGTATTTTATCGTGGGACAGATATGTATGAAATTGATAACTACATAGATGAAGGCATTTTAGGTTCAGACTTTGATTCAGATTTTGACTTTGTATCATTAACTATGAATCCATCTCAAGCAAAAGCAACATTCAATGAAGGAGTTTCAATCATGTATAATGCAGATTCTATTAGAAATTCAGGGGATGCTAATAAAGTAAATTATTCTATGGATTTTTTTCCGGTATTAGCAGTAGATTTTGAACGTGGTTCAGATTTAGGGAGTCTAGAACCTATTCGTGGAAAACAAAACGCATTGTTTGTTGATGAGCAAGAGATTAGAGTTGACAAGGACATGCAGATAACACCAAAAGACATTACACGAATAACTTACTATCCAGATAAGATTGGATATTCAACTTTCATAAGATATATTGAAGATCCTAAATTAACTAGAGATTTTAAAGCCAAGACAGTTAATGACAAAGCATGGATAATGCTTAACAAAACTGAGATAGCAAATGCATTAAAAAAGAAGTTAGGAGACTTTGGTGATGGAAAAATTCTAATTGATTTTGAAAGCAGAATGAGATTTATGGAGGAATTTAAGTGAAGGGCTTCAAAGACTCTAACAACAAGTTCCATCCAATTCAGCGATACAAGAAAGTTAGAAAAGCATTAGATCCAATAAGGACTTTGAAAAAAACAAAGGGAGTGAAGATGACTTCATTTCAGGCAAGACCAACATCTCAGTTTGCAACGACTTTGAAAAAAGATGAAAGAACTAGAGAAGGAATTAAAGTTACAGCAGAATGGGAAGATTTCATTAGAGAAAATTATCCTAAAGGAAAATGGTCAAAGCCTACAGGATATTTCAGAATTAGAAAGAACGATGATGGTATGCCAACAATAATTCTTAGACCGAGACAGTTAGAAAGAATTACAATTGGTGATAAATCAAAAACAAGATTCCATCCACAAATGATTGAACAGAGGGAAGAAGTACCAAAGGAAGTTAAAGATGCATGGAACTTAATGCAGACCTTCGATCCTAAATCAGAAAAGTCAAGAATAGAAGATTTTCTAAAGAAATGGACTCAGATGGAAGCAGATGACTCAAAAAGAAGTTATCTAAAATACGGAAGATTTTCTGACAACAAAGTTGTAAAGGTAAAAGATGGATATGCAGTTTCAGATCTATTATCACCATTAAATCAATTCATTCAGGATGTAGAAGAAGGTAAAATCACTGATAAGAACGGACTAAAATTATCCACTGCACAAGTTCAAGGTCTTAGACCAGAAGGAGGTTTTCTTAATGCAGTTCTAGGAAAAACATTTGGTGTAGAACAAAGAGATGATGCAAAGGCTTCCGGTTACTATGCAGGTTTAGTTGTAAAAATTGCAAGTGAAGATCCAGAATTGAGTGATTTTCATAATACGTGGGGAGTGATTAAACAAGTAATTGATGATTACCACTACGAAGTTATTCCAGAGGATGGAAGTGCAAAAGATGGTTTCATTATCAGAGATGAAGATGTCAAAGGACTTGTAGGAGACAAAGACACAGACTTGATTGGAATTGGAGAAGAAAGACACAAAGAAGAAGTAATTCCAATAATTGAAAAGGCAATGAAGGGAGAATGAAAGGCTACAAAGACTCTAACAACAAGTTCCATCCAATCAAATCTTACAAGAAAGTAAGAAAGAGAAGATCTCCTGCAACACTTGAAGGAATAAAGATAGTAAATAAATTAAAAAAGTCTCAAAGCAACGGAATGATAAAGGGAGTAACAGAATCTTTTGCACAGCAACCAAAGAGTGTTAGAAAACAAATTCATAAAATTACTTTCAAGAATAAAAAACAAAGTGAGGATTGGATTGCCAAAGTAGATACAACAGATGGAGAAGCAACATTCAACAAGAAACCAAACATGACAGAAGGAGACTACAAAGCATTAGGAGATCATGAGTTTGAACACATAGACTTTAACGACAAGTTAGAAAGTGGTAACAGAAAGTACGAGCAGTTCATCAAGGATGGAAACAGAATAGATCCATTCACACCAGACTTGATGCTGACTTTGCAAGAACAAGAAGAAGCATTCATTGAAGGAAACTTTGGTATCTTACCTGACAAAAGATTGGAATATCCAGATGAAATAAACTCAGTGATAAAAGAGATTGAAACTAGAAAACAACTAGGACTTCCAACAAATGTTTTCAATGAAGAAGAGTTTGAGAAGGCAAAGAGGCTTGTAGATAGTCTGCATAGAAAGTAATGCCATTTCATTACGATTTAGCAACAGAAAAAAATCACAAAATGCATAAACGTAAATTTAAAACATGCAGACTTTGTGCCGAAAAAAAAAGATATTAGTTCAAACTAATTTCGTGCCTAATCTGACCGTTTTATACAAATCTTTTTTGTATAATACTGTTAAATTGCTATATCATTCGGCACAGTAGTTTTCTTATGACTCACAAGAATCAAACCAAAAAAAGGACTGAGGTTTCTGAGAACTCTGTAAACTCAGCAGAGTGCCTCAGTCGTAATATTCCAATGACTACAAAAAAACTATGTAGTCTACAAATTCAAAAACAAATCGAATTGAATGCTACTGAAAACATGACTAATACTGACATGTATCTCAATTGTATGACCGAAGAAGAATTCGATGAGAAAACAGAATCCTTGTTAAATCTAAGTTTCTGTAAATGGCTTCCATACCAGAAAAAGGTAATGAAAATCATCATCTCTCAAATCAAGGAAAGAGGTTGGTTTGAAAGATTCGAATACAAAGATCGTTTATGTGCAATAGAACTAGATGATTCAGGAAAATGGAGAATCTATGTAAAGCCACATCCACAGGACTTTTTAGAATTCAATGCTAGTAATTTTGAATTTGATTATCAAACATCTAGTTCCAGATTCGGAGTAGAAAATTTTGAATTAGGATTATGGTGGTACGGAGATAAGATTGGATTAGATGACTTTATTGGAATGCAAATTTTCAGTTACATATCATGGGAACAATTCTTCAATAAAGAGAAACAAAAGTATTTGAAACGAACTGAATATCAAATTACTTCTAAAAAACACATGAAGGCTTTATGTAAAAGACTGGTTGACTGCATAGAAGAATATCAGGTCACAGTTGAGAAGAAAAAGAAATGGATATGTAGTATTTGTAAAATTGAATACGATAACAATGTCAATGCAGAACAAACAAAAAAGCAACATGAAGAGTTTCACAAAGTCGCAACTGAAAACGTAGTTGCAGGTGAAGTATTATGGGGGATTTTAATTTGATTCACCAATGTAATCTATGTGAACAAGAATTTGATGGTAATGATCCGTTAATTGAACAAAGAAAAAAACGACATGAATTAGGGAGGCATACACATCACACAGTAATTAATCAGAGAGATGGATCAATTTCAGCAAAACCATTTGGAAATCTCAATTATGGAAAAGTAGTTTGGGAGGTGACTGAATAATTATTTTGAAAAAGTAAATTTTGAACTCTGTTTGTACGTTAAGCAGAAATTCAATCTTTATTTTTTCGAGTTTCGTGTGGCGATGGCAGAATTTTCCAAAAAGTTTTGTGTGTAAAAACTTTTGTTGACTTAGATAAATTTTTTGCGTAGCCTTGAAAACTATAACTACTCTCATAATTCAGATCTAGTATGTCCCACAAGGATCACAAAGACCGTAACACTTCAAAATCGGTGGAAGAAACAATGAAGAAAGAAACAATCGTTGAAAGGCGATTTGAAATCGACACAAAGGGTTTCGCAACTCAGATGTCTGAGATGAAACTTTGGAGATTAATCCAAGAGATCATCTCAAACTCGTTTGATGAGAAGCCTGTAACTGTCATATCATGTGACGTATCACAGGATAAGAAGGGCAGAATAGTAGTCGATATAGTAGACAACGGAAACGGATTCAGAGATGAAAAAGACATCTACACTCTCTTCAAGGACTCCTATAAGCGAGTCAACAAGAACCAGAGGGGAAGGTACAACTTGGGAGAAAAACAGTTCTTTGCAAGAGCAGTCTCAGGATGGGTAAAGACAGGAAAAATCTTAATCGAATTCCAAGAGGATACCAGAAGGGTTTCTGAAATTCCAGAAATTCAAGGTGCTCAAGTCCATGCAGTCTTTGAAAACGATGAGGATGAATCACTAGGTTCAGTAATCACTTCTGTAGAAAAGGTTGCAGTTCCAGAGAACAAGAAACTCAAAGTCAATGGAACCTACATCGAACAAAAGACTTTGATCAAAACGTTCACAGCAAGACTACCAACAGTAATTGCTCTAGGAGCAAACCAAAAGTTAGTCAAGAGAGTTGAGGATACCAAAGTATTCCTTTATGAAAAGGAAGAGCATGAAGATCCAATCATCTTTGAACTAGGATGTGTAGTTCAGGAGATTGAACAAGATCTAAGATGGCATGTAGACATCCAACAAAAGATTCCACAGACAACTGACAGAAATGTAATCTCAGATGCTTATCTGCAAAAACTCTATGCAGAGATCACTGAGAACACACTTGACCTTATAGACAAGGAAAACTGTGGTGCTAACTGGATCAACGAAGCACTCAAGAGAACCGAAGTAGAAACAACAAAGGAGATCTTTGTAAAAAGATACGGAACAGATAACGTGATGATAGAATCATCGGACTCTGCTGAAAACGAGAGAGCAAAGATGGCAGGAGCATACTTGATCCCACAGGGAACACTTGACTCAGATGTTGTTGACCACTTGAAAGAACAAGGCACTCTAACGTATGCATCAAAGGAGCATTCTTCTTCGGGATGGGAACATGCAGTAAGAGTTGAACCAACAGAAGGAATGAAGTTCTTTGCCAAAGTCTGCAAAGCAGTTGCAAAGGATGTAATCAAAGAGGACATCGATATAGACTTTGTAACAACAAAGGAAACTGAGGAATTCGCTGATTACTCAAAAGAAGGCGACATCTTGAGTCTTAGAAAACCACATTCACTTGTATGGAATGTCAGGAGATGTGGTGGAAAAAGATTCTTTGACAAGTTCTCAGCATTTGCAGTTGGTACACTTTGCCACGAAATTGCACATGACAAGTGGGGACAGAATGAAGGATACGGTCACTTCTCACATGAGTTTCTTACAGAGTTTGGAAGAACAGCAGGAGAAGTTGGACTCAAAGGAATCCAATACTGGATCGACAAAGTAAAGTCATCCAACTAATTTTTTTTTACCTCTACCTCTAGAAATTCCAATTTTACCTCTACCTCGTAGAATCAGATGTGTACGTGTCGCATACGATATGAAGCGATCACAGAAATTCTTTTAAAGCCCTTATTGGAATGATAGGATACCAATGATCAAGGGCAAATGGGGAATCATTCTACTGTTATCAACGGTATCAATCATGCTGTCGGGCACTCTATTTGCTCCATTGGCATTTGCTCAAGAGGCAATTGAAGAAAAACAACCAGTATCCGAGTTTTTAGGAGTTGAGGAATCAAATCCATTTTTTCAGTTCTGGATAAAACTCTTCTCAAGTTGGGGAGATACAATTGCAGTTAACAGTGTAGGAGTATTATCAGCAATCATAGTTTTAGGTATTGGTTACTTTATTGGTCGTGCTGTAGAGTTTGCATTACGAAAATTCCTAAAGAAACTTTTCTCAAACAAACTTCTCGTAGAGAAAGGTGGAATTAAAGCAGGAGAAACTTATGAGAAAGCAGGTTGGGGACAAATCTCTGATCTAATTCCAATGACTGCAAAGTGGTTTGCATGGATTTACGCATTTGTAATTGCAATTGACTTGTTAGGATTTACAGAAGCATCTTCATGGCTTGGAGTATTATGGACTTACATTCCAAACATTATTGCATTCATAATTCTAATTGTTGTAGGAATTATTGGTACAAGAGTAATTTTGCAGTGGATGGCTAAATTCAACTCTGATCTTTTCGGTGACGATGGAAGTATGCCAATGGTAAAAACACTTGTAACAGTAATCATTTATGCACTGATATTCGGAATAGGAATCACACAACTTGGTGTTGGTGAAGAGATTATTCCAATTCTTTATTGGGTTATCATTGCAGGTATTATGGGACTGTTGATTGCAGGTGGAACCGGATTCAGAGAAGTTTTCAGAAGTTGGTCTTATGGTGAAGGACTTAAACACAGTGGATTAGGTAATGGTGATCAAATAAAATATGAAGGAAAGGAAGGAGAAGTAACGCACATAGGTATTACTCACACCACAGTCAAAATTAAAGAAGAAGTATTCCTAGTACCAAATACTGAATTACATGAACACAAAATTCAAATCATAAAGAAAGCAAACAAGGAGTAGTAGACTTTGGCTAAAAAAGTACCTTTTGGTGGTTTCAACATCGCTTTTGAAGGATGCACTGAAACAGTAGAACAACTTTTTGGAAAAAACAAGTTAACTCCACCTGAAATGACAAAAGTTCTATGGAAGTACATCAAGAAGTGGAAACTTGGTGGTTATGACTAATTGTATTTCCAGATTTCGTTAGTGCCAAGAGATCTTATAATCGAAGCAGAAAATGAATACGAATTAAAGGATAAAATAAAAAAAATTACTATTGAAAATCTGGTATTCTCATCAGGCAGAATTACCAAAGAAAAGTTCAAAGAAGAATTGGAAAGCAGATACGTTTACTTGAAATTGAAATTATAGAGATGAGATTTTCCCTGATAACTCTTAACCCTCTGGTGTCGATTTTTCAGGGATTTCTCCATCTTGATATGACCAAACTAACCATGACTTAGGAAGGAGATTTTTTCTATATGAGTAAGTGTATGTGCGATTTAACGGACAACTCAACTGTGTACGTGTCAGGGTCGATTCGACAGGTTTAATAGCAACTACTACTACTGTCTTTTATGACTCACAAGAATAGTACCAACTTGGAATCTTTCACATTAGGAGATCTACTTGTAAGAGATTCCGGCATGAATCAAGATGAGCACTTATCAGTTCTCGCACTTGATTCAGAACATATTCAAGCCTCAAATTTTTTTGGCACAAAGTCTGTATCTGACAGACCTGTAGTTGTAAAACGACAGTTAAATCTCAGACATAGAAATTTCAAACTTGAAGCAGAATTGCTCATCGTTGATCACTTCAACGGAATTGAGAATAACTTCGGCTTCACAAAACCAATTGGAGGTAGTCACAATTGACAGGCTACTACAACCAAGCAATGGATACTGAACTAACTTTTATTGGTTCACCTGAAACTCTTTTTGAGGATCTAGAAGGAAAACATTTGCGTGGTGCATATCTCACATTGGGATTCAAACCAACATGTGAATGTGGAAAAGAATTCAGAGCATCAGGTCAGGACAGAGCATTACAACAAGTTGCAAAACATACAGAGACAAAAAAATACAAAGACTGTCAACCTACAGTAGTTGAGCAAACCTTTGTTTTACCTGAATTTGTAACAATTGAACAAATGTTCGAGAGTGATGCAAATATCAAACGAAACAAGGAATTGTATGAACTATTAACAACAACCCACTTGCAAGTGATTCAAGGATACCAAATAACAAAAGGAATCAATGTTCGTGGAACTATCATCAAAAAAACCAAAGTCAGAGATGTAACATCAAAGAAAACTGGTCAGAATTACAAAGTCTGTGAAGTAACTCTTCAAGATGAAAGAGAAGATCACATCGTAATTACTTTGTGGAATGGTCAGACAGATTCAGTCAATGAAGGTGACTCTATAACAATCAGAAATGGATACATCAAAAACGGTCAGCAATACTATGGAAGTAGTTATGGTTTTGGTGACAGAACTGAACTTGCATTGTACAAGAACGCTTCAACAATCACTGTTGACAAGAAAGCAATTATTCAGGAGGTAGATGCCTCTTGAGTAAATCAAGCATAGATTGGGTATTTGACAAAGCCCAACAATGGAATTTCAACGCAAAAAACTTTGGTGTCATGTGTTTTGGCACTAAAGAAGATGCACAAAAAGATTATGACCACTTCAAATCTATCAACGTTCAAGTTGGAAAACTTAGACTTGGTAGAAGAAGAAAAATTGACTGTACCTATGGTTTTCAACATAGATACCAAACTTCTACACAGTATTCATACCTAGACAAAAACGGTAAAAATGTGTATGTTCATGGTAGACATTCACCAGATGTTGAATTAGAAAACATCAGTACCAAAATTTTTGAAGGAGGTATTCTAAATTGAGTCTTTCATGGAGAGAACGACTTCGAAGGGCAAAGAAACGCCTAATGGAGCAACTAGAACTCCAAGAAGCAGATTGGGAGTTCATTCAGGAAAATATAGGAGCATTTTGTTCAAAGTCTGATGAGCAAATTAGAGCAGTCCTTGAATCAGAAGGCAGACCTCTCACTCAGGAAGAAGTTGACAAACTCGTTGAAGAGATGTATGAATCAGAATTCGATGAGATGACTAGAGACATTATCACAGAAGTTCTAGATGCACTTGGTTACGAAATCAAAAAGAAACCAAAGAAAAAGGCTAAACGAAAACAAACTGAGGAAGAAGAAACTGAGACCGAAGAGGACTCAGAAGAAGTTGTTGAAGATGCAGAAGAACAGAAAGAAGCAGTTGAGGTTGAGAACAAATGAGAGCATTGAAAGACAATCCATTCCTTGATGGTAGCGTAATGTCAGAAGAATTAACTGCAATTCAAAAACAACTTGCAGTCTACATTGACTATCCAAACAAACTTGCAAGAACAAGAGCAGAACAACAAGCATTATTGAAACTTGAAAAACCAGCAGGTCAGGAAGTTTATCTCAAAGCAGTAGAAAGAGAAGAAGCACAGAGAGGAAAGAAACTCAGTGAAACAGAGAAGAAAAAACTTGAGAAACAAACCAAGTACGATCTAAAGGTCACAAAACTTGGTAATGGAAGTCAAATTTTCAACGCAATGTTCAGCGACTTTACAGCAGAAAACAAACACTATCATCAGTTAATCGACTCTGCAAAACAAGAGATTGAAAGACTCTGTACACAGACAGGTGCAATAAACAAAGCACAAGAATTTAATCCAAAGGAGCATCTCTAAATTGCCTCTTAAATCCGTAGAAAAATTGATAGAACAGATGGAGAAAGACAAATCCATCTCACTATCAAAGAGTGAGTTTCTTACAAAGTATCTACTTGTAGGATACGACATTCATGGAAGAAACTGGTCAAGACACATCAGATACATAAATCAACATAACAGAACAGAAGCACAGATAGCAGAACAAAGAGGCTACAGTAGTTCAGAAAGAAGCAACGCAAAAAGAAACCGTTTCAGAGAAAAACTACTGAGAATGGGAGCAATGTATCTTAGCGATTCATTGTATCTTTTGCCACTAAAGGTTGTAAAAGACAATGATGGTAAGGACTTGGATATTACTGGTGCAGAAGAATTTCTTAAAGCATGGGGAGAAGATGAAGATGTCAACTGTCATGTAATGGGATTCAATCTTGAAAGTCCAAGATCAATCGAAGGTGTCTCAAAGGCATTCAAGAAGGTTCTAACTGACAGATTCGAAGATATGGAAATACATCTTGAAAGTGCACACAGAAAATTGTTGGACTTGGCAGATGATGTTGCAGAAGATCCTAAAAAGACTATCAGAGGAATTCACAGAATCGTTGAGGCAATAGACAAACAATCAGTCGATGCTACAGAATTAATCAACAGGTATTCAGATGACGAAGATGAGGCAAGAAAATACCAATTCAACTTGGATAAAATCTTGGCACTCAAAGACAAAATTGCAGGGACTTACAAAACAATAGTTGAGATGAAGGAGAGACAAAAACAATGACAACCAAATTCAAAGCAACCATTTCCTTCAATGGTGTGTTGATACCGATAAAACTCGAAGGCAAAGAAGTAAAGCAGAACGTTGAAGATGCTACAACCAATGCTCGCAACCTTGAAGTCATCAGACTTTTTCAAAAAGGTGAATTCAAAGTTTCATCTGTTACTGAAAAAATCAGTAATAAGAACGGAAGAGATAGTTTCAACTTTGATGTTGACTTCTATTCTCAGTTCCGAAGCACAGACATAGAAGAGATTATTGAAAAATTCAATGAGGTCTTTGTCATACACTCAATAAGTGAGGTAAAAACAAAATGATTCTCACATCTTTTTTTCTAACTGCAATAACTGTAATCACATACGGTTCATTAGAAGTAGCAAGACTAGGAGTGACTTTCATTTGAGCAAAGATCCAAACTGCTCAGTATGTGGATATGTATTCAAACCAGAGGATGGTTGCTACAATTTTCCTGATGGAATAAAGTGCGATGACTGTGGTGACAAAGACCAAAGAACAGTAAGATGGGTTCATAAAAACGAAAAGAACGTCACCATGAAACCAGAAAAAATTACTATTAAGAATCATAAAATTGATTTGAAGTTGTTATTGGAATATGCAGATGAAGTTGAAGAAACAAGAAGAGCACTAGAATTTTCTTATGCAAGAAAAAATCCATTAAGGATTCAGAAATCACTTGAAAAACGTAAAGTTTTACATGCAAAAATCATGAAGTCAATACGAATCAAATATCAAAGTAAAGAATCATTTGCAATCACTGAGGCAATCAATCAATGGATTGAAAAAACCAAACCACAGGAGAGTAGAAATTGACTACTCCATGTAAAATCTGTAATGGTGCAAAACAGAACATTTTCTATGATGGTGATGAACCAACAGATCCTATTGATTGTGTTTGTACTGATATGAGATGGGATTCAGAAAATCAAAATAGATGTCTTGAATGTGAAGGAAATGGATGTAAATATTGCAATAATAAAGGCGTTAAAAGTTATGGAGTGATAAAGAATGAGTAAAGACACGTTAGTAAGATGCAAAAACAAACCATGTGGTAAAGTGATAAAGAAAAGTGAAATTGATGATCACTTGAATGAGTTCCATCCTAGAATGATGGATATAATATACAAATCATTTGGTAATAAAGATCCAGCATTGAGAGCAAATCCAGACAATGTAATCAAGGGATTTTTTGAAGAGGTGAAGAAGTAATGGTCTGTAAATGTGGTCACATGAGAAGTGAACATGAATATGGAAAGGATTATGGTGCTCATGGTTACATGTGTAGCGTTAGAACTTGTAGTTGCGAATACTACAGTAAGAAATACACAAAGAAAATAAAAGAGGTAATCAAAAATTGATCGCAATCGGTAACGGAGAAAAATGTCCCTTCTGTGATAAGATAATGGAAAATTTCAAAATAGATGGAGTTGGTTCTACAGAACATCTTACAAAGGAACATTCAAAGGAATTCACTGATGCATTATTTGGTGGAAAGGATGTGGGACTTTGACAGAAATAACTTGTAGAGTATGTAGCCTTCCATTTGAAAATTATGGAGACAAAGGAAATGTTTGTGGTGACTGTCAAGAAATTGTTTCAGAAGCAAAATGGGAGATGCAAGATTGACTGAGAAAAAAACTAAGGAAGAAGTTCTAAGTGAGATAGATCTAGCATTAGAAGAATGCTGTATCAGAATCTTTGAGTACCTACAGGAAAACGAGATCAAACTAATAGATGGTGAAATTCTGAGTTTTGCTGATGAATTCTACAAGAAACTTGATCACCAAAATAATAAAGTAATTGTTACAGGAGATGGAAAATATGGAGCAACATTTGGACACTAGGAAACTCAAATGCCCTGAATGTGATCGTGTTTGGATTACAAAATCCAAACGTGACACTTATGTTACTTGCTCAAATCGTGAATGTAAGCACAAAGTCGATGCTAGAAAATACCAAATTTTTGATTAAGATATGTACGTGTCACAAGTGAAACAAAGTTTAAGAATTCAGGTGTTAATCGAATTATGATGAACGGTATATGCAATACTCAAGGAAAAGGAAGTTTCAATGTGCCTACTGTAAGGCAATCCGTAAAGGATCACTATCTATTGCTATACACGAAAAATTTGAACACAATTTAGATTCAAAATATTTTTCAGACTTGGAAAAATATGGCAGTCCTACATATCCATTCAAACCATCAAATTCAAAAAGAATTAAGTTTTCAACTGACATAAAATATGAGTATCAATTCAAGGATTCGGACTTAGGCGTAATACCGTTTTTTTCTCATTGAATCAGAGGTGTACGTGTCTCACTTGAGACCTGCTTGCTCCACGACTGTGCCAGCGTTAAAGACCTGATTTGTGCGAGCAAATGCACAAACAGTCCATTATATTCATAATCAAATTGCGATCAGACTTAAATGCAACTACTACTACTGTCTTTTCATGAACCACAATAATGAAGTCCGTAATCAATCGGAGGCAGAAATCTAAATGTCATCAGGTATTCGCACATTCGCAAATGAGTACACAGATGATGATTCAGGAGAAAAAATCGGTTTCTTATCAATCACTCAAGTTGGCAGAGGAAGTAACAAAGTTGGTGTTCAAAAACAAGGTGTAAACTTTCACATAAAGGGAACTGACGTTTTTGGAAAATCTACTCAAACAAGTGTCACACTTGAAACTGAGCAAATCAAATTACTCGTTTCAGACTTGATCAATAAATTGTCAGGTGGAATTAGCCAAGACCAATCAGGTGCAGATGATGAAATCACAGAAGAACTAGCAAGTAACGTAAACTATCAAACACGAAGAGGTGTATTTTCATAATGGTACATACAAATTTCAATCTGTTAATCAAGTTAGGAACTAAGAATATTCCAATTAGACTTTGTAGTTTTGTAAAGACATCTTATAGCAAGTCACCATTCACAAATACATGCCCTCATTGTGAATCCGATGTAGGCAGACAAGATGTTTGTAAAAATGTTGACTGTGGCAAAGTAATTCCATCAGGTGAAGTTTTATCTGCATTTGTTTACTCAGCAGATGAAAGAAAAGTTATCGATAAGGAATTATTGAAAAGCATAAAAAAACAAGTAAGTAAAATAGAAATTCTTGGAGCAAGACCAAAAGAAGATACAAGAGTTACAATTGGTGGCAGTTACATTCTACCTAGAGAATTCAACAAAGATGAATTAGCACTTGCAGAGAATGAAGATGATGGATTACAAGCATTCAAAATATTGTACAGTGCAGTATCAAACGGAAAGGACATAGTTGTAAAATATACTACATCAAAGTCAGGCAGAGAAAAACTAGGAATACTCAGACCAGAAGGACACGCAATTGCATTACTTGATATTCCATATCAGGAAGTAATCAACGAACTTGATGAAGAAGTAGATGTTAAAGTCAGCAAAGAAGAAAAAGCATTAGCAAAGAAATGGATTGATTCATTAAAAATAGTTGATGTTGCTTCAATTCAAGATGAATATGCAAAAAATATTCAAAAGGCTATTGAAGGAAAGTTAGTAAAAGACTTTGTTAAGAAAGCAACCAAAAAATCTTCATTCTTTGATGTAGGAGGCAAAAAATAATGAGTGTTGTAATAGGTCGTTTAGAAAACGGAAAGTATCTTGAAGAGAAATTCCGTAAGATAGGAAAACAAAGACTAGACTTGATTGCACCATTCGTTTACATCAGTAAACATGCTTTGAAACCACTATTTGGAGCAAAGTATCCATTAGGAATCAAGTCAGACTATGGAACCTTTGAAAGACTTCCAACAAAAATTGCTGAGAAACTATTGACTGGTTATCCAAATATTGCTCCAAAAGACACACAGAATTATTCTCCAACTGCAAAAAAATTGGTGACTTTGGCAAAAAAATACAAAGGCACTGTTGGTGGATATTTCATTAACGAAGATGATGAACGAAGAGATGATCAGAGAATTACTCTGGAATCAATATATCTAAAAACAACAAAAGAACAAGCAGAAAAATTAAGAGACAAAATTCATCCTGATGAGTTTCATCAAGAAGAAGATGGAACTTGGAGGTTTTGGTGGGATTGAAAATTAATCTTTGTGAACCCTGCCTTGCAGAAAATAAACTAAAACAAGCAACAGCAAAGGGTCAAACAGCAATGTCAGGATTCAGACTTAGTGTATGCAGAAGCCCAAGTTGTAAAGCAACTTGGAAGAAAGTAAATTCAAACAACTCACTCTTAACCGAACTTCTAGACAAAGCAGAAAAAAATCTAAAGGTGTTACTTTGACTGATACAAGAGTAGTTGTAATAGATGATGATCGTGATACCGTTGGAGTATTCTGTGAATATCTATCTATCCACGATTTTGATATTGTTGCAAGAGGATTCGATGGAAGAACAGCAGTCGAGTTATACAAAGAACACAAACCTGATGTAATCCTTATTGATCTACACATGCCTGATCCTGATAACAAGTATTTTGAAGGACTTGATGCTCTGAAAGCAATAAGAAAATTTGATCAACAATCCAAGATAATCATAGTGATAGGAGATGAATTATTCAGTGTTGAAGAAGAAAAAGAATTGGTGAGATTAAAAGTCAATGCAGTTATCTTCAAGCCATACGAAATCGATAGTATAGTTCAAAGTATTGAAAACGTACTAAAAAGTGAAACGTACACATCTATTTTTGACATAAATGCAGAAGTAAAAAGGAGAGATAGAAATTGACTGGATTGTACACACAAAGAAAATTGCAGACTTGGACTATTGACGAAACTCGTTCAGTATTACTAAAAATAAAGAAAAAAGTCCTGCAACTAGATCCAAAGTTATCTCTTGAAGTAAGAGATTTGTTTAACGACAAAAAAGAAAAAATAGAGTTTAACTTTGACATCTATACAGTTAAGGATATGTATGGTAGTCATACAAAGAAAAAAATCAGAAATGGACAATTCAATTTTTGTAAAACAAGTGCTGTTTCTCCCGATGGATATTCTACAACATCTGAAAAATTAGATGTTGTTCCTATTAGGGGAGGTTATGATTACAAATATGGTTTCCTTTCAATCAAACTAAGTGTAGGTAATTCAAGAAGCGATTACAGTAAAGAGGGACTAACAAGGAAACTTGAAAAACGAGTTACACCAACAAATATTGACAGACTTGATGAAATCCTCAATGAACTTGTAACAGAACTCCAAAGAAGATTCAAAATAAATAGAGAAAATCATTTGATTGGTGTAAAGGAGAGGGAGAGTCAAGAAAAACTATCAAAATCATTTCCAGACTTTGCAGAAAAACTTGGGTTCGGTAGAAAAGAAACAACACATTATAGTTCATTGGGAGAAGGAAACTATCTTAACATCAAAAAGGAATCAATTCCCAATGGAACAGAGATAGAACTACAACAAAGAGCAGATGGTGACTTTAATCTTAGATTTGCAAAACTGAATGCAACTGCTGTCAGAGAACTATTGGAGAGATTGAAATGAGTCAACAAGATGAAAGATCAGAAAGTGTTAAAGAAGTTTATGGACAAACCGATTGTGATTGTGATGTTTGTAAAGATCCAGAATTCAAAGCAATGCGATTATGTAGTAATCCAAAAAGGAGTCCTCAAGAAACATTAGTAAGTCTTGCTAAAATTGATAGCACTATAGGTCACTTGTCAGAAGCAATTAATGTTTTGCGAAGAGAAGTTGACTTAATCAGAACAAGAGCACTAAACCAGAGAATAGTTCTTGCAGATATAGCAAAAAGGGAGGCAGAAAATTGAGTCAATACGAATTAGATGAGCATCCAGATGAACATGATCCTAAATCTCAATATCTTTCTGTTGAAGGATTAATTTCAGTAGCAGAAGAGTTGCAAGAAAAGTTTCCAGAAAAGGAATGGTTTGGAGATTACGGTAATGTCTTACAAGTAGCAAGTTACTTGGTTTGGGAAGAATATGAGTTACAAGAATCAAAGGAACTATTGTACTTGTTTGAAAAACCTCACAAGTATTATCGAGAGTTCATAGAATCGCAAGTTTGGTATAACATATCATCTTTTGGTGGTAATCACTTTTTCTCAGAAAAAGAATTTGATTACATTTGTGATATTTGGGGAGACTTTAGACATGAATGGAGGAATAGAAATTGACTTTAGGTGAAACAAAAGAAGAACTCATAGCACAAATCAGAACGGAAATGCCTTACATAGACATCAAACCGTATTCACATAACATAATTGGTATAGTCTTGGGTCAGATTGCAGAAAAGTTCGGAGATACAGAAGCAGAAAATACAATCAAGGAATTACATCTTGATAAGAGAGGTTGGTAAAATTGAGTAAAACAAAACAAGACAATCCATTCACACAAGTTTGCGTTTGGCAAAGCACAATCATAAACAAAGGTGAGGAAAAAGTGTTCGAAGAATTCATGCTCAAAGAATACAAGATCAGAGTAAAATTCATCGAAGTGATCCATACTTTCCCTGACAGAGATGAAAGTGGAAACAACGTTGAAGGAACAGGAGGAAGATCCGATGTGTTCTTTTACATTCACATTGATGACATTACAAAGTTTGCAATTCCAAGACTGAAAATGAATCCACCTGTAAGATGGATTGAAGATGTCTTAGGAAATTTGAGTGACCCTGATAATCCAGAAATCTACCCTCAAAGGGTAACAAAGTATAGGACTTGGTAAAAATGACTTGGTATGAAATTATTTATGATAAGAATCACGATGGAGAACGTAATTCTTGGACAGGTCATGCTAATCAAGAACTAACTCAAGAAGAGATTGATCGTGAATCAAGAAGATTCAACAGAGAAGGTTCAAGAATTCTTGCAGTAGAAAGTCTATTGAAGAAAAAACTTAGAAGTTTTGAAGTTGAAGATGGTGAATTAGAAGATATTCTATTTCTAGAATATGAATCAAAGGAGAGATCAAATTGAGTCTATCAATAGGTGTAATTCAAAAAGCAAGGTCTTTAGTAAAAAAGGGACTTGTAAAACGTGATGAAGATTCAAAAGAAATATTCTATGTACAATCCTCAAGTGGTGGACACTACACTGTTAAAGTTGCAGATAAAAAATACAAGTACGATCTTTACTGCGAATGTGATGGTTGGAAATTCAATAAACAGGATTGTTCCCACTGTGAAGCAGTAAGAATTTTCAAAAAAGGAGGCAAGAAAAAATGACTGATGACTTTGGTGACTTTGGTGACTTCAAAGAATTTTGGAGTACAGATGGAGAAGAATGTCCTCTTTGTAATGCTCACATTACAATGGCTTTCAAGTCCACAAAGACTGAGGATTACATTTGTGGAGATTGTATATCAAAGGAGGATATAAAAAATTGAAAAGAATAATCGATCCAAATCCAACATCAGAAGAATTAGGTTTTGAATCATGTCCAGAATGCGATAAAATGTTCTATGAACAAAATTTGTATTCCCACATGAAGGAAGATCATCCTGATTCAGTTAATGACTATACTTGGAGTGATGATTAATGGCAATGGCAAATGATTTAGACAATAAAATTGATTTAAGCACAGGGCAGGTATTACCAAAAGGTTTCAATGATGTACGTGTCACTGGTAAAACAAAGAAGGTTGAAAGAACTCAGTACCTTGAAGAACTTTGGTGGGAAAAACACTATACAGGAATCCTAAAAAAGAAACGAGGAACAGCAATAACAAAGGCATTAAACGAAGTACAAAAAAATTGGAGTAAAAAATATTCAAAATATACAAGTAAACAGTTGGAAAAATTCTTTAATGAAAGAAAATTATTCGTTACCACTAAAGAAGATAAAAAATTCTTAAAATTATTTACAAAGGAATTAACTAAAACATCAAAGTCCAGAGTTAAGGAACCAGATGTATTTGATGAAGATTGGAAGGGTAGGGGAGGATGGTATGGTTTTCTTGGAACAGAAAATAAAAATGAGGTAGATAAAAAAAGAATTAGAGATGTAATTATAAGATTAAGAGAACACTGGTCATTTTACAAGATATGGACAGATGGGAGTTTGTATCGATGGTTTGATGCAGAGGGTTGTTTCAAAGACAAAAATCTATTCAGAAGATCATATTTCAACAACTTTATGGATTTAAGAAAAACTCCACAAGGTAGAAAGGCGTTATTATATTGGGCTAGAACCGAGAGATTTGACAAACCCTATGGTAATATGGCATTAACAGATGGAGGTATTGTTGTAAATCCAGAAGGGAAGAAAATAGATACACAGACTTTAATCACAAAATCAAAAGATAGATCAAAAATAATAGATGAAGATAATATAGATGCTAGAAAACTTCTAAAAGATATTAGAAATATAGATTATAGTGCACTTAATCCAAAAACCTTTGATCAACATGTAGTAATTACTTGTCAGTTTTTTTGGAAATCAGCAGTTGGCAAAGAAAATAAAATAAGAAATTCAGTAGTAGCAAAAATCAAAAAAGAAAAACTAAATGGAAATAAATTCCATGATACTGTGGTAAAGACTTTCTTATCTGAATATGATGAAGTAAAAAACATAAAAGTTCCTGATGGTTGGAATCCAAAGATCAAGCCAACACTAATGCAATTTTTCAACGCTTGGATAATGACACAGATAGATGGATTCTTTAACATGTCAGGTTCAGGTAGAGGAAAAACAATTGCAGGAATTCTATCTACAAGGGTAGTAAATTCAAAATATACATTGATAGTATGCTCAAATTCGATTTTAGAACAATGGAGAGAACAACTATTGGAGTGTTTTCCAAATTCAGTAATATCAGTAGGTAAGATACCACACAAGTTTGTCAAAGGAGTAGCAAACTACCATATAATCAACTATGAAAAATTCAGTATCAAAGATGTTAGAACAACAATTTCAAAAATAAAACAAGAACCAATAGACTTTCTAATTCTTGATGAAGCACAAAACATCAAAGTTAGAGATGATGAGACAAAATCTCTGAGAAGATATTCAGTAGATCATTTGATTAGAAAACTTGCAAAGTTAAAAAATATCAAAGTATTATGTCTTTCAGCAACACCTGTAATCAATAACATCAAAGAAGGCAAATCAATGTTAGAGTTATGTGCTCATAATGATAAAGAATTATTGAAAGCATTAGAAAATGTTGGAGAAACAAGTACAGTTAGAAACGCATCAAGCCTTCATACTCTATTTTTGCCTTACTGTATGAGATTTATGGGAAATCTGAATATAGAAGTAATTGGATTAAATGAAAAAGATCTGATTGAAGTTACATCTTACTTACCAGAAGGTTGTACATTAAAAGACCTAGAAAAAATGCATTGGTTAAACTATGAACAGATAGCATTAGAAGGAAAAATCCCTGAAATAATCAAAAGGATAAAAGGAAAAACCATAATTTATTGTGAGTATGTTACAGGAATAGTAGAAAAGTTACAACAAAGACTTGAAGAAAAAGGATACTCAGTAGGTATCTATACAGGAAAAGAAAAAAGTGGTAAAGATCCATTCCTCAATAATGGTAGAGATGTTTTAATTTGTTCATCAGCACTTTCAGAAGGTTTTGATGGTTTACAAAAAGTATCTGGTAACATAATCTTTGCTGTATATCCTTTCACTTATGCAAAGTTTGAACAAGTAATTGGAAGATTGATAAGAAAAGGAAGAAGCAAAAGCAAAGGAGCAAAGAAAGCAAGAGTTCGGGTTCATTTGATAATGGCAAAAATCAAACAACGTGGTGGTACAAAAGTATTTGAATATGATTTAAAGGTCAAATGGAATAGATTACTGTACAAGAATCAACAAAGTCGATGTGTTACAGATGGTGAAAATCCAGAAAAAATAAAACTGCCAAAGAAAGCAGAAATAAGAAAATCAATGTTAGAACTAATGGTAGTAAAAGAAAGTTCACTATTACCAACTAGAAAAGAGGCTAGAAAATTAAAAGTTCCAGTGATCAAGAAGAAGAGTGGAGAGGAAATTTAATGACACCTTTCATAGAGGGTAAATCAGAACCAAAAATACCATTTATCTATAAATTTTCTATTTACAAAGCAAAGACAACTAACAGTAAAGCAAGAGAAATTCTAGAATCCTTTGGATTTACTAAGTTCGCATTGTTAGAAGATGATCCCATCTATGATTTTCAAATGAGATTAAGACTTGAAGAACATTTCAACGCAGTAAAATTTGCAGGAGATATAATAAAAAAGCATAATGATATTTTCATGGAGATCAAAACAGAGAAGGGGAATAGAAATTGAAAGGTAGATCCTCTACAATCTTATCGTATAATGATGCTCAAACTGTAGTTCAAGAATTAGGAATTGAAAGTTATACACATTACAATAAACTATTTAGTGCAAAAAAATTACCAAAAGGATTACCAAGTGATCCAAGTAGTTTCTATTCAAGAAAGGGAAGAGTGGGAAGAGGTGGTTCAAAAGCAAAAAAATTCATAGAATATGATATTGTCAAGCAATGGGCACAAGATAACAAAATTAAAAGTATGAGAGAATATGTAAGAACGCCAAAACCAAAAGGTTTTCCTAAATCACCTGATTGTTGTTTTCAATATAGAGATCAATGGGAAGGTTGGGAAATTTTTTTAAACACTAACCCACTTTCATACAAAGAATCTCAAAAATTAGTAATACCATACAAATTCAAATCATATAGTGATTATACTAAAAATGTAAGAAAGTATAAAGAATTAAACAAATTACTAAAACAACCACAAAGATATTACAAAAACAAAGGATGGATAAACTGGAATCATTTCTTAACAGGAAATAAGAACAGCAAATGGGATTCTGGAATTGTAAAGAAAATAATTGTAAAGAAAGTAAAGAAAAGAGAAATTATGAGTTTTGAAGAACATAAAAAAACAGTTAGGAGATATAAAATTACATCATTTAAACAATTGTTAGAAGCAAAGAAAAGTGGATTATTACCAAAATCTTTTTCAGTCAATGTACGAAGAATGTACAAAAAAGAATGGAGAACTTATTATGATTTCTTCGGAACTAAGAAAATAAAATTCCTGACATTTGAACAAGCAAGAAAATTAATTATAAAACACAAAGTAACATCACAGATTCAATTCTTTGAATTAAAGGGAAAAGGAATACTACCAAAAACAATGCCATCAAGTCCACTTAAACAATATAAAAAACATTGGTCAGAATTGCTATACAAAGACGAATTTACATACAAACAGGCAAGTGATTGGTGCAGACAAAATGATATTCAGACAAGTGGGGAATTTCATGCATTTAAAAATAAACCAAAAGGTCTAACAAGAAACCCAAGAATCTTTTTCAAAAAAGAATGGAAAGGTTGGCATAGTTTTCTTCAAAGAGAAGAACTTATGACATTTGAAGAAGCAAGTGATTACTGTAAAAAAATTGGGATAAAAACAGCACTGCAATTTTCTGAATTAAGAAGAAAAGGAAAATTACCATCGAATATGCCAAGAAATCCAGATAAATACTTCTCAAAAAATCAGAATGAAAGAGAAACAATGAGTTGCTATAGGAGAGGAACAAAATGACTTTTGATAGTAAGACAGGTTATTTGGGAACTCCTAACCAACAAAAAATAGTAAAAGAAATTATTATGAGTTATATCAAAAAAGGTGTAACTGACAAACAAGAACTATACAGCAAAGTAGTTAACGAGATAGGTATTCCAAGACCGACTGTAAGAAGAATTGCAAAACTACTTAGAGATGAGTTATTGAGTGCAGTTTCAATTTTAGAACAGCAAGTAGAAAAACCAAAGATAGGAGAAGGTTACAATTGACTAATTTTTCAAAACCATTTCTAGATTATTGGGATAAGATTGGGTCATTCAATGACTGGATTGCAGAACCAAAAATGGATGGGATGCGTTGTTTCATGTCAGTAGGCTATCAAGAACGAGGAATTAAAGACATTACCCTAATTAGAGATGATGGAAAACCAAAGTCAGTACAATTTCCAGAGGTCATTAGTAAAGCAGTAGAATCAATGGCATTAGAACCAGACACAATAATTGATGGTGAGATCTGCATATTGGATACTCCTTTAATTGCAAACTTTCCAGCAATTCAAAAGAGAATGCACCTACTAAACCAAATGAAGATTTCATTACTATCAAACAAAAATCCGGCTACATTCGTGGCATTTGATATTTTAAAATTTGAAGGAAAAGATCTAACTAAAAAACCATTTACAGAAAGAAGAAAAATACTAGAACAAATTCCAAAGAGTCCTTTTACTCTAATATCACAATGGAAGTCAAAAGATCTATTGAAGGTAGTTGAGAAATTGGACTTGGAAGGAATTGTAGTAAAAGAACCAACATCAACTTATGATTCAGTAAGGCAGGAGACTTGGAGGAAATTCAAGAAAAAACTTGAGAGAGATTTCATTGTTGATAGTTTTACTTCTGAGAAGAGGGATATTACAGCACTTGAACTAAAAGATAAGAAAGGAAACTATGTTGGCAAAGTCAACTACACTGGCTATCCTCAATCAGAAAAAATGAAAAAGAAACTCAAAGGTATGACAGCAGTTGTAGAATATATGAAGTCACAGGGCAAACTTCGACAACCAGTTCTAAAGGAGTTAAGAGAAAAATGACCGAAACATGTTGTATGTATTGTGGAAGGAATTATGGAGTTCATTTATGTAGAAGATGTCTTAAAAAAAGACAAAAAGAAAGTGGAGAACTCAAAGAACCTATCAAATTATTTCCTTATGACAAAGCCCAAAAGGTTGTAAAAAAATTAGGAATTGAAAGCGAAGCAGAATATTATAGGTATTATTCTTCTGGTAAATTACCAAAAGGGATGCCAAGTAGCCCTGCTAAAACTTATGCTACTGCTGATTCATCTTTGCATGTTTCAAGAAAATACTATGTGAATGTGTTAGGGTAAGTCAGGGTAAAAATTCCAGTGAGTTCTTCGTTATTTTTTATTTTTTTCACGCAGATGTGTACGTGTCATGTTGGAAACGTTTTTTTGCAAAGAAAGGTTTTTTGTTTGATTAAGATGTGTACGTGTCACACTGGAAACATTACGCACAATTTTGAAAATTTTGAATATAAAAAACTGTTTGTGCACTTCTTCGCACATAGAGTGATCGGTTTTATTAACTACTACTACTGTCATTTTAGTATGAACCAAAAACAAGATGTCCGTAACCAATCGGAGGAAGAAAAATGTGATTGTCCTATTTGTACAAATGACGATTACAGACTTAGCAGATATTGTCTAAACAAAACACAGACAGAAAGTGACAGACATGTAATTGCAATTGAAGGAGGTCTAGTTCAATGATCGGAGCAAAATTCATTCTAGGAATTCTAGTTGGATTCTTCGTAGTTCCAGCAATGATTATAGATCCAGTAGCAACATTCGAAACAGCAAAAGAGATTGGAGGAAAAATCTTCGAAGTATTCACTTACATTGGTGGAGTAGCAGAGGTAGTTACAAATTGAAACCGATAAAGAACTTTGTATTCTATTATCCAATAGAAATAACTGCAAGAACTCTCAGAGAGGCAAAAGAAGAATTGTCATTAGACTTTGAAGTTGATCCAATATTCATTCAAAATACAGACTATATCAAATACTTGAAAACATCAAAGCCTTCAAAACAAGACTTAGAGTTCTACCATGACAAACAAGCAGAGTACAAGGAGATGGGATACTAATGAGTAAAACAAAGACAGTAAACGGAATAGACATACACACAAAGTTCAATCCAGATACACAAGTTGACTGTAGAATTTCAATTCAATTGTTTGGAAAACCAGAATGGGAGTTCAAATCAGCAACACAAACTAAAAGTGTTCTAAGACAGATTAGAGCAAAGTCTGTTGAACTGTATGAAAGACTTCAAGAAATTGCAGATGATGTTGACATCTTAGTTCAAAATGGTTGGAGAATTAATGACTTTGGAGGATATTATGATGTTTCATTGTACAAATATTGTAAAATCGAAGATGGAATCAAAGACTTGAAAGACACATCGGGTAATGTGATTATTGAAGAACAACAAAGTGAAACTGGTGAACTTCTAAGATCGTATCCAGCAGGCTACATTGAGGTGGGAATCTAAATGGTACTTGGATTCTTTTACAAATTCCTAGCAGGATCAGTTATCACAACGTTTGCAGTGTATCCAGCACTTGCAGATCCAAAATCCTTCATACAAGGTGTTACAAGTTGGTTTGGACAGTTCACACCAATTGTAACTGACTCTATAGGAGGTGTAATCTAAATGGGATGGAAAAGAGCATTAGGTATTAGTGCATTAGTCGGAGCAAGAAGAGATCTTGACGAATTACTAGCAGAAAAAGAAGAATGCGAACAAATGATAAGACACAAAGGACTTTCGCTTGGTGAATGGAAAGAATGTGAGGAAGAATTACCAAAAATTAACCGACAAATTGCAATAGCACAAGCAAAGGTGGATGCAGAAGATTGACAAAACAATACGAAGCACAGATGGACTACATCAGTGAAAACATTTGGATAGATGTTTTCAACAGTGATAAGAAAGAGTTGTACTTTGCAGTAACGTTTGAACACAACAAGTCAGAAGGAAGAAACGTACTCACCTATTGGAATATTCCTGAAAGTAAATTACAGGTAAGACTGTTAAAGTCAGCACTTGCAAAGTTACACAGACTTGAATCAAAACCATTCAAGAAGGAATACGAGGAATACGAAATCAGAGACAAACAGACAAACAAGTTTACTGTACTCGCTGTTTCAAAAGATGGAAAACACTTGGCATCAGTTATTGATGTTAATGTTGGATCAAACGTAAGTGTTGCAGTTACAGACTTTGACGTTGATAAGATTATTGAAGAAAGGACTCATGTAATCAAACATGCAAAGATAGATAATATTGACGAACACGAGATCATCTCGTTTGCAGGTTTCTTAGATCCAATAAGGACTGAGATGTTAGTAACTCTTACAGATATAGAGAGAGTCATCAAAGTGATTGATAAAACATTAGAATCAAGACTTGATGAAGATGCAGTATTTTCTGAAAAAGGTTGGAACATAAACTACAGGTCTCCATGCGTTTGTGAAAAGTGCAGTAAGAACGAAGTAGAACCATCATTCATACTTGGTAAAGAAACAGACAGCATCGAAGTCTCATACACAAAAGATGAGATTAACGAGTTGTCATGGGCTTTCAAAAGACTTGTTGTAAAACACAAAGATGACATCACAAAGTTAGACAGGAGTGATAAAGATTGACTGATTATGTTTGGATAGTAAGAGATCGTGGAACGGTATTTAGAGCATTCAAAAACCAACACCATGCAATATTTTGGGCATTACATCTTGATGGAAGATTAGCAAAAAACCCAAAAGTTGAATGTTTGAGAATTCAAACTGATTCTGGTTTTGGAAAATCTTATACAGAAAAACAGATCAAAAAACAAATCGAAGGAGTGAAATTTTAGTTGAAGTTCGGAACTAATCTAGAAGATAACTCAGTCTTTGAGTTGGATCTAAAAACACTATTGAAAACGCATACGTTCATTCAGTCAATGACAGGTGGAGGTAAGACTTCATTGATTCTCAAAATAGTAGAACAAGTTCAGAAGGAAAGACCTGATGTACAAATGGTTTTCTTAGATGACCAAGAAGAGTTCACTGAGATTCCGTTACAGTATCCAAAGTTCAAAATAATATCAAAGGATGCAACACCAAAGATCTTCTCAATAGATCATGCAAAGCAGATAGGAATCCAGACAAGGAGACTTGGAAAATCTGTAGTTGTTAACTTGCACGACTTTGAAGAACAATATGACAGAGAAGCATTCGTAGGAGAATTCCTCAGAGGATTTTCATCACTTGGTAAAGAAGTTGGTAATCCAGCAATAATTGTAATTGATGAAGCAGATGTCTACATTCCAACAAAGTCAAACAGATCAAACATACCTTCAAGGTATCCAATAATCAACTTGACGAAGAGAGCAAGAAAACTAAACATCTCAGTGATATTATCAACACAATATCTTTCAGAAGTTGAGATAAGGGCACGAAGAGAATGTGCAAATAGAATTTGTGGTAAGACTACAGAACTTCGAGACAGAAAAATTGTTGCAGAACTCTTAGGTGAACCAAAGGTTGCAGATGAATTATTTGATCTTAAAGCAGGAAACTTCTTTGTTAGAGGTGAGATATTCAAACAAGGCGTATCTAGAATCTATGTTGAAGAATCAAACATCACGAGAAAGCAAGCCGGAGTTGCAGATGAAGAACTCAAAAAACTAGAGCAGATTCAAACAAAACTCTCAGCAGAAGAGGACTTGTTTGAAAAGGCAGTTGAAAACAAGAATGACCAGAATCTTGTAGAAATTCTACAGAATAAAATTGCAGACTTGGAGAAACAACTTGCAGACCAGAAGATAAAAACAGCACATGCATACAACGATGGTTTCCTAAAATCAGAAACACAATGGAAAGAAAAAGGCAGATTTGAGAGGTTATTGAAATGACTTTGTACAGAAATGATGTACTAAATGCATTGAAAGATCTAAGCAATAAATCTGCTTGGATGCTTACAGATGAAGAAGCACCAATTCATGAAAAAACTAATGCAGATAGTCAAGAACTACTTGATCTTTGTTTAACAGTATTCAAAGCCTATTGTTCTGGAACTAATTATTTTCTTAATAAGAAATTAGTTCTAAGCACACTTGAAGATGTTCTAGACAGAAAAGCACTAGAAGAGAGTTTGAGGATTACAAAATGACTTTGTTAGAACAACTAAAAACCAAATCAAAGGAACAACTGATTACACAGATACTAGAATCAGAGATGACTCAAAAGGATAGAGACATGATCAACATTCTAAAGAAAAAAGATAGAGTGACTTTGTACGAATTAAAAACAGATTATGATTTTGATTCTCATTCTGCAAACAGAACAATCAATCGACTTATAGACTTGGGAGTTGTTGGTTCTGAAAAATACAAAGAAGGAAAGAGAATCAAGGTTGACTACTTCATAGAGAGGTTGGTAAAATGAGTAAACTAACAATATTTCCACAGGATACTGCATTCGATGCAGGTAGAATAGATACAGAATGTCTATGTTATTTCGATAGAAAAACAGATTCATACAAACCAAGAAAGTTTGTAGTTGATCTAAAAATGAAATTCTTTTCACTACACAAAACTGGTGATACAGATAATGTAAGAAGAATGCATATTGTTTTCGGAAACAAAAAGTATTCTCTTTGTGGTTTTGATGTGAAAGAAGAACGTAGTTGGAGATCAAGTCCTATAATATCTAATTCACCTTCATACGGATACAGACTTGGAGGGGAAATAATGGGAACTATGTGTTTGCGATGTAGTAAAGAACTTGTTAACAAGAGGTTGGTAAAATAATGCCTCTAAAAACACCATCATCGATTGATCCTTCTGTTGAAGCATTATTTGTTTATGGTGGGGATGAAAACAAAGCACTAGAAAGTAGATTCAAGGATGCAAAAAGAACCAATGGTAATTATGAACAAATGATGGATATGTTCTATAATGCAATAGAAGATGGACAAAAGAATAATCAAGATGTTACATTTTTCCAAACTTGGTTAAGAAGAGTTGTTAGTGCTGAAAGAGTAAGACCAGACAAGTCATTCTATTATCATTGGGTAACAACTTCTGTAGAAGATATTATTGAAGAAAATCCAGACATAAAGTTTAACGCAATAAAGAAAAAAATTGATTGGTTACAAACCGATGCAACAGACAAACAGATTAGAACAGGATTAAAAGTTTTGCAAAAAGACCAAGTAATAAAGAAATCAAATGGAGGTTTTACCAAATGCCTCTAGAACTACAAGCAGATTGGTGTGACAAACACGACTTAACAGCAGAAACAATCTACATGCCCGACAATGCATGTAGTTGTGGAATTGCAAAACATCATTACCATTGTCCAAAATGTGGAAAGGTGAGTCAAGTTGGTTGAAGATTATCAAGTAACAAAAAGAGCACCTAAAGGTTATGGTACAACAAGGAACGGTTACTTTTCAGATCGTACAGGAATGTATTACACTTGGAAGGAGAATCTAAAATGAGTGACATATCAGACATCTTCAATGGAGAATATGTTCAATTATGGAAGGATGACGAAGGAGACTTTCAACTTAGAGTTCTCTGTGCAACAATCAGAATTGAACAATCAGTTACCAAACAGGTATTACAAGAATTGAAGCAAGCAGTATCAAAAGCAGAAGATTACTTTGCAGGGAGATCTATCTAATGAAAAAAGAATGTGATGTTTGTGGTGGAAAAGCAGATCCAGAACATTTACCAGATGAACCACAACCTCCACAAAGAAGTGATGAGACTGGAAAAACAATTCGTGGTTATAATCCTAATACAGATAATCTTTGTACTGAATGTTACCAAGACAAATACTGGATCAAAGGAGAAGATTACTAAATGATCAAACGAAAACCTCTGCCAAAGGATCAATCAAAGGTGTACGTGTACACTCAAGACGTTGTAAACGGTTGGATCGCAGATTATTTTCAAGAAAAAAAGAAAGTAGATGTTGAAAGGAAGAAACACATTGATGAGATTAAGAAGCGTAGTGAAAAAACATCAGAAGATTTTCAACGACTATATATGAATGAAGATCTAAAAGTTAAGGACTTCAAGGTGAATGAGGATGAGTAAGGTAGGAAAACAACCATTCTTTCAAGGCGTAATGTTATGGAGTAGAGATAGATCCGGTCTTTCATTTGATAACAGAAGAATTTCAAAAAGAATTGATTCTGAAAACATGGATGCATTCTTCTTTGCATTTCATGAACGCAAGGATGTGTTACAGTCAATTGCAAAGGAGTTCTACAAATTTGGAATCAAATCACAAATCATTCCACTCGACAAATACACAAAAGGAAAGCAGGGCTATGTTCTTGAAACTCAAAGACATCCAGATCTTACACAAGAATACGAAGCATGGTACAAAGATCTAGGAGGGCTAAACTAATGACGATGGATAAAAGAGAAAGAAAACATTTCAACAGAATGGTAGACAGACTAACCAAAGGCAAAGATACTGAGTGTAAAACTTGTCATAAAGAAATGGTTCCAATGGAATTTGTTCTACGGAAAGGAGAATGTTTAATCTGCCAAACACTAAAGGAGTTGAAAACAAATGGGGAATAAACTAAAGTGTAAATTCTGTGGCAATATTTGGATTACAAATTCAGTTAAAGACAAAGTAACATGTACAAACTGTCTGAATAAGATTCCACAAAAGGAGTGCAAGATAAAATGACTGTAATTACTATTGAATTCAAAAGAGGGGATTATCCAACATTGGATGAATCTTTTATCAACGAACTCAGACAATCTATAGAAATTTCTCAAAACAAACCAGAAAAACTATCAATGATAATAAAGGAAGATTTTGAATGAGTCGAGTGGAGTTGGTTAAATGACAAATAATGATGGGTATAGTTTTCAGATACCTGTAATTCAAGTTCCTTCTCATGTAAGACTTGATCCAAATGCAATTCCGATAAGATACAAAGATTATCCTCACGACTTGTATAACTTACATAAAGTAAGAAGAGTTGGGGACTTTGAGATTAGAAAATTAACAATACCAGTTGGGACAATACTTCAACACTACACAAAAGCAGGAATGTGCAGATGTAGATTCAAGACACCATTTTCAACTGTTCAACTTCATCAAATAGAACAAGATGGAAGAGTCCTCGATGTACAAGATGGAGTTTGGATGAGTGACACTCCAATGGAATTTGAAACTACTAAAAATGCAGTTAACAATTCAAAAGGTGATGTTTTAGAGTGTGGAATCGGTATTGGAATGTTTGTTCATTATGCAAGTAAAAGAGATGAGGTCAAAAGCATTACCATTGTTGAACGAGAAAAAGATGTTCTTGATTTGGTTTATCCAGTTGTAAAAAACAAAAAAACAAACACCATTATCGGAGATGCAATAGAATTTCTTAAAAATACAGACAGAAAATTTGATTTTATCCATATTGATATTTGGGCATCAGTTACTACACCATATTTGGAAATAGATAAGGTGTTAAAAATTGCAAGAAAGAAACTAAAACCTAAAGGAATTATTTCTTGCTGGCTTGAAGAGAATCACGAAAATGTTAAGAAAAAAATCAAAAAAGGTATCAAAAATGGTACGCTACAAAGCAAAGGGATGATTATAAATGGAGAACCATGTGGTTCCTGTGGAAAGACAACAAGATTCGACTTTGGTGGATTATGTATGGACTGTGCTGATGATATGGGTATTACGGACTTTGCAAAAAAATATCTAAAGGGGAATTAACAATGATGCATTCAGAAGAACCGACTACATATCTTAATTCAAAAGATAAATGCCTAATCTGTTTTGGCAAACCTGAAAAATGGGAGAACGGACAAAACGTTGACTTAATCAAACATCATGTTTCATATTTTCCTCAAGTAATTGCATTTGTTCATTACCAATGTCATGCAAAGATTCATGATCCAAACAAGCCATTAACACAATTCATTCAGTATGAAAAAGATGATTCAATCAAGTTCTACAACGAAAAAGAAGAGGATAGAAAAAGAAATCAGGAGAATCAAAATGCCAAAGTTAACTGATGCAAAATTAGAGGCACGAAAAAGAAAACTCCTAGAAAAAATGAAAGGGGATTTTGAGATTAAGGATTGGAGAATAAAGTTATCAGACTACATACCAGATTTTAAAAAAATTTGGGATGAGAAATCTACAATACACCAGAAAATAAAATTTGTAAACGAAGCAAGAGTGGATCATATAATAAAAATAAATCCAGATACACATGTATTTCCTGCATGGTCATCACTTGAAACTAACTATCAGCAATCAATCAGAGATGCAATAAGGAGAATCATAGAATGACCGGAATTTTATGCTGTGATGATTGTGGAGAATTATTCCTTGCTCATGGATTTGAAAAAAATCTACCACAGGATCTACAGGGACTTCCACTATTCAAGGGAATAAGAAACATAGAATCTGTAGACATGACAAAACCAAATGCGTATAGCAAAACGGTAATGCCAAAATTCACAGGTGATGTTTGTATGAGGTGTTCAAAGAAATGAGTGGATTCGACAAGTGTTTTTTTATAGTAACAATTTCTGCGATTTCAGTAATTTCATTTGTAATATATCAGGTTGTTGTGATGTAGAATGAATAATTCAATTCTAATTCCAGTAATGGTAGTTCTTGGTCTAGCATTGATTAGTGGCTTAGTAATAATACCTGAAATTGCAGATTCACAGTCAGAAGAACAAATTTGGGCTACAGGAGGTTGTGAATTGAATGTTTACGTTGATGATAATGGAACGGAAATAGAGTATATGGTTTGTTTTGATGGAGATTTAAAAAAACTTGATAAGATTATCGAGAATCAAGAAATTATCAAAGACCAACTATCAGAGATTTACGACTTGAATTCATGACCAAAATAAACTGGAAACTTCACAAGTGTCATGATTGTGGAAGAATACCGGAAATTCAGTTAGTGGATGATAGTTTGGTCTGCTTTTCTTGTTATCATAAATTTTACACGATGGGAGAAAGAAAGAAATCAAAGAAAACTTGGCTACGGTCTTTTTTTCGTATTCGTTGAATCACAGGTGTACGTGTCTGATTGGAAACAAAGAATTAAAAAAATTCAAGAGACAACTTCTAATGTACGAAGCCTACTGCAATGGCTTTGGTTATCTAAGATATTCTAAAAGAAAACACAAATTCCGTATTGCAGTCAACAAGCGTACTTGGTGGATAATAAAAAATAAAATGAAAAAATGGGTTAAACACTGATTTCATATTTCTCAGCATCAGTCAACTTATCTAGACATTTGGCTTTTTTCTCCATGTACTCTCTGTAGTCTTTCATTTCCTTGTCTTGCTTCAATGATGGATCAAGTGTACCATGTCCGTACTTTGATTTGATAGTCCATTTGAAAGGAACACTCCATTTATTTCTGCATCGTGGACATGTATCTGGAAGATTTTCTGGATCTCTTGGATTCCAAGTCCAACTACAATGTCTGCAAGTTATGGTTTTACTACCACAGTGGGGACATTCATGCATCGTCTAATTCCTCACTAAGATTGTAGATTTCATCTTCCGTAAAGACATCGTGAAGTTTCTTACCTTGTAAAAGACACTTCTTGTATGTCTCAAGTCCTTTGATTGAATCTTCACTCAAACCCATTTCTTTTGCAAAGTCACCAAATGTTGGATAGTTATGTTTGGTGTAGAAGAAATCACTCGTTATGATTTCTAAAATATCTCGTTTCTTTGGTTTGAGATTGTCATGTGTGTCTGCAAGTGAATCACCATAGGTGAATTTTGTACTTTTGTCTTTGTAACTTACAGTTACAGCATAACAGTTTCTTGGTTCTTCATCCTCATCAAAGTAAGGTCTGAGTGCTTGAAACTTGAAGTCTACATTAATTTTGTCCATCATGCCATCCCTTGAGGGTTCTACTGTTTGTGACATATTATTCTAGGTATGGATTTAGTATTTAACACTTATTACACTTAATGTGAACAGACAGGTTCCAATACGGACAATGTAAACAAATCAAAGATGTACGTATCACACTGGAAAGACAGGTAATTTAGGCACACATTTCTTTGTTTTAAAAACAAACAACTTTATAAATAATGAGAACATTTCCTATGCTATGTCAATACGATCTAAAAGCAAGTCCGTAAAATCGGAGGCAGAAGGTAACTCGTGGTTTGGAAAATTCAAGAATGTATTCTACACTTCAAAAACAATTGAACTACCTCCAAAACAAAAGAGAACCTATCAAACAACTACGGAAGATCAAGTTTTAAAAATGTTTGAAAAGAAAAAACAGTATCCAAATTTAACAGTTAATGAAATTGCAAAGATAGTTAATGTAACAGAAGCAGTTTGTCAATACTGGCTTGAACAAAAGGAAAGTGTTGTACTTGCAATCTGGAAAGCAAAGAGAGGAAGGAAGGTTGCAGATGTAGAGAGAGTTGAAAGAGTTAGAGTTGCAGAAGAGAAGAGAGAGAAGAAACGATTAAAAAAACTAAAGAAAAAAGCAAAGTCAACAAAACAAAAACAAACTCAACAACAAAAACCAACAGAGCAAGCACCACATACCGAAACTGATAACGAGAAACTTCAACAAATCATCTCAAAAGAAAAGTATTGGGTTGAACATCAATCAGATCCCAATTACTGGCAAGGTGCAAACCCACCACAATCAGTAGCAACAGAAGTGAATTTCAAAGATCAGAAGAGAAGAAACAACATCAACAGAGTCAACACTGCAAAACTCTTACAGGTTAAAGAGAAGGATGAGAGTGAGCAGAAGAGAAAAGACAGACTTAGAAAAAAACACAGTGATACAAAAATGAAAATACATTTTAGCAGTTGTCCATCATGCAATTCAAAATCAAACCTTAGTGTTAACGAATACAATTTACTTGTCTTTGATGAATTCAAAAGACAAAAAGCCCATGCAATGAAGGATCAACAACTGATTAACAGAGAGAAACAACTTGATAAAAGAGAACAGAAAGAACTTGGAACAGTTGCAGATAGAGCAAAAGATGGATTAGAACTTTGTTTAAAATGTGGTACACCAATTACTTACAGTCAGTCTACTAGAACAAGTAACATTTGGGGAGCAGGTCAGTTTTATTGTGCAGATCACGAACCACAAAAACCAAAAGGGAGGTGAAATGAATGAGTAAATTACGAATTAAAGCAAAAAACATCACTATGCAAGAACTTAGAGAGCATCCTAATTACGAAGAAACCGTTAATTGGGTAGATGCTTTTTCTGATTCTCCCGAAGTCATAGTACCAGATGAAAATAGAATGATATTTTACATCTGGTTTGGTGGTCATAGCCATTACGTACACGAATATTCCCAAGATGGGAAGGAATTCGATGTATTTAGTTTCAGTTTTGAGAAGGACAGACTTGATAAAAAGGAAGTTCTATCAATGATTGAAAGGCATCTCAACGAAGATGATGGTTATGAGCACGAAAATTGATCTCAATTTAGAGATCAATCAATTTTTTTTACACTAAAGATTCAAATCCAACTAAAAATGGATAATTTTTCTTGGAACCAACCTGTTCAATCTGTGGCACACGACTTTGGATAAAAAAGGATCAGATCTGTAACAGGTGTTATCTCGATTCCAATTAAAGATGTACGTGTCGCAACGGAAAGCCGATCAACAGAGCACTTAATTATTTACGAGTGTAAGGTTTTGAGAATGGGGAAGGAGTGTCCAAGATGTGGCAGAATCAGATTAAAAGAACCTATAGAAACAAATTCTATTTCAAGTGAGGATAAAAAGACCTACATTTGCTCTGACTGTGGAATAAACGAGACCAGAATTTTATTTTATCTTGCAAAAAGTATGGATGAAAAAATTCCAGATGACCAGAAAGAAATGTCAAAAAAATTCAGGGAGATGTTAGGACTTGTTTGATCAAGTTAAAGAGTTCTTTGATTTACTCACTTCTGAATTTGGAATTGGTGCATTGGTAGTATTAACAGTAGTTGCAATTGGTTTAGCATTTTACGGAGCAAAGAGGTTAGAAGAGAATTGAATGAAGTAGTAAAAAAACTTGAACATGTTAAGGAGTTGTGGGACAAATTAGATCCTAGAGACAGAGATGTAATTCTTCATAATGCAGACTTTAAAGTAGATACTCTTTGTGATTGGAAAGCACTTTCAAAAGATGAAAGAGAAATGGTTTTCAGGTGGTTATACCTTTGAGTTTTGAAATCATTGATGCAATAGTAAATAATCCAATGGAAGCAGTTCTTTTATTTGTTGCAGGATTCATGGTCTACAAATATTTTGGTTCAGATAGATCAAGAATGTATAGAAAACATGAACTAAGCAGTTTTCTCTTGGATGTAAAATTTTTCCTAAGAAGAATAATCAACGGAAGGTACGAATCATTTTGTAGAATTAATGTAGAAAGACTTGATGAAGTTTTAACATTAATTATTCAATTAGAAGGAATGCACAATTGGAGTCAAAGAGATTTCATCAAGGCAAAAACTAAGATGAGTAGTCCAGAAGTAAGTCAGTTAATTAATGCTTTAGTAAATCTAAAAATTATTGATTGGAATACAGACCATTCTTTGGTGATTAAAAATGAAGGAAATAAGGTGTCCTAGATGCGATGTTGTAATGGAAAAAACTGTTGCTTGCGAGTACAGATGTCCAGATTGCAAGGGAGTTTTAGACTGTAGTGATGATCAATGAGTTTCGTTAGTTGTGTCAGAGAAGGATGTATTAGAGTGGGAGATTTATCTTGTCAAAATTGCAAGGAAATGTTCTGTACTTTTCATCTAAAAAAACACATGTCAAAGGGAGATTGTAAATGATCTTCTGTCCAAAGTGCGAATCAAGATCAGTTCCAGTTGATGCAACTAAAAAAAATACAAAGTACAGGTGTTTAAGATCAGTTTGTGGGAAGGTGTTTAAACCCAAATGGTAGGAACCAGAATTACAGTAATCATTGATGATAAAATACTGTTAAAATTAAGAGAGGTTCAAGCAAATTTAATCAAAGAAACTCAATCAAGTTGGAGTTTCAGCAAAACAATAACACTTGTGAGTTCAATTGGATTAGGCGTTAAGAACTTCAATCCAATTATTGAAAAGGTTATTGAGGAAGCAAAGAAGGAACTGGAAATTGAAATACTAAAGGAGAAAAAGAAATGAAGTACAAATTTGATGAACCTACTCCTTTGTACGATGGAAGTTACAAGTGCATAGTAGATTGGTGGAAGTTTTACAAAAAGTGTCACAGGGAATTAAGCATGGCAAAACTTCTTGATGATATTCCCAAAATTTTCATCTATGAACAAGTAGTAAAAATTGTAAAGAGGGATGGAATTCGATGAATCCTAAAGATAACATTAGAAAACAGTTGGATATGAGAAGTTATGCAACAAGAATTTGGTTACTACTTATGATTTCTGGATTTTCACTTGGAGCAATTAGGTTTATTTTTAACTTAGATTCAATTTTATTGTTAATTGCTATTGTAATTGTATTCATAGGATTGATTACAGCAATTTATGAAAAAAGAATTGATAGATATTTTCAAAATAAAAAGAGATTGGAATAATGGAAGGAATTTCTAGAAAAATGATTACCGAAGCATGTGATATTCTAAGAACAGGAGGTAGTGATGTTCTTGCAGATACAATTGAAAAATACGATATTATTCCAAAGTTGTATGCCTATACATATCTCAAACGAATCCAACAGGAAGTAACAAGAGGATTAGATGAAACCTTTGATGAGATGGAACCAAACATAGATGCACTTGATGGTCTTGATATGATGTACATTAACAGGAATAGTTTCAAAGCAATTAAAAAAATGTTGAAGGTTGCATTTGACAGAGAAAATTACATCTGTGACTTTGATGACTCTAAAAATCCTTCAAAAAAGTTTGGAATGTGTCAGAGTGAATCCCACTTGGAAAATTATGATGAGAATGAAGAAGAAGCAAGCAAGGAACAAGAACTAACTTTAATTCTAATGCCTGATGAGTTTAACAAAAAAATGGATGATCAAAATCCTGAATACTGGTGTCAGGCATGTGCAGATCAAGCAGAACCAGACTGTGAAGTTACATGTGATATGGATATAGAGGCATAAAAAATGGGAGAGTTATTCATTAAAATCAAAACTAAAGATGGAACAAAGGATGTATCAGTAATGAAATTTGATTCAGACTATGTTTGGGATAAAACCGTTTTAGATACAATTGATCATTATTTAAAAAATGACGATATTGTTGAGGTGAAGTTAGTAAAGTGAGATTAGATGAAAGAATTTTTTTACTTAAAACAATAATATCATTACGAATAAAAAAATTATCTTATAATGAAATTTTAAAAGAATTAGAATTTAGAAGAATCCTTCCGAAAAATTGGGATGCAAATAAAATAAGAAAATTTGTATCAAAATATAAGAATTTAGTAGTTAAAGAAAAACCACAGATAAATCCAAATGTAGAGATTTTCGAATTTATAAAACCAATGATAAAAAATGTTGTAATTAGAGATCAAGAGAAGTTTGAACTATATTTCAAAGGTTTGACTAATCTCGGAAAAAAAGAATTTTTTGGTTGGTTATCAGTTCCATATTTGCACAAAGGTATTCATATTCCTGATGTATGTAATTCAATAACAAAAGATTTCGAAAAACTTGGATTACTTAATGAAGTTACAATTAGAATGTACATGCCTAATAAATTCAAAAATCCAGATATGCAAACAAGGAAACTTGGAAAAACAAAAAGGAGCAATATAATTAAAATGAAACCAGAACTAACTGATTTTTTTGTATCTGGAAAGGTTGATAGAATTTTTCATCAAAAATATTGTTATAGAAAGGCATTACAAAGAGCACTAAAACATTTTCCAAAGTCACCAATGTACAATTCATGTGCAGACAATATCAATAGAGGTGTAACAATAGTTGAGTGAAGAAGAAGAACATATTGTAATTACAAGAAAAAATTTTGAACAGTCAAAAAGATTTGCAATTAAAGTCTTAGAAGAACTAAAAATTGAGGATGGAATTACTATGATGGGATTGCAAAAAGGCATTGAAACAGGACAACACGCTTCTGAATGTGATCAATGTAATATTTTACATCATTTAATGGCTAGTGCAATGATAGCCCATAAAAGAAAAATGGAGATTCCAAAAAAATGATCATTAAAGATTCGGATACTCTAAAAAAATTCAAAAAGATTATGAAAAAAATTCCAGAAGATGCTGAAATTTATGTTGGTCATGGAAGAGAGGAAGTAAACATTGATGAAATTGATCCTAAAGAACTCTATGACAAGGTTCAGAAATGGTCTAATGAATCAAAGAATGGACTTATATGTGGAATTTTTGGTTGTCAAGAGAATCCTAAAAACCAATGTCCAATTTGCACTGGATCATATTGTTATGAACACATAAAAATTCACTTTCATCACGACTGTAATGATGGAATAATTCTCAAGGAGATAAAAAATAAGAAATGAATGAAAATAAAGTGGGTTGTGAGGATTGTTATCCAGAAATTGATTACTTATGCCATAAGCACAGACCAGAGAATCAATGTATTGGTTGCCTTAGAACAGATCAAAAATTAATAATTACAGGTATGGGAATAATTTGTAGAGACTGTGCAAGAAAACAAGGGATGATATGGATTTGACAAAGAACTGGAAATGCATTCTTTTTGGTCACAAATTTTGCAAGTGTGGTTGGTGCATCAAACATCAAATTTGTAGGAGATGTTATTGGGATGCAAACTGTAAGGAATATCATCCTACTCTTGCAGAAGGAATGAAATGCCAACAATTTTTCTATGAATTAAAACAGGAAGGGAAATGAATCTATTCAAAAATAAAATGAATCTGAAAGACTATCAACTGAAAGTTGGTAAACTTGCAAAGGAAAAAGGATACAATCAAGAATTATTCTATCTGCATAGTAGGATGGTTCAAGAAGGATCTGAAATGTTAGATGCAATTTGGCAGGGAAAGTCTGATGAGGAAGTTTCAGAAGAAGGAGCAGATCTTTTACATTTCTTTTTCCAAATAATGGCTATGAGACCAAAGGCAGACATTGATGTTGCAATGTTGAAAAAAATTGAATCAAACTATGTTAATAAAAAGAAAACAAATGAAGGAGGAAAGATGACTAGAAAATGAATTTTATTGATGTTAAAGCCAAATCTGTTTCATTTCAAGGTCAATATGGAACTAATGAAGAGCAATTAAACAAAGTCTTACAAGCACAAAGCGATGCACCAAAAAAATTTCGTATAGGGCAAATCATTCCAATTGTTGATAGAGGTAATTCTTATTTTTGGTTCTTTTACAGAGGTGAATTTCCAGAAAAAAAAGTTTGGGAGAAAGATGATAAATGAAACAATATCATTCAGTAGAAGAAATTTTAGAATTATACAGTAACAAAGATGCATTAGAAGTTATTGAGATTATGATGGAAAAAGAAGTTCTAAGATCATTAAAAGAAATGGAAAACTCTCCAAGTGATCTTCATGGATTAGTAGAAGCCTCAAATGCAGGATATGTATCTGGAATAATGTGGGTTAGAAATGAACTTGCTAAGGTCAATGAGGCATTAAAGAAATGACTATTAAAAAATTAAAGATTGATTATATTGTTGGTGAAAAACTCAATATCCATATCAAAGCAGATAAAAAAACAATTGATCGTGTTCGCAAAGTATTGGAGAAAGATGATAAATGAATTGGAATTGGTATGAGTATGAATTACAGAGGTTAGAAGAAGATCAAAAATTTCTTAAAAAAATTGCTTTAGGAATTGCAATATTTGGTGCAGTGTTTATAGATCTCTTTACAATTTACACAACAAATTATCATCTTGATATGATGACTTGGCATCCTTATCCAGAACGAATGGTAATTTTAATTGTAATTTTTATTGCTACAGCAATAGCAATAAACGGATTAACAATATTGATGTACATTAAATTAAGGAATACAAAATGAGAATTTTTATTCATAATCTAAAGCAGACATGTGAGTGTGGTTGGAGTATTTTCTATAGGAATTGGGGAGGACATCACATCTTACATTTACTAGGAATTAGAATAACATGGGGAGAAATTAAAAATGGGCATTGAAAAAGATACTTGTCCATATTGTAATGAAGTTTTTGAAAAACATACTAATCAAAGATGTAAAGAAGTTGCTTTCATCTATTTCAAAATATTAGAACAATGTCCACTCGTGGAGAAAAAAAATGATTCATAGTAAAGAATGCAAGTATAGAACATTACAAGGAATAAGACATCATGGAGATCCAATAGATTGTGAATGCGAGTGTAATTGTCATTGAAAATGAGAATGAGTTCAGGAGGTCTTTTTTTCACAGGAATAGTTGCAATTCTAATTGTATTTCAGGCTACAACTACATTCAATTTCTATATGATCAATACTCAAGTAAGTGAAATTATAGTGAACCAACAGAAAATAATTGATCTTCTAGTTGTAGAAGAACTGAGTACAGCAGATAGGAAATTAATGGAAAAATTAACTATTGATGACTACAAAATATGTGTAGAGGCATTAGGGGAAGAAGGTTGTACCAGATATGAAAGACTTGTGAAAATAAAATATGGTGATCTAACATGAACTGTCATGACTGCAATTCTAATCACATGATAATTAACAGTGATAGAACAATTACTTGTAGACAATGTGGAGGTCATGAAGCATGGGGAAAATGATCAAGCACCAAGTAACTTGTAAAGACTGTGGGTTTACATCATTTCTTGAGGATAGCGAATGGTGCATTCATTATATTACATTAAAAATTGGAACAAAAGAATGTCCTCAATGTCATAATTGCATCTGTCATGGTGAAACAGTTGATGAAATTCAAGCGAGGTTCGATAAAAATATCTCAACTGGTAAATTTGTGAAAGCAAAAAAACCAATTCCAACTACAAATTGGGAATATCAATGTAAAACAATTAAGGAAGTAGAAGTATAATGAAAGGACTTTGCCATTCCTGTTTAACAAGTGATGTTGAATTGGTTCAGGAAAAAGGACAGATACTTTGCTTTGAGTGTTTTGGGAGAAAGCATCAAGGAAGATCAGCAGAAAACAAATCACCACCTACAATAGATGATCTAAAAAGGAAATGGGAAAAATGACACAGAGAAGGAAACATTGCCCACTTTGTACAAACAGAAAAAAATTTGATTTTACAGAATTCCTTTATCATATTAGATATGATTGCAAGGAGTTGAAGGAGTTAAGAAAGAAATGAAAAAATACTGTGTAAACTGTCATGCAGAGGAACATTGTGTTATAATCGCTAATGATATGAACGGACAACCAACAGTAACAATTTGTCATAGGTGTGGGAGAAGAATAACTTGAAACAAGTTACAATTACTCCTAGAATCAGAATGGAAGATAGAGAATGTAGAAAATGTGGAAAGGAACTTCTAGTCGGGGAAACAGTAATGGTTCAAAGAAATCAATCTGGTAAACATTACTGTATGAATTGTTGGGATAAGATCTGTATCTAAAATGATGAGAAAAACAAATCAAACAGATAAAGTAGTTCATGAAGTTGAAAGACTTCTTGATGCAGGTCTGACAAACAAAGATGAAATTATTCACAAAGTAATAGAAGAAACAGGAGTTCCAAGACCAACAATTAGAAGAATTCTCAGAGATATGAGAGATGAGATGCTAAGAAAAGTTAGAATTTTACAAAGTGAGATTGATGTCTGACTTTGATGCAATTTGTGATTATTGTGGAAAAAATTTAGGTGAGATGAAAGACAATGTAATTGCATTATCACTTCATATCAAAAATAATCATGAACATGGCAGAGGAAAATTAAAAACTATTTGATTGGAAATGAAGGTTTGTAAAAATTGTGGTATGGTCAATGAATCTTCATCAAAGAACTGTAATAGATGTCAAAACAATGGGTTTTGGGGAAGATAAAATAAACTGTACAAATTGTAACAAACCAATCAGAGATCATGATGCTCAATGTGCACATGAATGTTTGGAGTTGACTTCCTTAGAAATATTATCTCAAAATCAAACTCAAACTCAAGAGGTAACTAAAGAAGTTTCAATTCCAGCACTTTGAAAAAACAATGCAAATGTTGTGGAGGCAAGCACATGTGCCCATATCCCAACTGCACTTTTTCTTTTCAACTCAAAAGCGATCTAGAAATGCATTTTTTCAATCATGGTGTGTCTATGAGAACCTATATTAGTAATCACATTTCTTAGGGAGACAGGGAGACAGGGAGACATTGAATACATTAGAACAAATATTCAAGGAATTGAATTTACAAACAATAGAGGAATCAACGATACTAAGAAAATAATTTCATTCTAATATAGTCTGAAATTTCTAGATTTCTTTTTTCGGCTTTAGCAGTAATACTCTTCTTTTCCTTCTCAGAAAGCCTAAAGTTAATTTGTTTTATCCTATCAGTATCGATTTTCTTCAAGAGTTTTTTCACATTTCTAATTTCCAATAGTGTTTTACCACCATATTTTTTCTTTTTAAGACTATTTTTTATCATTTGTTTTACAAGCAATTGATCTTGATCAAACTCATACACATCCTTTGAAGTATGCATTCCATAATACTTTAAATGAAATTTTTTTTCTTCCGATAGATACGACTCTATTATAATCTCTGAGTGTCTTTTCTTACAAGATTTTCTTTTTTCTTTCTTTGAAGGCTTGAGGTCAGGGCAACTTTTTGTTGGAATTATGAATGGAAGATTTTTTCCATTACGAAATGAATACAGTAATAGATTGATCATGCTGTCAATCTCACTTCTCCTAGCCTTCATCTGTATAACACAAAACTCTCTCAAGAAAATAACACTTTTCAATCTTTTTATTAGTAACGCTTTGCATTTTTTACTGTGGAGAAAGTTCTAGCGATTCTGATTCTATCAATCGTGTACGTGTCACTATTGATTCCCTCTGCCTACGCACAGTCAGAGCAGATCGAAGAATTCATCGAAGGTGGAATAGAAACAATTGTAGATGAATTTACAGAGGAATTAGATTTTTCAGATCCGAATTTACTAAATGCAACTGAGACAGAAACAGAAAACCTCAAAGATAGTGGACTTGATATGGTGGGAAGTGGTATTGATCTTCTAAAAACATCACATGGTTTTGCTGAGGACTTGATACAATTTCTTTCTCCTGTTCATGTTGACGAATTTATTTTGTTCCTTGTTGCAGGAGCAATTGCAGTAATAATTGCGATCTCATTGATAAAAAGAATTGCAATTCACATCATGATTTTTGTAGTATTATCATTACTTATAATAGGACTTTTAATTTTCTTCTACTACTAATGGAAGATGAAGAATATCCTGAAAAACCAAACACAAAAAGACTTGGGATTTTAGTAATTTTACTTTTTGTTGTAATCACATTATGGGTAATCACAGTATCGGATTTATTCGAAGAACCAGAAGAACCAGAAGGAATTTTTGTCAGATTAATCTTGTTTTTTAAACAAAATACTCTCTTATAGTTAGTCTATTTTACATTGTAGTAAGATGACCACACCAGTAAAGTTCTATTCGATAGCCCTATTCAAGATTGCATCTTTAATTCTAGCATTACTTCTAGGTTTACAACTTATTAGATCATCATTACCATTTCCTTATGATATTAATGCACTTTTTAGTGCTGAACAAATTCTATTTCTCTACGTGACTTTGATTGTAACATTATTGGCATTGATAGAAGGACTTGCATTACGTAAAAGAGATAAGGAATCAACCATACCTGTTGTTTTACTAATTATAATTTTCCTCATAGGAATGTACTTTGTAGTACAAATTGTATTATTTGATTACAACTTTAATAATTCAGATATTAATGCATGGCTAGGTTACTATCTACTCTTTGGAACTTTCATAATCTTCATTAATGCAAGACAGGTAATTTTTGCAAGATTTTTCAACAAAGAATGAAGATGAGATGTCACAAGTTGTTACTGAAAATGCCTCAATCTTTGCTGAATTAGTAGGATTATTTTTCATTACAGTATTAATTACTGGTCTTGTAGTTTACACAGATATAGAAATTTTTGATTCCTATGTAGGATTAGCAATTGAAACTTGCTTCCCATCAAACCAAGAGAATTTTTGTCAGATTATTAGAGAAAGGATGAACCTTGATTCTGATGCACAAATTGAGATTGGAAACGTTTACTGGCAATTATTAATGGTTCAATTCATTGTAATTCCATTAGGATTTGCCGGATTTAGATTTCTAACAATTGCAATTAGAAAAAGAAAATTCACAGGACTTAGAATCTTCATCATAATATTGTGGGGATTAGTGCCTCTGATTCTGCTATCTACAGGAATTATAGATGTTTTTTACTATGTAGGAAGAGGTATAGAGATTCCAGATCAGTTAGAATGGCTAAATATGGTAGGAATTTTCGAGCATACAAAAGCATTCGGAGATGATCCACTTACTGTAGAAAAATCAGATTTGTTATTTACTTTTGCGTTAGGAGTCATATTCATTATACTTCTATTCTTTATTGCAGTAAAAATGTATGAAAATTCTAGATTGAGAGGATTTGTATGAGTGGATTACAAAAACAACCAACAGTTGAAGAGGAAGAAGTCATAATCTGTGAAAAATGTGGAAAAGAATTAGGCTTTGTACTTTATTTCAAAAAACTTGAACATAAATGCCCTACGTGTGCTGATGAAGCAAGTCCTGATACTTGCTGGTTACTTTGTCATAATTGTAGAGGGTTATCTGCTTGAATGATTTTATTTCTCAGAATGAAATTGCTAAAATTGCAAATGTTTATCCTATGACTTTGAGAAGGAATATCAGAATTTTACTAAAAATGGTTCTGGAAAATGGTTATTCAATAAAAAAAGATATGGCAGAAAAATTAGATCGTGCTAACATTAGGTGGACTCATTGAAAGGATTCAAAGATAGAAAAGGAAACTTTCATCCAATAAGACAAAAAAGATTAGTTCACAAAGAACGAAGGCAGATTGGAATTGTAACAGGTGGACTTGCACTAGGAACAAAGGCAGTTGCATCAGGAATTGCAAAAGGTGTTGCAGTAGGAGCAGGAAAAACTGTATCATCAATCGGTACACCACTTGTAGAAGGAGCAGGAAAAGGAATTCTTAGGGGACTTGGTAGTGCAACAAAGTCAGGTGCGAAGATTGCAGGCAGAGCAGTATTATCAGATATTAAAACAGAAGCAAAAGGACAACTAGGACAATGCCATCCAGTATCAGTTAATCCGAACACTGGTCAGGTTGGAGGAATTAATCTAAGTGGTCAAAATGTAAAGTTAGATTCATGTACACTCAAAGCAGTAGCACAAAGCAAAACAACTGATATTGATTCAATTTCTTCTGGACTATTTGGGCAAGGTTTTAGTTCATTACCACCAGATAAAAAAGCAGTAGCATTATACCTACAGCAAGGAAACGCAAAAAGAGGATGACTAAACATAAAGCAAAATGGGTTCAGTCAGTAAAGTGCTACATGTGTGGTAAGACTGGCAAAGTACCAGATCCACAAAATTCTGAGAAGGAAATTAAATGTTTAACTTGTCATGGTACTGGATTCGTAACAACATCAGGCACACTTTCTACGTAATTTTAGAGTGTAGAAATGGCAAATAAGGATACTAGATCTAGTAGGAATACTCTAATAATTTTTGGAATTTTAGCAGGTACAATTTTGTTTCTATTTGTATTTACAGATCTTTCTACATTTTTTTCTGTTCAAACACTATCACTTGATGCAACAAGTTCACAGGGAAAAGCAAGTGATCGAGGCGTAGATGCATCCACAGGAATTTTCAGAGGAAAAGGCTTCAAGGGTCAACAACCACCAGTAACATGTTTAGCAATAGGTCAGTGTCCACCATCAACTGATCAGCAAATTGTAGTTTCAAGAGAAACAGGAGAAAATCAAGGCGAAGGTATTCTAGGTGGAGGTGGAGCACCTTCATCAACTGTTGGTTTGGAAGGATTTCAAACTTTATTTAGAGAGGATGTTTTAGTTTTTGATAGATTTCATACTCCTGCAAAGGGACAATCTATTACAGGAACAGTTCAATTTGATTGGGGAAATGAAAGACCATTAATGATTACTCAGGTTTTAATTCCATCTGAATTCAATTCATGGTTTGATTTTGATCTACCTCAGACTTTGATGGGAGAAGGATTATCTTTTGATGGAAGGTCAGATGACGAATTCAAATACACATTGTTAGTTCCTAAGAACACTTTAGGAAATGAATTTGCAGTACCAATAAGATTTATCGTTGATTCAGATGTAACAACACTTGATGCAAACGCTTTAGTAGAGATTGAAATTCCTACAGGTTTTAGTGCAGGTTTTTCACTAGCAGAGTTCTTTAGATCACTATTTGCAAGTTTTAGGGTTGGATAATGGCTAAGAAAAAGAAAAAATTCCCAATTTTTGTAATTACTCTAGTGATTGGTTTTGGTTTGATTGGTTATGGAGTTTTTCTGGATGTTGATGCAATTACGCAAGGTACATTTGTTAATGTTCTTTTAGGAGGGCAATTAACTGGTTTTTCTATAATTAGTGTACCAATTGATCCAACTACTGGTGGAATACTTGGAACAATTGTACTTGGTGCACCAGATGTAGTTCCCTTTGAACAAAGTGGTACACATATTTCAACTATTAGTCCAACTTGCACTACAGATTTTGGAAGAAGATTAAGTGGAGAAAGGAATTTAGATCCTGTTTGGTGGGCTTCACAACCTGTTTCTGTTGGATCAATTAGCAAACATTGTGCTTATGCTTATGCTCAATGGGATGTAACAGAGATACCAAATGACTTTGTTGCAACTTCTGTACAATTTCAATTAGAATTAGTAGATAATACACCAATGTCAGGATTGAATTGCTTAATCACTTTTAATGATTTTAACATTGATACAGTTCCAGAGGCAACATTAATTAATAAATTAAGGATTACACCACAGTTAATTTTAGAAGGCAGACCAAGTTCATTCCCTAATACTCCTGATTTTGTTCAAGATCCTAACGGAGCATGGTGTAGAACATTAGGAGTTAAAACTTTTAATTTTGGTCAAACAGGTGTTGATATTGTTAACAATGCTATAGGTGGTGGAACATTTGATCAAGGAGTAAGAAATGATAAGTTAGTTTTAGGTTTTGTTCCTTCTGACTTAGGTTCAAATGATGGGTTTGCACAACAATATAGAATTAGTAATCAGTTTTGGGCAACAGAAGGTTCTTGGAAAATTACAGGTTCTAGTCCACCAATAAGATGTGATGTAGGTTTTGCTCAGGTTGAATTCAGATGTGTTCCAATAATTTGTGCAATTGATCAAACACTAAACACAGTTACTAATCAATGTGAAACAATTGTATGTGAAGTAAATGAAGATCTAACGATTTTTGAAGAACAAATTGGATGTATAACAGTTTGTATTGATGATCCTCTCACTGTTAACATAATTGAATGTGGAAGTGCATGTCCTGATACAATTCAACGTGCAGTTTGTGTTCCACAAGAAACAATACCACCTGATGATATTCCACAATGTCAGGTAGAATTGAATTGTCAGGAAGGAACAACACCTACTGCAAGTGGTTGTAGTTGCGAATTAATTGAGTGTCCAACTGGTCAAGAACTAATTAATGATCAATGCCAAGCGATACAGTGTCAGGTTAACACATTTCTTTCAGGAAATGATTGCTTAGAAATACAATGTCCTGCCGGACAAATTTCATCAAATAATGAATGTGTTCCTGAAACAACTCTAATACTTTGTGTTGAAGGATTCCAACAAGTAGGAGATCAATGCGTTCCTATAGACTTGGAATGTCCGATAGGAACTGAACCATTTGAAAATAATTGTAGACAAATTGTACCAGATTTACTAATGGTTAGAGGTGTTGATCCATCATTATTTCTAATTACTGGTCTTGTAATTGCAGGAATGTCAGGAGTGGGAATTGTTGCTAGGAGAAGAGGATAATGGTAAAGAAAGGCAATCCAACAGTAAGAAACTTCCTAATTGTAGCAATGATCTTAGGATTTTCAGTAGTTGTAGTAGGTCAACTTGAAACAATTGCATTAGATATTGATGCACAATTTTTTACTTTACCATTTGCTTTACCTTCATTTGAATTCACTTCTTTCCCTGTAGATCCACTAACAGGACAAATTACAGGTGATATTATTTTAGGAAAACCTGATAGAAGTGGAATTATTGAAAGTGTAGATGGAACTTGTAATGAATTTAAATCTATTACACAGGGAACAGATTATCCTATGTCATTGGGAAGAAGTACATCACCAGTGCTAAAATGTTGGATTGGTTTCGCTGAATGGGATCTTTCTGCCATTCCAGATAGTTTCAAATACACTAGGGCATCAGCACAAATCAATCCACAAAAATTCTTTCCTAATATTTCAGTAGGTACTAATGTTGAATGTATAATTGGATTTATTTGGCTATCAGGAGGAATAGATTCACTCCCAACAAGTCAATTGATGAGAACAATGCAAGGTGCAGGTTCACCTGCTGATCCACGTAATTTTATTCTAACAGGTTCAGGAAGCACAACATACGCAAGAATTCCACAATTAGCTTGTACAAATACAGTCGATAAGTCAGGTGGTTGGCAACCTAACTTAGATAGTAGGCAAAGAGATTTTACACCTGTATCAGCACTAACCACAAGAGCACTTACCACAACAGGTGGTGACTCATTAACAATGTTCATTAGAATAAATCCAAGTGTGCCTCTAAATACAGGTTGTTGTTGGGAGCAAGATCAAACATGGTGGGAACAAGAAGGTGCAGTTCGTTTACGTGGAACATCACAACCTATTGTCTGTGGAATTGGTTTTCACTTGGTAGGTTTCACTTGTGAACCTCTAAACTGCTCAGCAGGATTTGTAGCAGGTGGAGCAGGTGGTAACGAATGTGTGCCCTTATCGTGTCCTTCTGGTCAGCAAGTGAACCTAATGGAAAACAAATGTGAATTTATCACATGTGATGTAGGTTTTGAACTAATTGGTAGCAGTTGCGATAGAATCATTTGTGAAATTGGTTCAAATCTAATTGGCTCAACATGCACACCTATTTTGTGCTCGGTTGGTCAGGAATTGATAGGAAATACGTGCCGACAAATTGTTTGTGAAATTGGAAGTGAATTAATTGGTAGCAGTTGCAAGGAAATCCAGTGTGCAATTGGTCAAACACTCGTAGGGAATAGTTGTAATGAAATCATTTGTGCAACCGGACAATTTCTTAATGGAAATATTTGCCAAAGCATTGAATGTCCGACTGGCACAATTCTTCAAGGTAATGATTGTAATGTAATTCAATGCAACATTGGTTCAGAACTCGTAGGATCAAGTTGCCAAAG